>VGWF01000115.1 GCA_016873715.1 Lentisphaerota bacterium | reverse complement strand
GGGGAGTCCCGCCTTCGCCCCGCAGGGCGGGGCTCCGGCGTGGCACGCCAGCCTTCGGCACGATGCGCGTTCCCGGCCGGGCCCCTCGCGGGCTCGGGGCCACCCGGTGCGCGCCGCGGCAGCGCCTTCGCCTTGATTCAAGGATCGTTCGGCTGGGATCTCCCTTTCCCGGCGATGGAAGGGGAATCCTGAGGATCCCGAGCACACGGCCCGGTTTCGACAGGAACAAGATGCGTCGGCCCTGGGCCTTTGACTTGGACGGATGCCGGGAATAGCCTCTCGTCGTGCCCGAACCGTCCGTGGAGATCCTCCTCCCGTCCGCCGACCGCGATGCGCTCTCCCGCGCGCTGTCGGGTGGTTCCGCGCGCTTCGAGGCGGTCCCGGCGTCGGGCCAGGCCGCCGTGGCATGGTCCCTGCACGCGCTTTCGGGGCGCATGACGCTGTGGGTGACGGACGGCCCTCGCTCGCTCGACATCCTCGTTCAGGACCTTGAATCCCTGGCGCCGGCGGGTGCGGCCCGCATCGGCGTCTTCCCCGCGCGCGAGGCCGCGGCCGGGCCGGCCCGGGGCCGGGCGCCGGATGTCGCGGGCGACCGGCTCGACGTGCTCCGCCGGTGCCGGTCGGGGGAGCCGCCGCCGGTGATCGCGACCTGTGTCCAGGCGCTGCTGCAGACCACGGTGGACGCGGACCGGGTCGACCGCGACGCCTTCGAGTTGGCGGTCGGCGGGGGCGGCGGGCCGTCGGCGCTCGTCACCCGCCTCGACGCCGCGGGATACGAGTTCGTGCCGCAGGTCGACGCGAAGGGCCACGCCTCGGTCCGCGGCGGCATCGTCGACGTGTGGCCGCCGCACGCGGCCTGGCCGGCGCGGGTGGAGTTCCTCGACGACGCGGTGGAGTCCATTCGCACGTTCGATCCCTGGGCGCAACGCTCGCGCGAGAGGATCGAGTCGATCGTCCTCGCCCCGGCGCGCGAGGAGGCCGGCACCGGCGGGCTCACGCTGCTCGACTACCTTCCCCCCGACGCGGTCCGCGTCTGGAACGAGCCCGCACGCCTGCGCGAGCATGCCGAAGTGCATGAGCGGGCGGAGAGCGGGGCGAGCACCCAGCATCGAACGCCGAACATCGAACATCGAACGCCGAACATCGAAGGTCGGACATCGAACGACGAAGTTCGGGCTCAACATCCGATAGCCAGTCCGGAACGCGGAACCCGGAGCGCGGAGCCCGTACCGGCCACCCTGCGAACCAGCGAGCCTTCGAACCCCGACCCGCCCTACGACCGCCTCCGGGCGCGGCGGCAGGGGACCGACCTCGAGTTCGTGTCGTTCGACGAGGACGGGGGGGCGCCGGTGCGGCTGGGGCTGCGGCCGATCGAGGCGCTGCCGGGTCTGGCCGGGAGCGGGCGTCGCGGGGACCTGGCCGAGCCGGACGTGCTGGCCGCGCGCCGGGCCGAGCGGGTGCGCGAGCTGGCGTCCCGCGCGCGGCGCGGGGCGGCGGTGTGGTTCCTCTTTGCGACCGGCGGCGCGCGCGACCGCTTCCGGGAGCTGTACGCGGACGATCCGCACTGGCCGCCCGGCGCGCGGGTGCGCGTGGGCGCCCTGTCGGAGGGCTTCGAGCTGGAGGACGGCTCGCTGACGGTCGTCGCGGAGGGCGACCTCTTCCCGCGGCGCGCGGCGCTCGGCCGCTACGACCTGCACGCGCGGCGCCCGGGCCCGCGGCGCACGGAGGGCGAGCGGTTCCTCGACGCGGGCCAGATGGAGCCCGGCGAACTCGTCGTCCACGTCGAGCACGGCATCGGCCGCTACCTCGGCCTGCTCGAGATCGAGATCGCGGGGCAGTTCCAGGAGGCGCTGGCGGTCGAGTACGCCGACAACGCGAAGCTCTACGTGCCGGTCGGCCAGGCGCACCTGCTCAGCCGCTACGTCGGGCTCGGCGGGCGGCGGCCGGAGCTGCACAAGCTCGGCGGGCGGCGGTGGAAGAGCGAGAAGGAGGCCGCGGAGCGGGCGGTGCGCGACCTCGCCGGGAGCCTGCTCGAGACGCAGGCGCTGCGGCAGACGCGGCCCGGCCACGCCTTCGCGGCGGACGGGCCCTGGCAGACCGAGCTCGAGGCCGCGTTCCCGTACCACGAGACCGACGACCAGCTCCGCGCGATCGCCGACGTGAAGCGCGACATGGAGGCGGCCCGGCCGATGGACCGTCTGATCTGCGGCGACGTCGGCTACGGCAAGACCGAGGTCGCGATGCGCGCCGCGTTCAAGGCGGTCATGGACGGCCGGCAGGTCGCGGTGCTCGTCCCGACGACCGTCCTCGCGCAGCAGCACCACGACACGTTCCGCGAGCGCATGGCGGCCTTCCCCGTGACCGTCGAGATGCTGAGCCGTTTCCGGACGCGCATGGAGCAGCGGCGCACGATCGAGCGCCTGCGCGGCGGGAAGGTCGACATCGTGATCGGCACGCACCGGCTGGTGCAGGCGGACGTCGCCTTCCGCGATCTCGGCCTCGTGATCATCGACGAGGAGCAGCGCTTCGGCGTCGAGCACAAGGAGTCGCTCAAGCGGCTGCGCAGCACGGTGGACGTGCTCACGATGACCGCGACGCCGATCCCGCGCACGCTCTACCTCGGCCTGACCGGCGCGCGGGACCTGAGCGTGATCCAGACGCCGCCGCAGGAGCGGCTGGCGATCGAGACGATCGTGCGCCCGTGGGACGAGGCCCTCGTGCGCGACGCGATCCTGCGGGAACTCGACCGCGAGGGGCAGGTCTTCTTCCTGCACAACCGCGTGATGTCGATCCACGACCGGCTCGAGACGCTGCGAAGGCTCGTCCCCGAGGCCCGGATCGAGGCCGGTCACGGGCAGATGAACGAGGGCGAGCTGGCGGACCTGATGCACCGGTTCACCGCCGGCGAGATCGACGTGCTCCTCTGCACGACGATCATCGAGAGCGGCGTCGACATCCCCCGTGTCAACACGATCCTGATCGAGCGCGCCGACCGCTTCGGCATGGCGGACCTCTACCAGCTCCGCGGCCGCGTCGGGCGCTACAAGCACCAGGCCTACGCCTACCTGCTCCTGCCGCGGCACGGGCGGCTGCTGGACACCGCCCGCCAGCGGATCGGCGCGCTGCGCCGCCACTCGGGCCTCGGGGCCGGCTTCCGTCTCGCGCTGCGCGACCTCGAGACCCGCGGCGCGGGCAACCTGCTGGGCGCCGAGCAGAGCGGGCACATTGCGGCGGTCGGATTCGACCTCTACTGCCAGCTCCTGCGTCGCACCGTCGCGCGCCTGAAGGGCGAGGTCGCCCCGGCGCCCGCGACCGCCCGGCTCGCGCTGGACTTCATCGACCTGAGCCCCGATCCGCTCGCGGCGGGCGGGGCGGCGGTGATACCGACGGACTACGTCGAGGACGAGGTGCAGCGCCTGCAGCTCTACCGCCGCATCGCCGGGGCCTGCGCGGAGACCGACGTGCGCGAACTGGCGGCCGAGTTCCGGGACCGGTTCGGCCCGCTGCCTCCGCCCCTCGACCGCCTGCTGAAGCTGGCGCGGCTCAAGATCGCCGCCTCGGCGAAGAACCTCGAGTCGGTCGAGGTCGACGGCGATCGCGCGATCCTGATGCACCGCGGCGAGCCGGTCCTCTCCGGCGGCCGCATCCCGCGCCTGCGCGCCCGCAGCCTCGTCGGGAAGCTGGACGAGCTCCTGAAGCTGGTCGGCGGGCTGTAGGCTGAATCTCAGCCCAGCGGCGGCGGGTCGACGGGGCCGAGGGCGGCGATGCGCTCCATGATGAGGCGGCTGATGCGGGCGTAGTGGTCGCGGTCGCCGCCGAGCGCGTCGAACTCGTCGGGCTGGATGGGCGGGCCGTAGGTCACGGTGATCTTGTGGGGCCGGATGTGCTTCGCACCCTTCGGATAGGCCTCGAAGGCGCCCTGGACGAGGGTGGGGACGACCGGCTGGCGGGCCTTGGCGACGATGAACCCGATGCCGCCCTGGCCGGGCTGGAGCTTCCCGTCGGGCGAGCGCGTCCCCTCGGGGAAGAGGGCGAGAACGTGACCGTCCCTGAGCATCTGCACCGACTTGCGGAGCGCCGCGACCTCGCCGCGCTCGCGGTTGAGCGGGATGCAGTGGAAGGCGTCGAAGAAGAACTTCCGGCCGCCGTAGAGGGTGTCCCGCGCGAGGAACCACGCCCGGCGCCTGCGGGTTCCGCAACTGACGGCGGCCGGATCGAGGTAACTGGTGTGGTTCGAGGCGATCAGGCAGCCGCCGGACTGGGGGACGTTCTCCGCGCCGCGCACCTCGTAGCGGTGCCAGATCTTCAGCCAGAGGTGAAGCGAGGTCCGGGCGATCACGAACACCACATCCGCCAGCGACATCGGCTTCATCCCCCGCGGCCGCCGCGGCGCGCGGCATCGGCTGCCGCGGACCCGCCCCGGCGGACCGGCTCGCGAACCCTACACGGTTCCGACGCCGGGCGCGAGCGCGGACGCCGGAATCGCTCTTGAGAGAAGGCCGGATCCGGGGCATGATGCACGCGGCACGCGCCGGGCCGGCCGGGGCCTGCCGAGGGAGCACCGTTGATCTTTCGCCTGGTCATCCTGACCGGTCCCCGGAAGGGCGAGCGGGTCACCGTTCCGATCGAGCCGATGACGATCGGCCGGGGCGCCGCCTGCGGCCTCCGGATCGAGGACCCCGAAATCGCCTACGAGCACGC
This sequence comes from Lentisphaerota bacterium, assembly GCA_016873715.1. Taxonomy (GTDB): domain Bacteria; phylum Verrucomicrobiota; class Kiritimatiellia; order PWTM01; family PWTM01; genus VGWF01. Next base: position 11,013 of record VGWF01000115.1, on the reverse strand, counting down.
CGTGGTCGAGCACCACAACGGCGGGCTGCTGGTGCGCGACCTGGGCTCGATGGGCCGGACGCTGGTGAACAAGCGGGAAGTCCAGCGGGCGATCCTGCACCACGGCGACATGATCGAGGTGGGGCGGACGTCGATGCTCGTCCACGCCTTCGTCCAGGCCGAGATCTCCGGCGGGTCGCCCGGGGGGCGCGCGCGGCGCCGGCGGTGGGTCCCGTTCGCGGTGGCCGTCGCGGCCGCCGCGGCGGTTCTCTGGTGGAGGTCGGGCCGGTCGCCGGACGAATCGGTCGAGCCGCCGGACCCGGCGGCGGAGACGAACGCGGTCGCCGACGTCCCGGCCCCCGAGCCTCCCGCCCCTGCGGTGACGTCCGCGCCGCCGGCCGCGCCGGTCGTCGTGGTGACGAACCGCATGCCGGACGAGCGGACGGCCTCGGAGTTGCGGCAGCTCCGGGAGGAACTGGCGACGATCAAGAACGCCTTCCACACGCTGGCGACGCAGCAGGTGAAGGCCGCGGCGGTGCCCCCGCCGGTTCCGACGAACGCGACGGCCCGTCCGCAGCCCCCGCCCTCCGCGCCGCCGGTGCCGACGCGGGCGGAGCGGTCGGCGGCGCTGATCGAATCGGCGCGGTCCCGGATGGCCGCCGGAAAGGCGGAGGCGGCGGATGAGATCCTCGCGCAACTCCAGTCCGAGGACCCGGGCTTCCTGCCCGCCTACACGCTGCGGGCCGCCATTTTCGAACAGCGGGGCATGCCGGACAAGGCGATCGGCCAGTGGGCGCTCCTGTTGCAGCGCGCCTCGGGCAAACCCGAGGCCGATCGCGCGGCGGGGGAGTGGGCGCGGCTGACCCAGGAGCAGCGGCGCGTCGCCGCGGCGCCCGCGCGGCGCGTGCGCATCCGCGATCTCGCCCTGCAGCGGTTCCCGGACAGCGAGGACTACGACGACATGCGCCTCGTGCGGATCACGCTCGAGGCGTCCGGCCCGCCGCCCCCATCGTCGTCGCTGAAGGTCGAGGTCGTCTTCTTCGACCAGGACACGCGGACCGGCGCGCCGACGCTGACCCGGGCGATGCCCCCCCGCGTCGAGGCGCAGGCGGCCGGGGCCTGGCAGGCGGACGGGACGCTCATCGCCAGCGCCGCCTACGTCGTGCGGGCCGGCTTCCGCGCAACGAACCCCTGCCGCTTCCACGGCTACGTCGTCCGCGTCTACGCCGGCGGAACCCTGCAGGACGAGGCCGCGCGCCCGATCGACCTGCTGGCGCAACCGGTGGCCGCGGCGGCCCGCCCGGCCCCCTGAGACCCGACATGCACGTGCCGATCTCCGCCTGCATCATCTGTTTCAACGAGGAGCGCAAGATCCGGCGCTGCATCGAGAGCGTTCGATGGTGCGCGGAGATCGTCGTCCTCGACAGCTACAGCACCGACCGGACGATTGCGATCTGCCGCGAGTACACCGACCGCGTCTACCAGCACGAGTGGCTGGGCTACGTGGGCCAGCGCAACCTCGTCCGCGACCTCGCCAAGGAACCGTGGGTCCTGTTTCTCGACTCCGACGAGGAGGTGTCGCCCGGCCTGCGGGATGAGATCCTCGGCGAGTTCGGGCGCGGCCCCGGCCGCACGGTCGGCTACGAGTTTCCGCGGATGGTCCGCTACCTCGGCCGGTGGATCCGCCACGGCGAGTGGTATCCGGACGTCAAGCTGCGGCTGTTCCACCGCGAGCACGGCCGCACCGAGGGACAGGAGCCGCACGACCATGTCGTCGTCACCGGGCCGGTCAAGCGGCTCCGGAACCCGCTCTGGCACTACACCTACGACGACGTCGAGGACCACATGGTGACGTTGAACCGGTTCTCGACGATCACCGCGCAGCAGAAGTTCGTCAGCGACGTCCGGTTCCGGTGGAGCGACCTGATCTTCCGCCCCGTGTTCCGGTTCCTCAAGGGGTACTTCCTCCGGGGCGGGTTCCTCGATGGCGCGCACGGATTCGTGATCGCCAGCCTGGCGTTCATGGGTGCCGCGCTCAAGTACATCAAGCTCTGGGAACTCCAGCTTCGCGTGAAGGAAGAGTCCAGGGACCCGCGCGAACCCCTCCGCAAGTAGGGAGCCCCGCCGCCCCCTGCCCGGGAGCCCCCGGCTCAGGCGGCCGGCGCGGCGTCGAGGGCGCGGCGAAGGCGTTCCGTGAGGAGGGGCAGCCGGAACGGCTTCTGCAGGAAGAACACCCGGGGGTCGTTCTGTCCGACCTGCGCCACATCCAGCTCGGAGAAGCCGCTGGCCAGGATGACGGGCACGTCGGTCCGGAGGGCGCGGATCTCCTTGAGCGTGGCTTCGCCGTCCATGCGCGGCATCGTCAGGTCCAGCACCACGACGCGGATCGCGTCGGCGCGTTCGCGGAACGCGCGGAGCCCCTCGACCCCGTCGGACGCGGTGATGACGTCGAATCCGAGACGCGAGATCATCCGGGTGGCGACGTCGCGCACGAGGGGTTCGTCGTCGATGACCAGCGCCAGGCCGGATCCCTTCCACGCGGCCGCCTCGGCCGGGGCGGCCGTGTCCTGGCGCGGTGGGGCGGCGACCGCGCAGACGGGCAGGTAGACGATCACGGTCGTGCCGTGGCCGGAGGCGGTGCGGATCCGGATGGCGCCGCGATGGGCGCGCACGATGCCCTGCACGACGGGCAGGCCGAGGCCGCGCCCCGTGAACTTCGTCGTGAAGAACGGATCGAAGATCTTCGGGACGACATCGTCCGGGATGCCCGGCCCGTCATCCGAGACCTGCAGGGCGACATAGGGCCCCGGATCGAGGTCCCCGGACGGGCAGGCGCCGGCGAAGAAGCCCGGCCCGGCGTCGACGGCCTCCATCCCCACGCGAACCGTGCCCGTCTTCTCCCCGATCGCCTCGGCCGCGTTGACGATGAGGTTCATCGCTATCTGGCGGAGCTGCGCGGGGTCGGCCTGGACGGGGGGCAGCCCGCGCGGCAGGTCGAGGTCGAGAACGATGCGATGGCTGATGGCGGCGCGCATCAGCGGCGCCGAGGCGCGGAGGGTCTCGGCGGCGTCGATGGGCCGCAGCGCGACCGTGGTCCGGCCCGAGTAGGCGAGCATCTGCCGCACGAGGTCCGCCGCCCGGGTCCCGGCGCTCCGGACGCCGGCCAGCGACTCGCGCACCTCGGGCGGCAGGTCGGCGTCGAGCGCCATCTCGACGTTGCCCAGGATGCCGACGAGCAGGTTGTTGAAGTCATGGGCGATGCCGCCTGTCAGGACGCCGAGGCTCTCGAGCTTCTGCGTGTTGCGGACCTGCTCCTCGAGGCGGGTTCGTTCCTCCTCCGCCTTGCGGCGCGCCGACACGTCGCGGTTGCTCGCGCGGATGCCGAGGTTGGCCCCCTCGTCGTCGTAGACCCGCAGGCAGGTGTGCGCGAGCCACCGGATGTTCCCGTCCCGGTGCACGATCCGGAACTCGATCTCGCCGCCCCGGTCGCCGGTATCGGCGCGTCCGCAGTGTCCGTCGTAGACCGCCAGGTCCTCGGGATGGACGATGCGGCGGAGAAGGTCGGGATCGTCGAGGAACGCGCGCGCCGGCCGCCCCGTGATCTGTTCGCAGGATGGCGAGGAGTAGAGCAGCCTGCCGTCGGGCGCGGTCCACAGTTCCCAGTCCGAGGTGTGCTCGGAGATGATCCGGTACTTGGTCTCCGATGCCCGCAGCGCCGCCTCGTCGTTCCGCCGGTCGGTGATGTCGCGGAGGATCACGCTGCGGAACTCGCCCTCGGCCGAGTTCCATGTGCCCACGGAGACCTCGGCGGGGAACTCCTGGCCGTTCTTGCGGACGGCGCGGACCTCGCGCGGGACGCCCAGCATGGGATCCGTCGCGGGGGCGCGCACGGCGTTGAGGCCCTCGGGCACCGCTCCGCCGGGCTCCGGCGGGAACAGCAGGGCCGGCGACCGGCCGAGGATCTCCCCGCCCTCGTGGCCGAACATCCGCCGGGCCCCCCGGTTCCAGGAGACGATCCGGTCCTCCCGAACGGCGAAGATCGCATCGCGGGCCGACTCCGTCACCGCCCGGAACCGCTCCTCGCCCTCCCGCTGGGCAAGCCCCGTGCGCACGAGGCGGTCGACCAGCCAGGCCGCGGGGATGCCGAAGATCGCGCAGGTGGCGACGAGGGTGACGAGGAACACCTGGAGCGAACGACGCCCGTGGCTGACCAGCGCGCGCGTCGCCTTGACCCGCAGGATTCCCTCGGCCTCGCCCGTCTCGCCGGTCAGCAGGAGGTAGCCGGCGATCGTGTTGTCGTCGCGCGGCATCGAAAGGGTCGGCGTGCGGTTCGAGAGCCGGGCCGCCGCCTCCGCCAGGTCCGCCGAGCCCCGGCCGTCCGGCGGATGCATGCTGATCTGGAGGTCGACGCTCAACAGCAGCGAATCCAGGTCCGCCACGCCGAAGGAGCGGGTTTGCACGAGGACGCCGCGGGGGGGGCCTTCGCCGTCGGTCGGCCGGACGGCGCATGCGGCGGACAGCACCAGCCGGTCGTTGCGGACCGACCGGCGTGTGGCAACGCCGTGCGACGATTCCAGGGCCTCTCCGGCCAGAAGGGCGGCCGCCGCCACCTCCTCCGGCGCCGCCTCGGCGGGCGCCCCCTGTGCGCTGCGCGCGAGGGTGATTCGAGGCGCGGCGTTCGTATCGAACAAGAAGAAACCGTCGGTCTGGTCGAACGTGCTGTCGGAGATGTGAACCTTGGGGTACGCGGAATTGGTCCCCTCGAGGTAGCCGGAGGTCTCGTCCCAGATCGCGTAGTCCCTGACGCTGGCCCCCAGCATCGCCGTTTCCCGGTGGAGAACGGTGGACAGGCTGACCATGCGGTCGCGGACATTCCCCGCCTCGACGTCCAGGAACCCGCGAAGCAGGGCGCGGTCGGAGAGCCCCATCAGCGCCAGCATGAGGCTGAGCGTCAGCAGCAGGACCACCAACGATGCTTTTCGACGCAGGTCCACAGTCGTTCCGCCAATTCGAGGGTCCAGAATAGCAGGATGGGTGCCGGGTGGGGAAGGGCGACGAAACGGCCGGCCGGACGCAAGGGCCCGGGGCGGGATTCCACGATTTGGGCTTGTACCCGCTCCCCGCCTTGGGCCAGAGTGGCGCTTCCGCCACAACAGGGCGGGAGCGGAGGATATCGGACCATGGACAACGTCAGCGCGCAGACGGTCATCGCGGGCGATGCCGAGATCACCGGCACCATCAAGAGTGCGGGCACGGTTCGCATCGACGGGAAACTGGACGGCGAACTCCACTGCGAGAAGGACGCCCTCGTCGGCAAGTCGGCCGTCGTGAAGGGCAACCTGAACGTCAGTTCCGCCGTCGTGGAGGGAACGATCAACGGGAACATCGTCGCCCGCGACCGCATCGAACTCAAGGCCTCGGCCCGCCTCACGGGCGACCTGAAGGCCAAGCGCCTGGTCGTGGAGGACGGCGTCGCCTTCGTCGGCCGTTCCGAGGTCAATGCGTCGGGTGTCGCCCCCGCGGCGCCGCAGCATTCCGCGCCCCCGACGCCCGTGCCTCCGGGCATCGACGCGAACCGCCCCGGGGTCGCCTTCCCGAAGCGCTAGCCGCCCGGGCCCGCACGGTCCGCCGCCGCATTCCGAGGGGGGACGCCGGCGGATCGCGCAGCGCCGGAGATGCCCGTGTCGGGATCCCGCAAAGCCAGCATCGTCAGCGGGTACGACCTCGTCCAGTCGCTGGGCGGCCGTCGCGCCGCAACCCGGCCCGCCGCGGAGGCCCCGCCTCCGCCCCGCCCGGCCCCTGCGGGCAGCGTGGCCCTGCCGACGAAGCGCGACATCGCCTGCCCCGACTGCGGATGGGAATCCCACGTGATGGGACGCCAGTCCTACGCCGTCTGCCCCAAGTGCCGGAAGAAGATCGATATCGTCGACTACACGGTGGACATCGACTTCTCCGGGACCATCGCCACCGCGGGGGCCGTCCGCCTCGCCCCGGGCGGCATCGTGCACTCCGGCGAGATCCGCGCCGCGATCGTGGACCTCGCCAGCCGCGTCGAGGGCGGACGCATCGTCGCGTGGCACCGCCTCGACCTGCGCGCGGGCGCCGTCTGCCAGCCCGACCACATCGAGTTCCGCGACCTCCGGCTCGACGCGGGCGCCCGCCTCGCGTTCACCTGCGCCCTCGCCTGCCGCCGGCTCGATGTCGCCGGTGATCTCGAGGGCGAGTTCGTCGTCAGCGGCGAGGTTTTCCTCCGGGCCGGCGGCGCCCTCCGCGGATCGCTCCGGTGCGCCCACCTGACCGTGGAGGACGGCGCCAGCCTCGCCGCCCGGCTCCAGGTCGGGGGCGGAGACCCCGTCGTCCCCGGCCCCTAGCCGATCGCCCATGCGGAATCCGGAACCTCCGAACCCGTGAACCTCCGAACCTCCGAACCTCCGCCCTCCCCGCCCCGCTACCACCTCGCCGGCGTCGGCGGCGTCGGCATGAGCGCGCTCGCCCAGGCTCTGCTCGACCGCGGCGCCGCCGTGTCGGGGTCCGACCGCTTCCTCGACGGCGGCCGCGAGATCGATTCGCTCCGCGTCCTGCGCGCCGCCGGCGTCCGGCTCGTGCCGCAGGACGGCTCGGGCCTCGCCCCGGACCTCACCGCCCTTGTCGTCAGTACCGCGGTGGAGGAGGGGAACCCCGATCTCGATGCCGCCCGCCGCCTCGGCGTGCCCGTGGTCCACCGCGCCGAGATGCTCGCCCGCCTTGCCGACGGCCGCCGCGGCATCGCCATCGCCGGCACCTCCGGCAAGACCACCGTCACGGGCATGACCGGCTGGGTCCTCGAACAACTCGGCCTCGACCCCGCCGTCGTCAACGGCGGCGCCGTGCTCGACTGGACCGGCCCGGCCCGCCTCGGCAGCGTGCGCAACGGCGCGTCGGACTGGTTCGTCTACGAGGCCGACGAAAGCGACCGCTCCTTCCTCCGGTTCACCCCGGACCACGCGATCCTGACCAACATCTCGCAGGACCATTTCGCCCTCGAGGAGGCCGTCGCCCTCTTCCGCGAGTTCGCCGCGCGCGTCCGCGGGACCCTCGTCGCCGGCCCCGGCGTCGCGGAGATCCTCGGGCCGGACTTCGCCGGCCGCGTCGAGACGCCCGTCGCCTCCGTGCCGCCGCACGTCACGCCGGCCGGCGTCGGCTTCGAGTTCGAGGGCGTCCGCTTCGACCTGCCCGCCATCGGCGTCCACAACGGCTGGAACGCCCTGGTCGTCGCCGGCCTCGCGCGCAGCCTCGGGCTCGACCTGCCCGCCGTCGCGGGGGCCTTCCGGAGCTTCCACGGCATCCACCGGCGCCTCGAGATCGCCGGCGAGGCCCGCGGCGTGCTGGTGATCGACGACTACGCCCACAACCCCGCCAAGATGCGCGCCGCCTGGGAGGCGGCGGCGACCCGCGCCCGGTCCGTCGTCGGCGTCTGGCGCCCCCACGGCTTCGGTCCGCTCACGCTGATGATGGACGACCTCGCCGCGAACCTCTCGCAGGCCATGCGCCCCGCCGACCGCCTTTTCCTCCTGCCGGTCTTCTACGCCGGCGGCACCCCCGGCGGATCGGTCAACTCCGAGGCGCTCGCCCGGCGCCTGCAGGCCCTCGGCCGCGCCGCCGCCGTCGCCCCGGACTACGCCGCCCTCGAGACCCTCGTCCTCCCGCACCTCGTCCCCGGCTCCGCCCTCCTCGTCATGGGCGCCCGCGACCCCGACCTCCCCCTCTTCGCCCGCCACATCGCCACCCGGCTGGCGGCCCGAGCGCCCCATGCCTGAGGTCAACTACAACTACGGCCCCAGGTTCTACAGCCCGGCCTGAGCGACATCTGCCGGTCTTCCTCCGCCGATGGGGCGCGCTTGCCGTTTGCCCGCCATGCGCCGACAATGTGTGCAATGTCGGCGGGAGTTCCAGAAGCGGCGGGGTCGCGGTGGGACGCGTGGGTGCGCGGTCCGGGCGGGCTGGCCGAGGTGTGGCGCATCGCGCTGCCGCTGATCGTCAGCACGGCCTCGCTGACGCTGATGCAGTTCTGCGACCGCATGTTCCTGGCCTGGTACAGCGGCGTGTCCATCCGTGCCGCGCTGCCGGCGGGCATCCTCGCGTTCACGATGATCTGCGGTTTCTTCGCCGTCGCGGGCTACGGCGGCACCTTCGTCGCGCAATACCACGGCGCCGGCGATCCGCGCGGCTGCGGCCGCGCGACCGCGCAGGCCGTCCTCTTCGCGCTGCTCTCGTGGCCGGTCATCCTGCTGCTCTTCCTCCCGCTCGGGCGCCTCGTCCTGGCATGGTCGGGCCATCCGCCGGAGGTGCTGGCGGAGGAGCGGATCTACTTCGACATCTCGATGTGGGGCAGCCTTCCGTCGCTGGTGAGCACGGCGGTCGCCGGCTTCTTCAGCGGCCGCGGCGACACGCGCACCACGATGTGGGCCTACATGGCGGGCAACCTGCTCAACATCCCGCTCGACTGGCTGATGATCTTCGGCCATGGGGGCTTCCCGGAGATGGGCATCCGGGGCGCGGCGATCGCCACGGTCATCTCGGGCTGCGTTCCGCCGATCGTGCTCCTCGGCCTCTACTTCGGCCGCGCCACGGACCGCGCGTTCGCGACGCGCGCCACGTTCCGGTTCGACCGCGCCCTCTTCGGCCGCCTGCTGCGGTTCGGCCTGCCGTCGGGCGTCCACCTGGCGCTCGACCTGACGTCCTTCACCCTGTTCGTCCTCCTCACCGGCCGCTTCGGCCCGCTGGCCCAGGCGGCGAGCAACATCGCGCTGAGCATCAACACGCTCGCCTTCATGCCGATCATCGGCCTCGGCATCGCCGCGTCGATCGTCGTCGGCCAGTACCAGGGCCGCCGCGAGCCGGACCACGCCGCCCGGGGCGGCTGGAGCACCCTCGTCCTCGGCACGGCCTACATGGGCCTGATCGGGGTCACGTACCTTCTGTTCCCGGAGTTCTACGTCGGCCTCTTCTCCGGCAGCGCCGAGGGCACGTTCCGCGCGGAGGACCTTCTGCCGACGGTGCGTCCCCTGCTGGTCATCCTCGCGTTTTGGAGCCTCACGGATGCGGCGGACATCGTCCTCGCGGGCGCGCTGAAGGGGGCGGGGGACACGCGGTTCGTCATGGCCTGGTCGCTCGCGATCGCCTACGGCTTCTTCGTCGCGGGCGAACTGGTGATCGTCCTCGTGCTCAAGCTCGGACTCATCGCCGCGTGGATGTGGACCTGCGCCTACATCGTCGTGCTGGCCGCCGGCTACCTCTGGCGGTTCCAGCGCGGCCGGTGGAAGTCCATCGATCTCCTCGGCCGCGGCGTGGTCGACGCCCTCCCGCCGCCGGGCCGGCCCGGGGCGGACGGCATGGCGGTGGAGTAGGATTCAAAGGGCAGGCATCACGTGAAGAAGCTCCAAACTCCAAGGAGGCGGGAAGTGGCACGCGGGCGAGGACTCAAGCCGGGCCTCCACGTCCGGTGCGGGGTGGTCTTGCCCATCGTCCGCCTCCGCCGTTCGTCGGAAGGACCGGAATCCGGTCCCCGGACGGCGGCTGCAGGACCGCGGCGACCCGGCCTGGCGCGACTCGGCACCCGGTGGCCCTCCCTCCCTGCAGTCCTCGCGACTCTGCTCTGCGGCTGCGGCGATCGTCCGCCGCCGCCGCTGCCGGCGTTTGACGGCGCCGCCGCGCTGGAGACGGCGCGGGAATTCGTCGCGCTGGGCCCGAAGGACTCCGGTACGCCCGGCGCGGCGCGGGCGGCGGAGTGGATCCGCGCGCGGCTGGTGGCGGCCGGGTGGGAGGCCTCGATCGACGAGTTTCGCGACGGGCCGCCGGGGGGCGAGCTCACGTTCCGCAACGTCGTCGCCTCGCGCCGCGGCGCCGGTCCGGGCATCGTCGTGTTCGGCGCTCACTACGACACGAAGTCCGGCATCCCCGACTTCGAAGGCGCGAACGACTCGGCCTCCGGCGTGGCCGCGCTGCTCGAGATCGCGCGAGTGTACGCGCGGTCCGCGCCCCCGTGCGAGGTCCGCCTCGCGTTCTTCGACGGCGAGGAATGCCGCGTCGCGTACGGCCCCCACGACGGCCTGCACGGCAGCCGGCGGCTGGCGCGCCGCGCGGTGGACGAGGGGTGGGCGCGCGACGTCCGCGCGGTCCTCATCCTCGACATGATCGGCGACCGGGACCTCACCGTCACGCTGCCGCGCAACGGAACGCCCGCGCTGCTGTCGGCCGTGTTCGACGCCGCGCATGCCGAGGGCGTGCGCGACCGCTTCCGGCTGGCGCCCGGCCAGGTGCTCGACGACCACGTGCCGTTCCTGGAGGCCGGGATGCCCGCGGTGGACCTGATCGACTTCGAGTTCGGCAGCGCGCCGGGCCTCAACGACCACTGGCACACGCCGGCGGACTCGTTGGACAAGCTGTCCGCCGACAGCCTCGCCATCGTCTCGCGCGTCGCCCTCCGCACCGCCGCCGCCGTCGCCTCCGGCCGCTGATGCCGTTCCCGGCCCGCCGCGACGCCAGCCAGCGGCCGGCGACGGGGAGCCGCCCCGCGGCGATACGGCCCCCTCGACGGCACGTATCCGGTTGCGGACAGGCCGCCGAAGCGTCACAGTGCCCGGAATGACGTCGCCCACGACGATTGCGTCGATCGATTGCGACCCCCTCGACCTCCCGCTCCTGCGTCCGTTCGGCATCTCCGGCGGCGTTCGAAGCCATGCGGCCAACGTGCTGGTGTCCGTGACGCTGGCCGACGGGACGCGCGGACTCGGCGAGGCCGCCCCGCTGCCGGCCTACGACGGGTTGACGCAGGAACGGGTGCTGGCGGAGCTCGCGGCGGCGCGGACGTCGATCGAGGGTCGTGACGCGGCCGGGTGGCGTGCCGTGGGCGCGTGCGCTTCGACGGGGCCGGCGCGGGCCGCCGTGGAGACCGCGCTGCTGGATGCGCTGGCGCGACGCGACGGACGGTCCCTCCGGCACGAGTTCGGCGGGGCCGCCGACGCGCTGGAAACCGACATGACCGTTGCGCTCGGC
>VGWF01000114.1 GCA_016873715.1 Lentisphaerota bacterium | reverse complement strand
TTTTCGTGCAGCGCGGCGCCCGCGGCGTCGGGGGGTGCTGCGGCACGACGCCGGACCACATCCGCGACATCGCCCGCAGCATCCGGCCGCTGACCGGGACGCAGGCGGCGCACCGCATGCTGTCGGCGGCGCCGCAGGTCGAGCTCGCCCCGCGCCCGCCGGCGGCGGGGAAGTCGCGCTTCGCCGCGCGGCTCGCGTCCGGGACGTGGGTCACGTCCGTGGAGATCACGCCGCCGCGCGGGTGGGACCTGGCCGCGACCGTCGCGGGCGCCCGCGCCTGCCGCGAGGCGGGGGTCGATGCGATCAACATCCCGGACGGCCCCCGCGCGAGCGCGCGCCTCTCGCCGCTGATCACCGCGCAGGCGATCGAGCGCGACGCAGGCATCGAGGCGGTGCTTCACTTCTGCTGCCGCGACAAGAGCCTGATCGGCATGCAGGCCGACCTGCTCGGTTGCGCCGCCGCGGGCATCCGCAACATCCTCTTCATCACCGGCGACCCGCCGAAGCTGGGCGACTTCCCGTTCTCGACCGCCGTCTTCGACGCCGATTCGATCGCCATGGCGAGGATCCAGGACCGCATGAACCGCGGCGTGGACATCGGCGGCAAGCGGCTCGATCCGCCGACCTCCGTCCTGATCGGCGTCGGCGCGGACCCGAACGCCATCGACATGAAGCGGGAGCTGCGGCGCACCCGGGAGAAGGTGGAGGCCGGCGCGGAGTTCATCATCACGCAGCCGGTCTTCGCGGTGGAGCCGCTCCTCCGCTTCCTCGAGGCCATCGGCGACCTCCGCGTGCCGGTCCTCGCCGGGATCTGGCCGCTGTCGAGCCTTCGGAACGCCGAGTTCATGCGCAACGAGGTGCCGGGCGTCGTCGTGCCCGACGAGGTCATGGCCCGGATGGCGGCCGCGACGGACCGCGAGGGCCAGCGCAGGGCCGGCGTCGCCCTCGCGCGGGAGTCCGTCCGCCGCCTGCGCGGCGCGGTCGCGGGGGTGCAGGTCAGCGCGCCGTTCGGCCACGTGGCCACGGCCCTGGCGGTGCTCGAGGCCGGCTCGGATTGAGTTTGACCCGGGGCGGCCGGGGCACGATGCTTCGGCCGTCCGGGCGAATCGGAAGGAAGGAAACGGATGAACACCGTTGCCGTGATCATGGGGGGTGGGGCCGGGACGAGGCTGCAGCCGCTGACGCGCGACCGGGCGAAGCCGGCGGTGCCGATCGCCGGGAAGTACCGGCTCGTCGACATCCCGATCAGCAACTGCATCAACAGCCACCTGCGGAAGATCTACCTCCTCACGCAGTACAACAGCGTGTCGCTGCACGAGCACGTCGCGAACACCTACCAGTTCGACCAGTTCCACCGCGGCTTCGTCCGCATCCTGGCGGCCCAGCAGACGCCCGACTCGGAGTCGTGGTACGCCGGCACGGCCGACGCCGTCCGCAAGTCCTTCCGGTACTTCATGGACGAGTCGCCGGACCTCATCGTGATCCTCTCGGGCGACCAGCTCTACCGGATGGACTTCCGGAAGGTCATCGAACAGCACATCGCCAACCGGGCCGACGTGACCATCGCGACGAAGCCGGTGCCGCGCGCCGAGGCCGGCTCCCTCGGCATCATGCACGTCGGCGACGGCAACCGGATCATCCGGTTCGTCGAGAAGCCGGGCAACACCCCGCAACTCGACGAACTGCGCGCCCCCATGTACAGCGAGGAGCGCTACCTCGCGAGCATGGGCATCTACATCTTCAACCGGAAGATCCTCGAGGGGCTGCTCGGCGATCCGAAACTGGCGGACTTCGGGAAGCACATCATCCCGAACGCGATCGACAAGTACAACGTCTGCAGCTTCATCTTCGACGGCTACTGGAAGGACATCGGGACGATCGGGTCCTTCTGGGAGGCGAACCTCGAACTGACCGCGCCGCGCCCGCCGTTCACGTTCTACGATCCGCTGTCGCCGGTCTTCACCCACATGCGGTACCTGCCGGCGACGAAGATCAACTGCTGCGACCTGAACCGCACGCTGCTCGCCGAGGGGTGCATCATCAGCGGCCACCGGATCCTGCACTCGATCGTCGGCGTCCGCGCGACGGTGGGCGAGGGGACGGTCATCGAGCACTCCATCCTGATGGGCGCCGATTTCTACGATTTCGAGCGGCCGGTCGACCAGGGGCCGCCCGTCGGCATCGGGCGCGACTGCTTCATCCGCAACGCGATCATCGACAAGAACGCGCGCATCGGCGACGGCGTCTACATCACGCCCGACGGCAAGCCCGACGACACCGTGACGCCGGTCTACACGGTGCGCGACGGGGTCATCGTCATCGCCAAGGGCGCGGTGGTGCCGCCGGGGACCCGGCTCTGACGATGGACCGGATCCTCATCCGCGACCTTGCCCTTCGCTGCATCATCGGGATCTACCCCGAGGAGCGGCGGTCGAAGCAGGACGTCATCGTCAATCTCGCGATCGAGTCGGATTTCCGCGCGGCGGCGCGAAGCGATGCGATCCGCGACGCGGTCGACTACAAGGCGATCAAGAAGGGCGTCATCGACCTCGTCGAGGCCAGTTCGTTCGGACTCGTCGAGACGCTCGCCTCGCGGATCGCCGACCTCTGCCTGGCCGAACGGCGGGTGCGGCGGGTGACCGTGACGGTCGACAAGCCGGGCGCCCTGCGGTTCGCGAGGAGCGTCGCGGTGGAAGTGACGCGATCGCGCGTCAGTGCGCGGCGCGGTTGACCAGCGTCAGGAACTCGTTCCGCGTCGCGTTGGAGTTGTGGAAGCTCCCGAGCATCGCGGAGGTCACCATCAGCGAGTTCTGCTTCTCGACGCCGCGCATCATCATGCACAGGTGACGGGCCTCGACGACGACGCCCACGCCCTCGGGCTCGAGCCGGTCCATCACCAGCCTCGCGATCTGGTGCGTCAGGCGCTCCTGGATCTGCAGGCGCCGCGAGAAGACATCCGCGATGCGGGCAAGCTTGCTGACCCCGATCACCCTGCCCCGGGGGATGTAGCCGATGGCGCAACGGCCGAAGAACGGGAGCATGTGGTGCTCGCAGAGGCTGTAGATCTCGATGTCCTTGACGATCACCATGTGATTCGCCTCGGTCGAGTAGATGGCCCCGTTGATGACGGCGTCGATGTCCTCGCGGTAGCCCCTCGTGAGGAACTCGTAGGCGCGGGCGACGCGATGCGGCGTCTTCTCGAGCCCCTCGCGGTCGGGGTCCTCGCCCAGGCGCACGAGCAGTTGTCGGATCAGCTCTTCCATGATCGCTGCGGGGCTAGAGGACCACGGCGGCGGCGGGCTCCTCCTCTTCCTCTTCCGGCGCCGTCTGGTTGACCGCCGCCACGCCCGAGGCGCCGCCCTGGTCGCGGACGGTGATGGTGTTCTGGCCGACGGCGCCGGAACTGACGTAGACGGCGCTGTAGCCCTCGCTGGAGGCGATGCGGCCCATGGCCGGGCTGCGGACGGACCACACGAGCGGAAGGAAGAGGGCGTCCACCTGGTTCGACACGGAGACCCCGTCCGCCGGCACCGCGGCGGTCAGCACCACCGTGGCGTTCTCGCCGATCAGGGTGGATGTCTCCGGGGTGACGGTGATGGCCGTGCCCTGGATCACGTCCTCGCAGGCCGTGAACCCGATCGCGAGCGCCGTCACGCCCGCCAGGATGACCGCCGCCCGCATCGCGCCGCTTCGCTGAGCCTTCATGAGTGTCTCCATCGGCGGAGCCGCCGAGACCCCACCGCTTGCGCTATGGTAGCCGGAAAAGCGGATTCGTCCACTAGTATTGGACGAGGTCACCCGGGATGGCCGGGGAGGTGTGTCCCTCGACCCGGATGGCAAAGTCGTCGAAGTACTTGACCGCCCAGTCGTAGACATGGAGGTTGATTTCCGGCGGCTTCTGGGCGCCGAACCCGGCGGAGGTGAAGGTCGAGTCGCTCACGACGGTCGCACCCCCGAGGTTGTCCCACGCGACGGGGGTGGGGAAGGTGGTGGTGTCCTCCGGCCACTTGGCGTGCGTGTAGTTCTGCGGGACCTCCGGCCAGCGGGGATAGTGGTCGACGGACCGCGTGTAGACGGAGATCCGGTTGATGCGGTTGGTCGTCGCGCCGACGAACTCCTCGCGGACGCGGACGAGGATGGTCGAGAAGGGCTTGATGTCATACTCGCCCGCGTCCAGGGGGCTCCGGTACAGGAGGCCCTCGCTCCAGCGGATCCTCCGGTAGGCGATGACGCGCCGCTTGCCATGAGGCTCCCGGGACCACAGCGTGATGTAGAGATTGGTATCGCTCAGGGTGGTGAGGAAGGTGTCGTCCAGGTCCTTGATCCACGGGGCGTTGTGCGAGAAGCTGTCGGGGTGGCGCCGGTAGAAGGATGCGCCGTAGGAACTGAGATTGTCATTCTGGAGGCGGAATCCGACGCCCACCAGCAAGGCGGAGTTGAACACCGGTTTGCTTTCGCTTCCGGCGAACTTGGCGGCGGACACCTTGGCCTGGACGTCGTAGCTGAGCAGCCGGCCCTGGTTCGTCCATGCGGTCGCGAGGTTCAGATCGGGGTTCGACTGCCAGCCCATCCGGAAATTGCCCTGCCAGTTCCGCATCTCCAGGGCCAGGCCGCCTTCGGGGGGCGCGGCGATCCGGGGCTTCTGGGTCTTCCCGGTATCGTCGCCCTCGCGGGTGAACGTCCACGTGTCGTCGATCGAGAGGTCGCCGTCGTTGTCGAAGCCGGCGTCAAGAAGCCGGACGTCGGACCTCCGGCTCATGGAGAACGTGATGACCCGGCGGCCTTCGATGCGCTGGCCGGGGTTCGCGATGCCGATCGACCGGCCGAACGAGCCCCGGTTGGTGTGACCATCCTGGATGAAGTTGGAGACGACGCACTGCACGACGAACCGGTCGCCGTTCGCGAGGGTGCACGTGACGTTGGTTGCGATCGACCCGCCCTGCGCCCGGATGAACTGGATGCCGGACTCCGCGAGGTAGTGGGCGCGCTGGGCGACGCCGACGTTGACGCGCTGGAAGCGGGCGCTTGTCGAGCTGGAGAGCATCGCGACGCCCACCGCGGTCACGGCGAGCAGCACGAGCGCCGTCACCACGAGCATGGCGCCCCTGCGGCGGTCCCTTCGAGGATTGTTCATCGCGGTTCCTCTCTCCTCAATTGCCCCGGAGGTTCCGCGGGCGGATCCGGAAGATGCAGGGATTGACGTCGGACACGAGGCGGATGGACGTTTCGATCTCGCGCGAGGTCGCCGTCCATGCCGCCTGGGCCGGCTGCCCGGGCGCGGTGTAGTAGCGGAACTCGAGGTTGAGGATGTCATCCAGCAGGGCGACGTCGTCGAGCGTCAGCGGGGTGCCGGCGGTCCCGCTCCAAGTGAGGGTGCGGCGCCGGAGCACGCCGTCCTGGTCCAGGTGTTCGTAGGTGATCGTGCGCGCCGTGCCGCTGAGGACGTTGGTGATGGACGAGAACTCGCGGGTCAGCCGGGCCGTGGCGAAGGCGAGGGTCTGGGCGGCGTCGGCGTTGTCGCGCGCCAGGAGGTACCCCTCGGCCAACGGCGCGAGGGCCGAGGTCGTCATGAGCGCCAGAACGCCCACGATCAGCAGGACGGCGATCATCTCGATCAGCGTGAAGCCCCGGTTCATAGCGGATCCGAGAAGAGGCGGGTGATGCGTTCCCCGAGCGCGTTCCGGAGGGTGATCTTCAGGAGGCTGTTCGTCGCGGGCGCCGCCGTCTCGGCCCCCCCGGGGAATCCGACGAACCGGTTCTCGACGATGGTGAGGTGAACGTTCCATGTCCCTCCCTCCGGGCCGACCCGCGTCCGGAGCTGGGGCAGGGTCGTGGACGGGGTCTGGAGGGCTACGATGTCCTCGATGCCGCTCTGGAGCTCCATCGCGTCCACGATCTGGGTTCGCGGCTCGTTGCTCCGCGTGAAGGTGCCGCCCAGGAAGGGGACGACGGCGGCGAGGGCGATCGCCACGAGCAGGATCGTCAGGATCAGCTCGATCAGGGTCCAGCCGGCCCTGCGCTGGGTATTCGTCCTCACCGGATCAACCCCGTCAGTCCGAGAATCGTGATCGATCTCTGGGTCCGGCCGTCGGTGACCTGGAGCGTCCGCGTCTGGTCCGGCACTCCCCATTCGTCGATCCGGAGCATCCCGGTTCCCTGCGCGATCGACACTCCCGCAGGCAGATTGTGGGTGGGGGAGGTTTCGCCCGGCAGATTGACAGGGGCGACCGCCACGCCGCGGAAGATCGTGTAGGAACCCGCGCCCACGTTCAGGCTCCAGGCCTCCGTGTTGTTCGCCATGGCCAGCCCCTGGACGTAGCGCAGGTGACTGCGGAGGACCTGCGCCTCGGCGATGACGGCGGGCTCCGAGGTGTCGAGCCGCGAGGCAACCGCGACCAGGAGAATCGACATCACGACGATCACGGCCAGCGTTTCGATCAGGGTGAACCCGGACGACGGGGCGTTCCCGCGCCCCCTGCCCGCTTCGCTCCGGCGCGCCGTGACCATGACCGCAGGGATCTCCGTTCTCGGGAAACGAAGACGGGAGGCGTCGTGACGCCTCCCGTCTTCCTCAAACCACCGCGTCAGGGCTTGACCCAGGCCTTCGTGGCGCTCCTGGGATCCGCCTTCGTTTCGGTGGCGACCACCGTGACGCCCACCGCGGTCGCGGTGAACGTGTAGGTGTAGTCGGCCCCGCTCGGCGGCGTCGCCGCGGACGCGGTCGCCAGCGCGGCCAGCGTCGGCTCCGCGCCGCTCGCCAGGCACAGGCGCCCGTAGGTCAGGGACACGTGCGACAGGCCCGCGGCCACCGCTCCGTCCAGCGCCTTGTCCCGCGCGTCGTCGATCAGGCTGATGTACCGCGGAATGGCCACCGCGGCCAGCACGGCCAGGATGACGAGCACCGCGATGACCTCGATCAGCGTGAAGCCCGACTTCCTGCTCTTTTTTCGATTTCCGATCATGATCCTGTCTCCTCTTCTATGTACTTGTTTCACTGATCACGCGTAACGCGTATCGTTTTTCCCATTCGGCCGCGCCCGATCGGCCCCTGCGGCCATCCTCCGACACCGTGTAGCACCCTGCGTGCCAACCACGGATCCCGTGTCTTTTCGCACATCCTCTCGCGCTGCGATCCTCCGGCGTCACCCTCCCCTGGTCGCGATCTTGGCCAAGTCCCACATGGGCAGGTAGACAGCCAGGGCGAAGAACCCGACCATGGCCGCGAGCAGCACGGTCAGGATCGGACCAAGGGCGGTGGTCAGGCGCTTGGTCGCGAACTCCACCTCGGCGTCGTAGTGGGAGGAGACCTCCCGGAGCATCTCGTCCAAGTTACCCGATTCTTCGCCGATCGCAACCATGTTGACGAACATCGGGGTGAAATAGCGCGCGGAGGCGAACGGGCGGGCGAGACCGTGTCCCTGCTCCAGCTGGGTCTTGATGCCGGCCAGTTCCCGGGCGATGGCGGCGTTGCCGATGGTGCCGGTCAGGATCTCGAAGGAATCGAGAATGCCCACGCCGGTGGCCTGGAGAATGGACAGGATGCTGGAGAAGCGCGAGAGCGAGGCCTTGACGACGAGGGGGCCGATCAGGGGGAACGTCATCAGGAGGCGGTCGCGCAGGAGGCGGCCGCCCTCGGTCCGTACGGCCCATGCCACCAGGCCGACGAGGACGGCGATTCCGCCGAGGATCCACGGCCAGCCTTCGCGCACGGCGGCGCTGAGGCTCAGGCAGATGCGGGTCGGGAGCGGCAGCTCGATCCGCATCTTCTCGTAGACCGTTGCGAACCGCGGGATCACCAGGGTGATGAGGGCCACGAACGCGGCGGTGAGCGCGATCAGCACCAGGGCCGGATACTGCAGGGCCGCGCGGACGTCGCTCTTGACCTTGTGTTCGTGGCTGACGATGTAGACGAGGCGCTGCAGGACCTGGGGCAGGGCGCCGCTGGTCTCGCCGGCAAGGACCATGCTGGAGTACAGCGGAGGAAAGACGCCCTTGTGCTTCGAGAGCGCCGCGAAGAGCGTGCTTCCGGCGCGGATGTCGGCGGCGACGGTGGCGCCCACCTGCTTGAGGCGCGGGTTCTCCGACTGCGACTGGAGGATGTCGAAGACGCGGAGAACCGGGATGCCCGCCCGCAGCATGGTGCCGAACTGCTTCGTGAACAGGATCAGTTCCTCCGATCCGACGGTGCGGAACCGGTCGGCCCAGGATGCCCGGCCGGCCGCCACGTCCGCGGCGCCCTGGACGTCAAGGCGGGTGACCGTGAGCCCGCGGGAGGCGAGGGTGTCGTTCGCCAGATCCTGCGTGTCGGCATCGACGACGCCCCGCGCCTCGCGGCCGGATTCATCGATCGCCCTGTAGGTGTAGCGTCCCATGGCCGCCCCGCGGTTCAGGCCCCGCCCACGATCGACATGGCCTCTTCGGAGGTCGTGATGCCCCGCCGGATCTTGTCGGCCGCATCCTGCCGGAGGGTCCGCAGGCTCCCCGATTCGATCGCGGCCCGGTTGATGTCCAGCGTCGTCGCGCGCGAAGCGATCATGGTCTTGATCGCGTCGTCGATCAGCATCACCTCGAAGACCCCGGTCCGCCCCTGGTAGCCGGTGTTCAGGCACCGCGCGCATCCGACGGCCTCGACGAGCTCGATGCCCTCGTCGTGCGGCAGCCCCCAGAAGTCGAGCGCGGTGCGCGACGCCGGAACGCGGCGGCCGCAGTGCGGGCAGACGCGCCGCACCAGGCGCTGGGCGAAGGACCCGAGAAGGACCGAGGAAACGAGGAAGGGCTCGATGCCCATGTCGATGAGGCGGGTGACGGCGCCGGCGGCGTCGTTGGTGTGGGCGGTGCTGAACACCATGTGGCCGGTCAGGGCCGCCTGGATCGCGATGCGCGCGGTTTCGGAGTCCCGGATCTCGCCGACCATGATGATGTCGGGGTCCTGGCGCAGGATCGAGCGGAGGCCCGAGGCGAAGGTCATGCCCGCCTTGGTGTTGAGCTGCACCTGGCAGATCCGCGGAACGCGGAACTCGACCGGGTCCTCGACGGTGATGATGTTGACGTCCGGCTGGTTCAGCTCCGAGAGCATCGCGTACAGCGTGGTCGACTTGCCGCTTCCCGTCGGCCCCGTGCTCAGCAGCATGCCGTGCGGGTTCCGGATCACCGACCCCAGGCGCTCGCGGTCACGGGCCGACATGCCCAGGTCGTCGAGGGTGTGCCGGAAGGCGCCCATGTCGAGCAGGCGCATCACGACGTTCTCTCCGCGGGTCGTGGGGATGGTCGACACGCGGACATTGATCTCGCGGTTCTCGATGCGGATGGTGAACCGTCCGTCCTGCGGGATTCGCGAGACGGCGATGTCCATTCGGGAGAGAATCTTGATGCGGGAAACGAGCGACAGGTGAAGGCTCCTCCGCTGGCTGGCGACCTCGCGCAACCTGCCGTCGATCCGGTAGCGGACCGTGACGTTCTCCTCGCCCGGGCTGATATGGATGTCGCTGGCGCCCTCGCGGACGGCCTGGGCGAGGATCCAGTTGACCATGCGGACGACCGGCGCCTGTTCGGCCAGGCCGACCAGGGAGCCGATCTCGACGTCCTGCTCCTGGTCCGCCGACTGCGTCGACAGCTCCGGAATCGGGGCATCCCCGGATTCGACGAGGTCGCCGAAGGCGGACAGGCTCCCGTAGACGCCGTTCATCAGGCGATTGAGTTCGCGGCTCGTGCAGATCACCGGCGTGACCGCGCAGCGGGTCGTCTGCTCGACGGTGTCGAGGGCGTCGATGTCGGTGGGATCCATGGTCCCGAGGAAGAGGACGCCCGTGCCGCGCCCCAGCGGGACGACCTCGTGGCGCTGCGCCAGTTCGACGGGCAGCAGTTCGGCCAGTGCGGGATCGGCGGGGTACTTCGCGGGATCGTAGCGCCCCACCTTCAGCTGCCGGCTCAGGACATCGATCACCTGGTCCTCCCGGACGAGGCCGCGGCTCACGAGGAGCCGGCCGAGCTTCGATCCTGAAGGACCCTGTTGCGCGATGAGGTCCTCGATCCGGGCGCGTTCGACCAGCCCGGCCTCCACGAGCATGTCGCCGAGGCGGGGCCGCTTACCGAGGAGGGCGGAATCCATCCCGTCACTCCTCGATGTGGAGGATCCGCGGCGTGATGAAGATCATCGTGTCGTCCTTGCTGGCCGCGCGCCCCTCGTTCCGGAACAGGGCGCCGACCCAGGGGATGTCCTTGAGGAGGGGGATTCCGGTGTTGGACTCGCTGCGGGACTCGCGGGCCAGGCCGCCGATCACGGCGGTCTCGCCGTCCATCAGGATCACGGTCGTCTGCGCGGACTTGGTGTTGACCGGGTACTCCCCGTTGGTCTGGGGCTTGGTCTCGTCGAAGGAGTCCTTGTTCGCCACGATCTCGACCTTGAGGCGGCGGTCGTCGATCACGTGGGGCGTGACCTCGAGCTTGAGGACGGCCTTCTTCCACTCGAGGGAGACGTCGAGGATGTTGCCGGTGCCGGTGGTCTTGCGGTAGGCGCGCTCCTCGCCGCTCTCGATGACGGCCTTCTCGTTGTCGAGCGTCGTCACGGAGGGGCTGGACAGGATGTTGATGAGCCCGTCCCGGGCGAGGGCGGTCAGCTGCATGTTCAGGGTCTCGCCGCCGCCGAACGCCTGCGACACGAAGCCGAGGGCGAAGCCGTAGGGGCGGGCCAGTTCCTGGGCGAACGGCGCGGAGAAGTCGGAGACGTAGCCGCCGGCCGTGACCTCGGCGCCGCCGGCGTTCAGCATCCGCTGCCCGACGATGCCCGCGCGGTGTCCGCCCCACTGCACGCCGAGCTGTCGCGCCGTGTCCTGGCTGGCCTCGACGATCTTGGCCTCGATCAGGACCTGCGGCTTCGGCCGGTCGAGGCGCGAGGCGAGTTCGGCGGCCTTGTCGATGTCGTCGCGCGTGGCGTGGATGACGACGGAGTTGTTCTCCTCGTCCACCGTGACCTGGGCCTGCGGGGTGGCCGGCTCGTTGGGCGTTGCCGTGGCCGCCGCGGTGCGGACGAAGAGCGTCCGGATCGCCGCGCCGATGTTGGCCGCCTTGGCGTAGCGGATCTTGATGACCTCGACGGCCATCCGTTCGGTGGCCCGCATGGCGACGCGCACGGACTCCCGCTCCTGGAGGATGGTCTCCATCTCCAGCTCCACGCGCATGTCCTCGGCGGTCATGACGCGGAGGACGTTTCCGTCCCACGTGTGGTTGAGCCCCGCGGACGCGAGGACGCTCCGGAAGGCCTCGTCCCACGGGACATCCTTGAGCGTGAGGCTGACGGTGCCCGAGACCTTGGGGCTGATGAGCATGTTGACCCCGGCGGCCCTGGCCAGGATGCGCAGCACGGTCGACACCTCGGTCGGGCCGGAGAGGTTCAGGTCCCCGATGCGGGTCGTCGGCAGCTTGCGATCCTCGACCCTGACGGTCGTCGTCGCCGGCTGCGGGGCCGGGGCGGCGCGCGCCGCCGGGGGTTTGGGCTTGGCCGCGGCCGATGCGGTCTTCGGGGCCGTCGCGGTCCACGCGTCCATCGTGGGCGGGCGGTAGGCGACGCGCGTCGACTCGCAACCGGCGGTCCACCCCGCCGCGATCGCGAGCGCTCCTGTCTGGAGAATCTGGCGGATGCAACGGAGTCTCTTCATGGTTCTTCCTTCGTCAGTTCCGCCTTTTCCTTGGCGATGGACACCTGTCGTCCGCCGCTCCCGGCCGCCAGGGTCACCCGGTCGGGCTCGATGGAGCGGACGGTGAAATCGCCGGGCTTGACCGTGTCGCCGACCCGGTATTCCCGGCCGTTGAGGATGGCGAACCGGATCTCGCCATGGCTCAGGAATCCGGTGTAGCGGAAATCGGGGGTGCGCTCCGCGGCGGCGCCGGCGACGGCCGACGTGGCCACGGAGGGCGTCCAGACGGCGAACGGGGTCGGGGCCCACGGGTCCGCGGCCCGCTCGATCGTGGCGACCTCGACCGGCTGCGGACGGCTGGCCATGACGCTGGCGCGGGCGGCCTCGGCGAAGGCCTTCAGCTCGGCCCCGTCGGCCGCCGGCGACGCGCGCGCGGAGGCGGAGTCCTTCCGGCGTCCCGCCGGACGGATCAGCTCGACGGCGGCGTAGCCCAAGGCGGCCACCATCAGCACCACCATCGTCCTCTCGCGTGCTATCATCTCGCCACGCCTTTCCGCGCTAGTCCAGCGCCAGCCGGACCGCCAGCCGGAACTCCTCCGGCTCCCGCTCCTGAAGGACCTCGATCTGCTGGATCCGGACGAAACAGGGCCAGTCGGCCACGGTCTGCAGGAAGGACTTCAGGCGCGCGTAGGGGCCGCTGACCTTGACGTCCACGTGCAGTTCCCGGCCCCCGCCCCTTCCTTCGCCGACCCTCGGGTTGACCGATCCGAGCATCAGGCCGCTGGCGGTGGCGGCCTTGGCGAACCGGTCCGGGACGCCGACGATCTCGGACCGGGCCAGCGGCGTCTCGACGGCGTGCGTCCGGTCGACGGGCGGCGCGTTGCTGAGGACCTGCACGATATCCAGGTAGAGCGGATGGAGGATCTTCTGTTCCTCGAGGTCGTGCCGTGCCGCCGCCAGATCGTCGCGAAGGCTGCGATAGCGGACCACCTGGAGCACGACGGCCACGCAGATCGCGATGACCAGCCCCAGGATGACCACGGCCAGCGCGCGGTTCATGCCCACCGAGATACGACCCCGGTCAGGGGAGGGCTTCATGGGTTGTTCCTCCCGGCCTCGGGGGCCGCTGCGGCGGCGGGAACGGGAGCGGGAGCGGGGGCGGCGGCCGCCGCGGCCGGGCTCACCTCGACGTCCACCTTGAAGGAAAGCACCTGCTCGTTGCCCTCCCGGGCCGTTTCCTGCCCGTGAACCGAAGCCTTCTCGAACAGGGGCGAGTCCTCCAGCTGGACGGCGAACGACGTCAGCTTCGACTCCTGCTTGCCCCACGGCCCGCGGACCCGCCCCTCGATGCGCACGACGAAGCGCTCCTCGGCCTCCTTCGCCCCCGGGGCCGCGCGCGGGGCGAGCCGGTAGGTCAGCGACGAGAGGCGGATGTCCTCGGGCGTCAGGGCGGCCACCTCGTTGAGGACGGCCATGGGCGTGTGCTTCACCGCCACCGCGCGGATGTCGGCGTGGACCTGCTTCGCCTCCGCGGCCATTTGCGTGACCATCTCCCGGTCGGGCTGCGGGCGGAAGGCGGAGAGCTGGCCGCGGACGCTGGCCAGTTCGCGCGAGACCGACCGCGAGAGGATCTGGAACGTGCCGAGCGCTCCAAGGACAACGGCCAGGCCGAAGCCCCCGGCCAGGGCGGTGAGCACGCTGTTGCGGATGGCCCTCCGGTCGGCGTCGCGCTCCGCGTAGGTCCGCAGGAGATTCGGCGTCCGTGCGGGCGTCGACAGCGCGGCGCCGACGGCCATGCCCCACGCCGCGGCGTCCGGCGGCGCCTGTCGCGATCCGTCGGCCCTTCGTTCGTCCGGCAGCGGGTCGACCGCCTGGGTCTCGCCGCGCGCCTGCGCGCGCAGCGTTTCGAGGAAACGGGGGAGGGTGGCCAGGTCGCCCGCGACGAGGACCGCGGGTGCCTCGTCCCCCGCGCCGCTCTGCAGGTTCGCGGCAACGGTCCGGTCCACCTGCTGCGCGATGCGGTCTACGATGGGCGTCACCACGCTCCAGACGCCCGGGGCATCGGCCGGCGGGGCGCGCAGGTGGGGTTCGTCCTCCGGCCGCGGCGCGCCGCCGGCCCACCGGAGCAGGGCCCGCGCCTGTTCGGCGGAGAGGACGGGCCAGCGGTCCCGGATCGCCCCCACGAGGGAGTCGAATCCGGTCTGGACGAGCCGGTGGCCGATGACCGCGTCGCCGCGGAGCACGAGGATGACCGAAACCTCGTCGCAGACCTGCAGGACGATCGTCGTTGCGGCGGGAGCGGCGACCCAGTGCGACCGGAACAGATTGCGAACGGCGAACCCCGGGATCACGATGCCCGAGAGGGGCAGCCCGGCCTGCGTGAAGCTGTCGCGCAAGGCCTCCATCTCGTGCCGCGCCACGGTGTGGGCGGTGACGGAGACCCGGCGCGCGCCCGCGGTCTCGGTCTCGCCCTCCACGCCGTAGTCGAAGCGGACGGTGGCCGGATCGAACGGGATCTCCTTGCGGAAGGTCCAGTAGACGGTGTTCGAGAGCTGGTCCGACCGGGACCGGGGGACCGAGAGGAACCGGACCTGCAGGCTGGGGGAGACCTCCACGGCCCACAGGTTCGACCGCCGGATCCCCGGGAAGGCGGCCGTCAGCGTCTCGCCGAGGAACGCCGGGAATCCCGGCGCCGCCGGGCTCAGCCCCGTGGGGTACTCCGCCGAGACCCACGAGGCGATCTTCCCCTGGCGCAACTCCACCGCCCGGATACCGAGGCGCCCGACGTGGACGCCGATCCCGGACCGCGACCCCTGGCCGCGGGCCTCCGTCACTGGTTGAGGCGATCGCACAGTTCCCTCCCCGGCGATGACTTCCAATAGGCGGCGGACGTCCCGGCGGACATGGCCTCCACGACGAGTTCCGCCGCCCGGCTCTCGTAGCCGGCCGCGCGGCCGGCGTCGCCGGCCTGCGCGTGCAATCGCGCCAGCGAGCGCATCACCATGGCCCGGCGCATCGGATCGGAATTGGGATGGCGCTCGAGAATGGCGAGCGCCCGCTCGAGGCACTTCCGGGCCTCGTCGAGGCGGCCCGCCTCGGCCAGCAGCAGCCCGAGGTTGTGGACGGGAACGGCCAGGTCGGTGCCGACGGTGTCGGTGTTGCGCTCGTAGATCGCGATCGCCCGGCGGTACTTCGCCTCCGCTTCCTCCGCGTTCTGCTGGAGCCGCAGAAGCGAGGCCCATGCGTTGAGCGTCACCGCGATGCGGGGGTTCCATTCCCCGAGCGCCTTTTCCTGGGTCCCGACGGCGTCGCGGTAGTAGTCCAGCGCCGCCTTGGGATCGTCGTCGGTCCGGCACGCCTCGGCCAGGTGGTGGAGCAGCGTCCCGGCCGCGGCGTGGTCCCGGCCGAGCGAGATGGAGACCAGCGCCAGCGCGCGCCGGTACAGCGAGGCGGCCTCCCGGGCGCTGCCCTCGGAGGCGAGGAGCAGGCCCACGTCGTTCAACGACCACGCCAGCGCGGGGTCGTGGGGATCCGTGATCGCCTCGCGCAACACCTGGCCCGACCGCACGAGCCCCTCGGTGCGCTGGTGCGCCTGCATCTCGGCGGCTTCGTGCCTCAACTTCTCGATCTCGGTCCGGAGGGCGGCCTGGGTGGCCACCGCGTTCGTCTGCTGAACCTCCGCGGCCTGCCGCAGGAGTTCCTGCGCCGCCTCCACGCGCGAGGCGCGGCGCTCCATTTCGGCGGCGCGCTCCCGGGCCTTCGCAAGTTCCGCCTCGCGATCGCCGACCGTCCGGCCCAGACGGTCCCGCTCCTCCGCGATCTTCGCGACCTCCGCCTTCGACCGCGCGGACTCGATGAGATTGGTGACCGGCGGCGGGGGCGGCTGCCGGCGGAGCCGCTCGATCTCGGCCTTCAGGGCCGCCTGGGCCGAGGTGGCGTTCGCCTGCTGCGACGCGACGGCCTATTGCGCGAGCTTCTGCTCCGCCTCCGCGCGCGAGGCCCGGCTCTCCAGTTCGGCGGCGCGCTCCCGGGCCTTCGCAAGTTCCGCTTCGCGATCGCCGACCGTCCGGCCCAGGCGGTCCCGCTCCTCCGCGATCCTCGCGACCTC
>VGWF01000113.1 GCA_016873715.1 Lentisphaerota bacterium | reverse complement strand
GAAACTAACCGGCTCGCGGTCCCACCGGGCGAGCTTGGCAGAGAGCGGCTCGCGGTCCCACCGGGCTTGCCCGGTGGGGAGCAAAAGGAGGGGGCGGACTTACCCGAACGGTTTCCAACCCTTGGAAGTCCGCCGCGCCGAACGTCCAAGGATTGGAAACCCGGCCCCCTCCTTGTCCTTCGGCCTCTCGCTTCGCCGCCCCCGCCCCTACGGGCCCTCGAAGCACTTCCAGAGCTCCTCGGCGAAGAGGCGGTGACCGCGGTCGTCGGGATGGTTGATCGTGTTGTGGAGGAGCGTCGTGTAGGGGAGCCCCTCCTTC
Organism: Lentisphaerota bacterium; assembly: GCA_016873715.1. Classification (GTDB taxonomy): domain Bacteria; phylum Verrucomicrobiota; class Kiritimatiellia; order PWTM01; family PWTM01; genus VGWF01. The sequence goes on along the minus strand of VGWF01000113.1, from coordinate 15,497 downwards.
CACAGGTGTTCCCAGCGCGCCGAGGCGTCGGCGACGGCCAGCCCGTTCCTCTCCGCGAACGCCCGCAGCGTCAGCACGTAGGGGCGCGCCTCGACGCCCCGCTCGTTGGCGAAGTTCATCATCTTGGGCATCGTGAAGTGCGGCGTGATCAGGATCAGCTCCGCGCCGACGCCCCGCACGCGGCCGAGAAGGTCGCCGTAGCCCTCTTCCACCTGCGCGGGGGAGAGACCGCAGTCGTTGACGAACTCGATCGTGACGAGGTCCGGCTTCGCATCGAGCACGCGCTGGAAGTCGACCCCCGTCTCCGCCGCCGGCCTGCCGCGGTAGGGGAACCGGTCCGGATACAGCCACTGGCGGCTGTTCGATCCGCCGGCGCTGAGGTTCGTGACCGTCAGCGCCGCCTTCGGAAACCGCTCGCGCAACCCGGCGGCGAAGACGTCGACGTAGCCCAGCTCCGGCTTCGACGCATTGCCGCCGGCGGTGACCGAGTCGCCGCAGCAGACGATCGTGACCGCTCCGCCCGCGCGCAGCTTCGCCAGCGTCCGCGGGATGCGGCCGCGCGTCGTCCCCGTGACCGCCTGCGCGGGGGATTCGAGGATCGGGTAGATGTTCCCCTGCGCCACCGCGGCCCCGCGATGGTCGACGAAGACGTGCGCGATCGCGGCGCAGCCGGGGTCGGCGGGCGGCGGAGCGGGCGCGCTGATGTGCGGCTCGCCCGCCTTCAGCGTCGCGACGCCGTCCGCCGACACCTGGATCGTATCCATGCGCCGGAGCGAGTAGCGGTAGCCCGCGAGCGCCGCCTCGTTCGTCGCCGCGCGGCCCGAGGGCCCGACGCCGACATGGCCCCAGACCTCGTCGACGAGTACGTCCTCGCCCACGCGAAGCGCCTCCCCGCCGGCCGCGCGGCGGATCTCGAGCGAGCCGGGCACGAAGGCGCCCGAGGCGTTGACGTCGCGCGCGCTCAGCGCCTTCAGCCGCGCGCCCTTGGACCAGCCGGCGGGCGCGTCGCCCGAGAGGAGGACGGTCTCGTTCGTGACCGCCAGCACCGGCGCCGGGGCTACCGGCAGACGGACCGCGGCGGCGACGGTGACGGTCCGTCCGCCGGCAGGATGGGGGCCGGCCTCCACCGCGACATGGGATCCGTCGGCCAGGATGCCCGCGGCGCGGACGGAGACGGCCGCGGCGAGGAAGAGGGCGGGGGCGGGGTTCGTGATCATGGGGACAGCATCCCAGATTCCGCCGCGCCGGCAATCCCTATCGCATCCCGGGGTGCGTCCCGCCCGGGCCGGTCACGGCGCGGCGGAGATGGAGACGTTGTCGACATGGAAGACCGCGGGGTTCGTCGCGGCGCTGATGAATCCGGCCCACTGGAAGCTGCGGAACTCCTTCGTCGCGGAGGGCAGGTTGGTGTGGACGATCGTCGCGCCGCCCGCGGGCGTGATCCGGAGGTCGTAGGCGCCGGTCGAGGCCGCGCCGAGGGGATAGGCGATCTCCACGCGGGTCCACGCGCCGTGCGGCACGGTGCCGATCCTCGCCTTGCCGGCCGTGACGTCGCCTTTCGCGCCGATGCGGATCGACGGTCCCGCGTGGTACGGGTGCGCCGCGTCGCGCCACTCGTGCCAGAGGATCGCGCCGGGCTCCATCCGCACGTCGAACGACGCCCGCGCAACGCCCTTCCGCAGGTTCAGCGCGTACGAGATCATCGGGCAGTGCGAGGCCGGCAGGCCCGCCGCGTCGGTGAACTTGAGGCTGCGCCGACCCGAAGCCGCGACGCCCTCCACGATCCGCGCCTGCGCCCCGCCGCCCTCGCCGGCGGTCTGGGCGGCCGCGGCCTTCGCGCCGGCCGCGGTGGACTCGAAGCCGTCGTCGATTCCCTTGTCCGACCGCTCCGCCGTCGCGGGCAGCGCGAACTCCGGACGCTTCACGGCCTTCGGCAGCGCGACCCACGCCGGGTCGCCGTACAGGCCGATGCCGTCGAGGCTGACGGGGCGGAACCCGATCTGCTCCGCGGGCGATCCGGGGCGGAGCCGGAAGTCGCGCGCCGCGGCATCGACGAACCCCGGATCGGCCAGCCGCGAGTCCTTGTCCTGCCCGCTCGTCGCGCGCCACTCGTTCCAGTCGCGGTTGTCGAAGAGCGGCTCCGAGGGCGCGGTGGTCCAGTAGATGTTGCTGTTGACGTGGTAGTCGCCGTTGCGCCAGGCGCGGATCAGGATGCGGTCGTTGTCGCAGTAGACGAGGTTCCGGACGAAGATCACCGAGTTGCTGAGGTCCTCGCGCGACCGCTGCACCTGCGCCTCGCGCGAGAAGGCGAGGATGTTGTTCCGGATGATGTTGCCGCGTCCGTAGTGCTGGTGGAAGCCGCCGGACTTGGTGTCGTGGACGAGGTTGTTCTCCATGACGATGTCCGAGGATCCCTCGTCGGTGTAGAGCCCCCATCCGCCGTAGCTGTAGGCGTTCACGTGGTGGATGTGGTTGTGCGCGACGACGGTGCCGGGCGAGGGGCCGAGGGTGTAGACGCCGCCCATGTCGCTGAGCGCCCCCCAGCCGAGGTGGTGAAGGTGGTTGCCCTCGATCCGGTTGTTGTGCGCGGCGCTCTTCCCGAAGCCCCAGACCCAGCCGACGGAGACGGCGGAGTAGTAGAAATCGCTGATTTCGTTCCGCGTGACGGCGTTGAAGGCGCTGTGGCCGACGATGACGCCGATGCCCGCGGGGAAGACGTGGCCGCCGTCGTGGATGAAGCAGTTGTCGACCGTCGTGTGGCCGGTGTCGCGCGGGCCGGTGCCGTCCATCGTCAGCTGCGGCGTCGCGACGCCGGCGACGGTGTTGGATTTCGATGGCGTCGACTGGCGCGCGAACTCGCCGACCTTGATGCCGCCGGCGCCGAGGTCGTGGAGGTGGCAGCGCTCGATGCGGTTGCTGCGGCAGCCGGGACCGAGCTCCATCGCGTAGGTGCCGACGTGGGCGATCTCGCAGCCCTCGAAGGCCACGCGGTGGGCGCCGCGCAACTCGACGGCGGCGCGGAGGGCGACGGCGGCCTGCCCGTCGACCGAGCCGGTGCGATTGGAGAAGGCCCAGTCGGCGTGGCGGAACGAGAGGCCGCGGAAGACGACGTCGTGCACGGTGCGGCCCGCCGCCCCGTCGCCGTCGATCACGAGCAGCTGTCCGAGGACGGGCGCGACAACCTCCGTGCGGGCGGGATCCTCGCCGGGGCGGGGGAGGTACTCGAGGCGGCCGGTCGCGCGGTCGAGGTACCACTCGCCGGGCGCGTCGAGGCCCTCGCGGACGTTGTCCACGACGTAGCGCTGGTCGTTCTCCCACCAGCCGACGGGCCAGCCGCAGGGGTTGGCGAAGCGGACGGTGCCCGCGGCCTCGTCGATCGCGTCGAGCCAGTGAAGCGAAGCGGTCCACGAGTGATAGAGGAAGAGGTTCACGTCCTTCGGGTTCGCCCACGATGCCTTCAGGTCGCCGGGGCGGAACCGGAAGCCGTGGCGGATGCCCGGCAGCTTCTCCGTCTTGGCCCGGTCCTTCGGGTACGCGGCCAGGGGCCCCTCGGTGCGGAGCCAGCCCTCGTTCGGGATGCGCGCGCGCACGGCGCGGCGGCCGTCGACGAACAGCTGGTGGAAATACCGGCGGCCCGCGCGGACCTCCGGCAGATCGGCGGTCCAGCGTCCGTCCGCACCCGCGCGAAGCCCGGCGACGCGGCGTCCGCCGCTGATCACCGCGGGCCCGTCGCCGGTGGCGGCCCAGACGACGGGATGTTGCGGCGAGCCCGAGTCCTCCGGGCCGAAGCGCAGCGGCCCGGCGAGTTCGTAGGTTCCCGCGTGGACGCGGATGGTCACGGGCTCCCGGGCGGCGGCGGCGCGCGCGGCATCGCGGGCGCGGTCGGGGGTGGCGAAGGGGCCGTCGGTGCGGTCCGCCGACGGTGCGGCGGCGCGGCCGGACCACGCATCGTTGCCGCCCGGGGCGACGTGGAACTCGGCGGCCGGCGCGGCGAGCGCGGCGGCGGTCAGCAGGACGGCGGCGGAGCGGGCATAGGGGTTCATGGGTCGGTGTCCTCCCGATGTCGGTCAGCAAGGCCTGCGTTTCGGGCTTCTCGCGTGTTTCGCAGACCGCCGGCCGACTCCGGCATCATTCATATCGCAGCGCCTCGATCGGGTCGAGGCGCGACGCCTTGCGGGCGGGGTAGAAGCCGAAGAAGATGCCGATGGTGGCGCTGAAGGCGAAGGCGAGCAGGATGGACGACGGCGAGATCAGCGTCGGCCATCCGGTCTTCGCCGCGATGAGCCTCGCGGTGCCGATGCCCACCAGGATGCCGATGAGGCCGCCGATCACGCTGAGCGTGACGGCCTCCGCGAGGAACTGCAGCAGGATGTCGCGTCCGCGCGCGCCGACCGCCATGCGGATGCCGATCTCGCGGGTGCGCTCGGTGACGCTGACCAGCATGATGTTCATGATCCCGATGCCGCCGACCAGAAGCGATACGCCGGCGATGGATCCGAGCAGCATGGTCATGATCCGCGTCATCTCGGTCGCCGTCTCGGCGAGTTCCTGCTGCGTGCGGACGGCGAAGTCGTCCTCCGCGCCCTCGCGGATGCGGTGGCGCTGGCGGAGCAGGTCCGTGATCTGCTCGACGACGCCCTCGACCATCGAGGGGCTCTGGATCTGGACGACGAAGGCGCGGAAGTAGCTGTCGCCGGTGAGCCTCACCATCGCGGTCGTGTAGGGGACCAGCAGGGCGTCGTCCTGGTCGCTGCCCATCATCGACATGCCCTTCGACGCGAGCGCGCCGACGATCGTGTAGGGCGAGTTCCGGATCCGGATCACCTGGCCGACCGGGTCCGAGCCCGGGAAGAGCGCCTCCGACGTGGTCGAGCCGATCAGGCAGACCTTCGCCGCGGTGCGGACGTCCTGGTCCGTGAACGGGGCGCCGCCGGAGAGGGCCCAGTTGCGCACGGAAAGGTAGTCCTCGCCGACGCCCATCGCGGTCGTGTTGACGTTCTGGTTGCCGGCGGTCACCTGGACGCTCGTCCGCAGTTCGGGGCTGATGCCGGCGACGCCGCTGACCTCGCGCCGGATCGACGCGTAGTCCTCGCGCGTCAGCGTATGCCACGACCCGAAGCCCCCGCGGACGCCGCGGCGCGAGACGTGGCCGGACATGACGAGGACCACGTTCTGCCCGAGCGCGGCGATGCGCCGCTCGATCATCGCGCTGGCGCCGTTGCCGATGCTGACCATCGCGATGACCGCGCCGACGCCGATGATGATGCCCAGCATCGTCAGGAACGTGCGGAGCTTGTTCCGGCGCAGGGCCCGCAGCGCGATGCGGAGGGTGCCGGTGCTTCTCACGCGCCCGGCTCCATCTGATGGTGCTCGGCCTCGATCACGGCCAGCGCGGCGGCGGAGGACAGCCGGGACGTCACCGGGGCGTCGCGCACGATGCGGCCGTCGCGCATGACGATGTTCCGTTTCGTGAACCGCGCGATATCCGGCTCGTGGGTGACCATGACGATGCTGATGCCGCCGTCGTTGAGGGCCTGGAACAGGTCCATGATCTCGATGCTGGTCCGGCTGTCGAGGTTGCCGGTGGGCTCGTCGGCCAGCAGCAGCGACGGCTCCAGCACGAGGGCGCGGGCGATCGCGACCCGCTGCTGCTGTCCGCCGCTGAGCTGGCTCGGGACGTGGTCCATGCGGTCCGCGAGGCCGACGCGCTCGAGCACGCCCCGCGCCCGCGCCCGCCGCTCGCGCGCCGGGAGGAGCGGGTGGGTGTAGAGCATCGGCAGCTCGACGTTGTCCAGCGCGGTGGTGCGCGAGAGCAGGTTGAACCCCTGGAAGACGAAGCCGAGCTTGCGGTTCCGGATGTCGGCCAGGGCGTCGCGGCCGAGCGCGGAGACGTCGGTCCCGTCGAGCCGGTAGGCGCCGGACGTCGGCCGGTCGAGGCAGCCGAGGATGTTCATCAGCGTCGACTTGCCCGAGCCGCTCGCGCCGAGGATCGCGACGAACTCGCCGCGCCCGATGGAGAGCGACACCTCGCGCACCGCGAGGACCTCGACCGCGCCGGCCCGGTAGGTCTTGTGCACGGCGTCGAGCTGGATCACCGGGTCCACGGGCGCGCCCCTCACGGCCGCCGCATCGGCGGCGCGCCGAACAGTCCGCCCGCCGCCGCCGTCGCAGGCGCCTTCTCCTTCGACACGGTGCCCACGGCGACGACGTCCCCCTCGGCCACGCCGCCGAGCGCCTCGCTGTACGAGCCGTCGCTGATGCCGCACGTTACGGACACGGGATCGAGCTCGGCGACGACGGCGCCCGCCGCCGGGAGGGGGATCACGCGGTAGGCGGTGCGCGCCTGGGGCTGGTCGGAGCCTCCGCCGTTGCCGCCGCGCGGTCCGCCGCGCCCGCCGAACTCGGCCCGCATCGCCGCGCGCTCCGCGTCGTCGAGCTGGCCGTCGCCGTTGCGGTCGAACCGGGCGAGCATGCGCGCGCGCATCTCGGGATCCTGCGGGCCGCGCCCCTCGCGACGTCCGGCGGCCTCGCCGCCCGGCGGGGGTCCCTCGGCCGCGGCCGCCGTGCCCGTCGGGGCGGTGGCCGCGGCGGCGGTGACGGCGTTGCTGCGGACGACGGCGTTCTCGGGGACGCGGAAGCGCAGGGCCGCGTTCGGCACGCGGACCACGTCCGTCCTCTTGGCGATCGTGATCGTGACGTTCGCCGTCATCCCGGGCTTCAGCTTGAGGTCGTCGTTGGCGACGTCGATGATCGTCGCATAGGTGACGACGTTCTGCGTCGTGACGGCCTCGTTGCGGACCTGCGACACCCGGCCCTCGAAGGTGCGGGTCGGGAACGCCTCGACGGTGAAGCTCACCTCCTGGCCGACCGCGACGCCGCCGACGTCCGCCTCGGAGACCATGGCCTCGATCTGCATGCGCGCGAGGTCGCGGGCGATGAGGAAGAGCTTGGGCGCCGAGAAGCTGGCCTGGACGGTCTGGCCGACGTCGACGCTGCGCGAGATCACGGTGCCGTCGATCGGCGAGTAGATCTTCGTGCGTTCGACGTCCACCCGGGCGCTCGCGACGTTCGCCTCCCGGACCTTGACCGCCGCCTGGCGCTGCTCCAGCTCCGCCGTGGTCTGGTCGAATTCGGACTCGGCGATCAGGTTGGCCTTCCGCAGCTCCGCCGCGCGCTTCGCGTTGACCTGGGCGAGCGTGAGCTGCGCGCGGACGCTCGCGAGGTCCCCCTCGGCCTGGATCAGACGGGCCTCGTAGGTCGCGGGGTCGAGGACGGCGATCAGCTGGCCGTTGGTCACGGTGGAGTTGTAGTCGGCATGGATCTCGCGGATGTTGCCGGACACCTGGCTTCCGACCTCGACCTTGACCAGCGGGATCAGCTGGCCGCTGGCGGTGACGGTCTGCACGATGTCCCCGCGGGCGACGACCGCCGTGCGGTACTCCGGCGCCCCGCCGTCGCCGCGTCGCGAATCCCACCACCACCAGCCGCCGCCGAGGCCCCCGAGGGCCAGGACCCATCCGATCCACGCCCGCCCGCCGCCCCGTCCGCTCATGGAGCCGCCTCCGTCTCGACGTCGATGTGCCGGTGGCGCAGCGTCGAGCCCTCGCGCTGCCGCAGCAGGGCCAGCGCCTTGTTGTAGTCGGCCAGCGCGCGGACCTCCTCGGCGCGGGCCGAGGTCAGGTCGCGCTGGAGCTGGAGCACCTCGTAGCTGCGGAGCTTCCCGTTGGCCAGCTTGGTCTCGCCCGCCGCGAGCGCCGCCTCGGCGAACCCGCGCGCCTCGCGCGTCGCGGCGACGCGCTCGAAGCTGCTGCGCGCGGCGACGACCGCGTTCTCGATCTGCACCGCGATCGTCTGGCGCAGCTGGCGGAGACCGTCCTCCGCGCGCGCCTTCTCGGCCTCGCTGACGCGGTGGGACTCCCGCGCGCGCCGGTTGCCGAGGGGCATGGAGAACGAGAGACCGACCGCGTAGAACGGGAACGAGCCGTCGCCCATCTGGTCGATCGTGCCGGAGAGCTCGTCGCTGCTGGCCGCGTGCCCGTAGGTGCCGACGAGATCGACATGGGGCAGCAGCTGGTTCCGCTGGAACGAGGTCAGCAGCCCCCGGCGTTCGAGGTCGATGACGGCCCGGTGAAGGTCCGGGCGGCTGCGGACCGCCTCGTCGCGGCTGCGGTCCGCGTCGAGGTCGGCCGGGGCGGCCTCGAGCGTCTCCGCCGGCTCGATGGCGACGCCCGTCCACGCGGCGAGGTCGTCCGCGATCAGGTTCTTGAGCGTGTTCTCCTGCGTCGCCCGCGCGCGGCGAGCCTCGAGGAGGTCCGCCCGGCCGGCCGCCATCTGCGCCTGCGCCTGGCGCTCGTCGAGCGGCTCCATGACGCCGATCTGGACTCGCTGCGAGTTCTCGCGGACGAGCCGCTCGGCGAGATCCAGCGCCGCCTGGCGGACCCGCACCGTCTCGCGCGCCGCCAGCAGGTCGAAGTAGGCCTGCTCGACCGATGCGACGGTGTTCATCAGCTGCTCGCGCACCGCGAGCTCCGAGAACCGCAGGTCCGCGCGGCGGAGCCGGACGGTGTACCGCGTCTCGTCGATCCACGCGTTCTTCAGCAGCGGCTGGCGAAGCTCGAGGAACGTGGCCTGGCCGCTGGCGACCTCGAACGGGACGAACACGCTGGCGCCCGCGTCGTCGGTCGTCCGCCGGTCGCCCGACGCCTCCCGCGCCGTCGCGTTGAGGCTGTAGGATGCGCCGGACGGCGTGAGCCCGCCGAGGCTGGTGGTGTAGCGCATCGTGTCCGACTCGGACGAGCTGACGGGGTCGTTGAAGTCGTCCAGCCCGCCGGGTTCCTCCTCGGTCTCGCGGTGCGCCTCGACCCTGAACGTGGGGTCGTAGCCGCCGAGCGCCAGGCGCAGCCGGTTCGAGGCGATCTGGGGCTCGTAGCGGGCGATGCGCAGGTCGTGGTTGCGGGCAAGGGCCTCGCGGACGCAGTCCTCGATCGACATCGTCCGCGCCGCGGGCGCGGAGGAAGTCTGCGCCTGCCCCGCGGTTGCAAGCAGCGCGGCGACGCCCGCGACCGCCGCGAGTCGTGCCGGGATACGACCAGTTCGCGAGTTCATGGAGCCGTGATCCTATCCCGATCCGACCGCATGCGCAAAGCGGACTCGGGACCGCGCGGGGCAGTCGTACCGTCTTCCTCCGGCCCGCCCGACAGCGTCGGGCTTCACCGCCCCTCCGCCTTCCGACCTCCGACCTCCGACCTCTGACTTCCGTCTTCCGCCCTCGCCCCCCGCCCCTCGTCCCTCGCATTCAATGATCGCCACTTCGATGGACCGGCCCGACAAAGCAGGCTTCTCCCGTCCCTCCGCCCTCCGCCCTCTGTCTTCTGTCCGCATCGGCCTCTGGCGTGCGTGACGGCGTGCGGGATTGCGCCGGTGCGACGCGCAACAGGCCGGCCGGATCGCGCGTGATCCCGCCCCGCCTGCTGCGTTGCCGAAGGGGGCGCGGACACGAGTCCTGCGCCCCCGTTCGGCGCCTTGCATTCGGGGCGGTCTGACGCGTTCCCGGCCGGGCCCTTCGCGGACTCGGGCAACCTGTTGCGCGCCGCGCTTCGCCGTTGCCTTGATTCAATGATCGCCACTTCGATGGACCGGCCCGAACGAAGGAGCCTTCTCCCGTCTCCCGTCCCTCCGCCCTCCGCCTTCCGACCTCTGACCTCCGACCTCTGCCCTCTGCCCTCCGCCCTCTGTCTTCTGTCCGCATCGGCCTCCGGCGTGCGTGACGGCATGCGGGATCGCGCCGGTGCGACGCGCAACAGGCCGGCCGGATCGCGCGTGATCCCGCCCCGCCTGCTGCGTTGCCGAAGGGGGCGCGGACACGAGTCCTGCGCCCCCGTTCGGCGCCTTGCATTCGGGGCGGTCTGACGCGTTCCCGGCCGGGCCCTTCGCGGACTCGGGCAACCTGTTGCGCGCCGCGCTTCGCCGTTGCCTTGATTCAATGATCGTCACTTCGGTGGACCGGCCCGAACGAAGGAGCCTTCTCCCGTCTCCCGTCCCTCCGCCCTCCGCCCTCCGACCTCTGCCCTCTGCCCTCCGCCCTCTGTCTTCTGTCCGCATCGGCCTCTGGCAAATGGGACGGCATGCGGGATTGCGACGGTGCGACGCGCAACAGGCCGGCCGGATCGCGCGGGATCCCGCCCCGCCTGCTGCGTTGCCGAAGGGGGCGCGGACACGAGTCCTGCGCCCCCGTTCGGCGCCTTGCATTCGGGGCGGTCTGACGCGCTCCCGGCCGGGCCCTTCGCGGACTCGGGCAACCTGTTGCGCGCCGCGCTTCGCCCTGGTCTTGATTCAATGATCGTCACTTCGATGGATCGGCCCGACAAAGCAGACCTCTCCCGGCTCCCGCTCCTCCGACTTCCGCCCTCCGCCCTCTGACCTCCGACCTCTGCCCTCTGCCCTCCGCCCTCTGTCTTCTGTCCGCATCGGCCTCCGGCGTGCGTGACGGCGTGCGGGATTGCGCCGGTGCGACGCGCAACAGGCCGGCCCTTCGCGGACTCGGGCAACCTGTTGCGCGCCGCGCTTCGCCCTGGTCTTGATTCAATGATCGTCACTTCGGTGGACCGGCCCGAACGAAGGAGCCTTCTCCCGTCTCCCGTCCCTCCGCCCTCTGCCCTCCGACCTCTGACTTCCGTCTTCCGCCCTCGCCCCCCGCCCCTCGTCCCTCGCATTCGATGATCGTCACTTCGATGGACCGGCCCGACAGAGCAGACTTCTCCCGTCTCCCGTTCCTCCGCCCTCCGCCTTCCGACCTCCGACCTCTGCCCTCTGCCCTCCGTCCTCTGCCCTCTGCCCTCTGGCCTCCGCCCCTCGCCCCCCGTCCCCCGCTGCCGGCTCTTGAAATATTCTCCCGCCCCGCGCGTCTCATGGGGAACGCCCCTGCGACGGGGCGCGGGGGAGCGTGCACGAATGAAACGAACCATGCTTGCGGTGGCGGCGGTGCTCGCGGCGGGGGTGGCGGGCGCGGTGCAGCGGCCGAACCTCGTGTTCGTGCTCGCGGACGACCTCGGCTGGACCGACCTGGCCTGCCAGGGGTCGACGTACTACGAGACGCCGGCCATCGACCGGCTTGCCGCGCAGGGAATGCGTTTCACGCATGGCTACACCTGCGGTCCGAACTGCCAGCCGACCCGCGCGGCGCTGATGAGCGGGCAGTACGGTCCCCGCACCGGCGTCTACACCGTCGGCGGTACGGACCGCTTCGACACCTCGATGCGCCCGCTGGTGCCGGTCGAGAATATCACGCGCCTCGCCCCGGCGGTCGTCACCGTCGCCGAAACGCTCAAGAAGGCCGGCTACGCGACCGCGATGTTCGGGAAGTGGCATCTCGGCGAGGATCCCGAGCATCACCCGTCCGCCCAGGGGTTCGACGAGGCGATCGTCACGATGGGAAGGCACTACAAGTTCAGCACCACGCCGAAGGTCGAGGTGCCGGACGACGTCTACCTCGCCGACTTCCTGACCGACCGCGCGGTGGACTTCATCGAGCGCCGCAAGGACGCGCCGTTCTTCCTGTACGTCCCCCATTTCGGCGTCCACTCGCCCCACGACGCGAAGCCGGAGAAGGAGGCCGCCTTCAAGGACAAGCCCGCCGCCGGCGGCCACCATTCGCCCGTCTACGCGGGCATGATCGCCAGCGTCGACGAGAGCGTCGGCCGGATCGTCGCCACGCTCGACCGGCTCGGCCTGTCGTCGAACACGCTCGTCATCTTCTCCAGCGACAACCCCGGCGTCGGCGGCTACGCACGCGAAGGGCTGAAGGAGGGGGCCATCACCGACAACGCCCCGCTGCGCAGCGGCAAGGGCTCGCTCTACGAGGGCGGCACGCGCGTGCCGTACATCTTCCGCTGGCCCGGCACGATCGCCGCCGGAGGCACCTGCGCCGAGCCGATCGCCAGCATCGACATCCATCCGACCTTCGCCGCCCTCGCCGGCGGGAAGCCTCCCCCGGGGCAGGTGCTGGACGGCGCGGACATCACCCCGCTGCTGCGCGGCGACGCCGCCTCCTTCCGGCGCGACGCGCTCTACTGGCACTTCCCCGGCTACCTCGGCGCCGGCGCGAACCTGTGGCGCACGACGCCGGTCAGCGCGATCCGGCGCGGCGAGTGGAAGCTGCTCGAGTTTCTCGAGGACGGCCACCTCGAGCTCTACAACCTCGTGACGGACGTCGGGCAGACGAACAACCTCGCCGCCGTGAAGGCGGATCTCGCGAAGGAACTCCACGCGAAGCTCCAGTCGTGGCGCGCGGAGGTCAAGGCCCCCGTGCCCGCGAAGCGCGAGTCCATCGCGCCGGCTCCGGCCGCCGGAGGAAAGGGCAAGGGTGGCGGAAAGGGCGGCGGGAAGAAGAAGCAGAAGTAGACGCGGGGGAATCCCAGACTCCAAGGAACTGAAACGTGGCAGGGGAAGAAGTGAATAGGAGGACGGCCCCGCCGGGTGAAGGGGAGAGCGCCCCGGGTGGACTCCGTCCTTTCCGCTTCCTTGGAGCTTGGGGCTTCCTCGCCTTTCTCCCCGCGTTCTCCATCGCGGTTCGCGCCGGCGATTCCGCGGATCTCGAAGCCCGCCTCCGCGTCGCCCACCAGCTTGCGCGGGAGCACAACGACCGGGCGCTCGTCGGGCGCGTGGAGGCGGCGGCTTCGGAGGCGAAGCGGCTGGCGCGGGACGGGAAGGGCGCGGATGCCGACGCGGCGGTCCGGCGCGTGGAGGCGGAGGTCGGCATCGATCCTGGCGGCTGGTCCATGCACGGCCAGCCGATCTTCCGGCCGACGCCGGAAATCGAGGCGGGCCGGAAGGAGATCGGCGACCGGCTCGACCGCGCCATGGCCTCGGGCGACCCGGCGGCGGTCCGTGCGGCGACCGGCGAGCTGCAGGCCCTCCTCGGAGACCAGGCGGGTGTGCCCGATGCCCGGCGTCCCGGCCGGCACGCCCCGCCGGTCGCACTGGCGGAACGCGAGGCGGTCGATCTGTTCCTTGCGGCGCTCGACGGCGAGGGACGGTCGGTCCGTTCGCTGGCGGATCCCGATGCGCCACCCCGCATGCTGCGCGACCACGCGGGACTGATCGCCGCGCTGCTCGACATCCGGCCCGCCGTGATGCGGCAGCGGCCGGACCGGCTGGCGGAACTCGACCGCACCGTCGCATCCGTCTGCGCCGTGCTCGTCGCGCGCCAGCAGCCGGAGGGGCACTTCCCGTTTCCGGATCTCCGCGGACGCAACCTCCGGTTCGGCGACATGATCGAGCGCGCGGTCCGCGAGTCCGGTGCCGTCCCGCGCGGCGGCTGGATCCTCACGCCCGATCCCGGCGGCGGGAGCCAGTTCGACACCGGCCTCTGCGGCGCGGCGCTCCTGCGTGCCGGCGCGGCGCGGACGAACGCCGCCTGGACCGCGGCGGGCCTGTGCGCGGCGGACTGGGCCCTCGCCCAGCGGTGCGTCGCGAACTTCAACTACAACGCCTTCTCCATCGGCCTGCTCGCCACCGCCTCGCGCGTGGCCGGCGGGACGGGGTATCTCGACGGGGCGCTCGCGAAGTTCCGCGCGGGTGTCGCGCCGGGGCAGGCGCCGAACGGACGCTGGACGGATCCGCACAACGCGCGGACCGTCTACCACCTCATCCTGCTGCGCGGGCTCCTCGGCCTGGCAGCGGCGCTGCCGGAGGAACGGGCGGCGGAGCGGCGCGAGGTCCGGGCCGCCCTCGACCGGGGGCTCGACGCGCTTCTCCCGGAGCACGATGCGTGCGGCGTGACGGTCGTCGCACCGGCGTTCCTCCTCGATTGCGTCGCGGCGGGCGTCGGCGATCCGGCGCGGGTGCGGCGGGCGCTGGCGGAGCATGCCGCGGTCGTGGTAGAGGATTGCCGCCGCGACGGCGGAGTCCGCCTGCGGGCGTCGGCGGTCGATGTCGCCGCGCTGGCGCGGCGGACGGAAGACGGAAGACAAGAGACGGAAGAAGGAAGGAAGCCATGAATCGGGGAACGCGCCTTGGACTGATGGCCGCCGCCTGCGGAATGGTTGCCGCGGCGGCTTCCGCGAAGATGAACGTGCTCTTCTTCGCCGTCGACGACCTACGGCCGGAGCTGGCGTGCTACGGGGCGTCGCACATCCACAGCCCGGCCATCGACCGCATCGCGAAGGCTGGCGTGGTCTTCAACCGGGCCTACTGCCAGCAGGCGGTCTGCTCGCCGTCGCGGTCGAGCCTGCTGACCGGCGCGCGCCCGGACACGACGAGGGTCTACGATCTCGAGACGCACTTCCGGACGACGATCCCGGACGTCGTGGCGCTGCCGGAGCACTTCAAGAAGAACGGCTACTTCGTGCAGGGCATGGGCAAGCTCTACCACGGCAGCCTCGACGACCCGCAGTCGTGGTCCGTGCCGTGGACCTCGCCGAAAGCGACGCACGCCGCCTATGCGCTCGAGGCCAACCGCGCGATCGTCGAGCGCAAGGTCGCCGAGACGAAGGCGCGGAAGGCGGCGGGGAAGAAGCAGGTCCGCGCGCGCGACTACGGCCCGCCGACCGAGTGCGCCGACGTGCCCGACTCGACCTACCATGACGGCGCGCTGGCGGAGATGGCCGTCGCCGCGCTGCGCGAGATCGCCGCGAAGAAGCAGCCGTTCTGGCTCGGCGTGGGCTTCATCCGCCCGCACCTGCCCTTCGTCGCGCCGAAGAAGTACTGGGATCTCTACGACCCCGCGAAGATCCAACTGGCCCCGAACCCGTTCCGCCCGCGCCACGCGCCGGAGTACGCGGTGCTGGAGGGCGGGGAGCTGCGGTCCTACGACGGCGTGCCGAAGGGGCACCTGCCGGACGACGTGGCGCGGACGCTCAAGCACGGCTACTACGCGTCGGTCAGTTACATGGACGCTCAAGTCGGCAGGGTGCTCGACGAGTTGGAGCGCCTCGGCCTGAAGGACTCCACGATCGTCGTGCTGTGGGGCGACCACGGCTGGAAGCTCGGCGAGCACGATGCGTGGTGCAAGCACTCGTGCGTCGAGAACGACACCCGCGCGCCGCTGCTGGTGTCCGTCCCCGGCATGAAGACCGCGGGCGCCCGCACGGATGCGCTCGTCGAGTTCGTCGACATCTACCCGACGCTCGCCGACCTCGCCGGCCTGCCGCTGCCCGTGCACCTCGAAGGCTCCAGTTTTCGGCCCGTGCTGGACGATCCGAAGCGGCCGTGGAAGCCCGCCGCGTTCAGCCAGTACCCGCGCGGGACGCTGATGGGCTACACGATGCGGACCGACCGCCACCGCTTCACGATGTGGGTCGATGCGAAGGACCACGCCAAGGTCGACGCGGTCGAACTCTACGACCACCAGGTCGACCCGCAGGAGAACGAGAACATCGCCGGCCGCCCCGACATGGCCGCGACGGTGGAGACGCTGACCGCGCAGCTCCGCGCCGGCTGGAAGGGGGCGCGTCCGCCGCGCTGAGCCGGGGCGGGGTTCCAATCCCCGGACGCCGGGG
>VGWF01000112.1 GCA_016873715.1 Lentisphaerota bacterium | reverse complement strand
CACGCTGCGCAGGATCGGCGGTGGCCCCGCATGGTAGTCATCACGCTCCGCGTGATGACCATCCGGATTGCCGAGATGTCCTCACGCGGAGCGTGAGGACTACTTTGCGCCCGCCTCCCCCTGGCCGTCACGCTGAGCAGGACCGGCAGCGGCCCTGCATAGTAGTCATCACGCTCCGCGTGATGACCATCCGGATTGCCGAGATGTCCTCACGCGGAGCGTGAGGACTACTTTGCGCCCGCCTCCTGCCATCACCCCGCGCAGGATCGGCGGTGGCCCCGCATCGTAGTCATCACGCTCCGCGTGATGACGATCCGGATTGCGGAGATGTCCTCACGCGGAGCGTGAGGACTACTTTGCGCCCGCCTCCTGCCATCACCCTGTGCAGGGCCGGAGATACGCCCTGCGCATCCGTCCCGCCATCGCGCAGTTGAGATGGGGGCGCATCTGGCGTACTCTGCCGAGAACGGCCCGCGCGGGACCCGCGCGGCCGGGAGGGGACAACCATGGAACAGAACTCGATCGATCCGGCGGCGATGGCGGCGGCGGGCGGGATGGCGATGGGCTGGCTGATCGTCCAGCTCGCCCTCAGCCTGCTGATGATCATCAGCGTGTGGAAGGTGTTCTCGAAGGCCGGACAGCCCGGGTGGGCCGTCCTGGTTCCCTTCTACAACGTCTACGTGTTCCTGAAGGTCGCCGGCAAGCCGGGGTGGTGGATGGCGATCATCCTGCTCGTCCCGGTGGCCAACCTCATCTTCGCGATCATGGCCCTCGCCGGCGTGGCGAAGAACTTCGGCAAGGGTGGCGGCTACGTCGTCGGCCTGATCCTGCTGCCCATCATCTTCTACCCGATGCTCGGGTTCGGCAGCGCGCAGTACCGGCCGGTCGCGAACTGATCCGCTACGGGGCCGGCGCCGCCGCGGGGCGTGCGCCGGCGCGCAGGGCGTACATCTCCGCCCCGACCGCGCGGGCGGCGGCGATGGTCTCCGGGTACGGCGTGTCGCAGATGTCGACGAGGCCGATCTGGTAGTTTTCGCCGTCCGAGCGCCCCGTCGTTGCCTGGTCGCGGTACTGGAACCAGTGCGCCCCGACGAGGTTCGGGTGGCGCAGGGCGCTCTCGAGGTAGGCACGGAACTTCGCGGCCCGGTCGGCCTGGTTCTCCGTCGCCTTGAGGCCGGTGTGGAACATGCCCCGGTCGAGGGCGCCGAAGTGGAACTCGCCGATGACGACCGGGCGGTCGACGCCTTCCGGCAGCTTCATCCTCCCGACATCGTAGTCGTACTTGTTGAAGCTGAGGGCGTCACAGTGCGGAGCGGCGGCCTTCACGGCGAGGTCGTTGACCCACGCGAAGCGGCAGCCGAGGTACATCTGGTCGGGCGCGGCCTTCTTCACCTCCTCGCGGAGGACGCGGAAGTAGGTTTCGGCGATGCGCCCGTAGAGTTTCTCCAGGTCGGAACTGGCCTTCGCGGCCTCCGGCGCGTTCGTGCAGGCCGCGAAGTCCTCCCACGACGCGTGGCCCGTCCCCCACGCCTCGTTGAGCGACCCGATGCGGCCGTACGCCTGCCGCACCGCCGCGACCATCGCGATCTTGGCGGGCTGGTCCGGCGGGGACTTCAGCGCGGCGACGGAGAGGGACGTCTCCTTCCCCCACCCCAGTTCGTTGTGCACGAAGAAGCCGATGCACCAGGGGTCGCCGACGGCGCCCGCGGCCTTCTGCTTCTCCATCGCCCGGCGGATGCCCTCGCGGAACGAAGGGTCGTAGGGGTCGGGGAACCGGCCCCAGTAGCCCTCGGAGCCCGCGATGGTCTTCGAGCTGAAGCTGGCGTTGGCGGTGTAGGGCGTGCGGCGTGCGGCGCAGACGGCCGCATCGGACCAGTTCGCCACGGTGTTGAGGCCCCAGCTCCGCAGGCGGCGGTGGGCGAGGTCGACCGTCGCCGCCGCCCAACCGTCGCCGTACTTCCGCAGCAGGTTGGCACGCGCGAAGTCGAACGTGCGGTACCCCCATTTCCTCTCGTAGTAGCCGTGGGCCGCGCCGTTGCCCTTCGAGAGGAACGCGCCGAAGGCGGACTCCTTCTCCGGCAGCCAGGCGTAGTAGGCCTCGCGGTCGGTCACCGGCGTGCTGCTTTCGGCGCGGACGCAGTCGGCGCCGAAGGACCAGAACAGGCGGCCGTCGGGATCGACCAGCCACCAGCGGCCGTCGAGCTTCTCGGCGCGGAAGTGCTTCCCGGGGGCCAGGGCCGGTCCGGCGGCCCATCCGCCGAAGCGGTCGCGCCCCGCCGGCTCCGGGTTCGCCGCGAGGTCGGCCTGCTCGGCGGCCGCGCGCGCGGCGAGGTCGTTCGTCCCCTTCACCTTGCCCGGCCAGTCGGCGTGGATGAACTGTCCGAACTCGTCGACGAACGGCAGGAAGCGGTCCGCCTCGACCACCGTCACCGCGCCGAGGGCCGCGACCCGCGTCACCTCGAAGGCGCGCGACGCCCCGGGCTCGCCGAGGAAGACCAGCACGCGCGTGACGGCGGCGAGGTCGATCTTCGTGTTCTCCCCCGGCGCGCCGCGCATGCCGACGAGGTTGAGCGCGCGCGAGGGACGCACCGACGTGGCGGAGAGGCGCGCCGTCAGCACGCCCTCGCCGCCGGCCGGGATCTCGGCGCGGCCCGAGAGCCAGCGGTTGGACCGGTTCGAGACGGCGTCGTCCACGCGGAGGTTCACCGTGAGCGGCTCGCGGCCGGGGTTGCGGACGCCCACCTCGACGCGTGCGAAGGGCAGGAGGTTCCATCCGCCGTCCGGGGCCGGGAACTCGACGCCCGGCCAGCGGGCCCCGGCGCGGGTCTCCACCCGGAGGGCGCCCGGCGCCGCGGATGTCACCGAGGCCTCGTTTCCGCGCCATGTCGCCGGGCCCGCCGCCGCGGGATCCGCCAGCACCTTCGCCGGCTCCGCCGCCGCCGCCAGACCGCCCGCAAGAACCGCGCCGATCGCCCATCGAAGTCCGCTCATCGTCCACCTCCGCCGTCCGTCCGCCGAAACCGTCCGGCCAGTCTGGCACGAACGGACGGCCGCCGTCGACGCCCTCCGGAGCCCTCGCGCCAGGGCAGACGCATCTTCCTCGAGGTCGCGGCGCCTTTCGGTCGTCGGGGCGCGGAGTGGCTGGTGGACGCTGGAGCCCTTGCAGTTGCGGGGGTGCGACGCGCACCGGGCCGGCCGGATCGCGCGGGATCCCGCCCCGCCTGCGGCGTTGCCGAAGGGGGCGCGGACACGAGTCCAGCGCCCCCTTCGTCGCCTTGCATCCGGGGCGGTCTGCCGCGTTCCCGGCCGGGCCCCTCGCAGGCTCGGGGCCACCCGGTGCGCGCCGCGGCATCGCCTTTGCCTTGATTCAAGGATCGTTCGGCTGGGATCTCCCGTTCCCGGCGATGGAAGGGGAATCCTGAGGATCCCGCGCACACGGCCCGGTTTCGACAGGAACAAGATGCGTCTGCCCTGCCCCTCGCGTAGTCCCGGCGAGCGGCGACCAGGGGTGCTCCGGGAACCTGTTCATGGCGCCGACGGAGCGGCGCCCTCCAGACCTGTTCAGCGGCTACACGAGAGGACGGCCCTGGAGGGCGCCGCTCCGTCGGCGCCGGAACCTTGCGCGGCGATGCGCTTGCGCTCCGCGACGTTTGGCGGGATGGTAGGCGGCGGTCGGCTTCGGCATCCCCCTCGCGATGGAGGGGATCCCGCCGCCCGGAGGAGAGCCCCATGAAGCCTGTGATCCATGGTGCGCTGTCCGCCTGCGTCCTGCCGGCGGGTTGCGCGTTCGGGCCGGTCCGCGTTGCTGCGCCGGCCGCCCCCGGGTCCATCGACGGCGGGGGGATTCCCGTTCGCCTCCCCCGGCCCGGCGCGAAGGCGCAGGCCCCCGTCATCACCGCCGGCCCCGGGTGGCGCATCGCCGACGAGCAGCCTTGAAGACCTCCGACTTCGACTACGTCCTCCCGCCCGAGCTCATCGCGCAGGCGCCGGCGCCCGAGCGCGACGGGGCGCGGATGCTCGTCCTGCACCGGGCCACGCGGCGGATCGAGCACCGGATCGTCCGCGACCTGCCGGAATACCTCGATCCCGGCGACGTGGCGGTCGTCAACAACACGCGCGTCATCCCGGCCCGCCTCTACGGGCACAAGGAGGGCAGCGGCGGCCGCGTCGAGGTCTTCTTCCTCGAGGAGCGGCCGGACGGCACGTGGGACGTCCTGCTGCGGTCCCGGCGGCGGCCCAAGCCCGGCCAGCGGATCCCGCTCGGCTCGGGCCGCGCCTCGGCCGTGCTCCTTGAGGACTCCGGCGGCGGCGCGGCGCGCATCCGCGTCGAATCCGACGTGCCCGTGCTGGAATTGCTCGAGGCCGAGGGCCGCACGCCGCTCCCGCCCTACATCCGGCGGCCGGCCGCGGAGCCCGAGCCGGCGGCGGACCGCGAACGCTACCAGACCGTCTTCGCCCGCCGCCCCGGGGCGGTCGCGGCGCCGACGGCGGGACTCCATTTCACGCCGGCCCTCATCGCCGCGCTGAAGCGGAACGGCGTGGCGACCGTCGAGGTGACGCTGCACGTCGGCCCCGGCACGTTCCGGCCGGTGACGGCGGAGGACCTGGCGGACCACCGGATGGACTCGGAGCGCTACGAGATCTCCTCCGACGCCGCCTGGAGCATCAACATGGCCCGCCGCATGGGGAGTCGAGTGGTCGCGGTGGGGACCACAACCGTCCGCACGCTCGAGACGGCGGTCCGCAGCGACGGGACCGTCGCCGGCGGCGGCGGCCGGAGCGAGATCTTCATCCATCCGCCCTACGAGTTCGGCTGCGTCGGCGCGCTCCTGACGAACTTCCACCTGCCGCGGTCGACCCTGCTGATGCTCGTCAGCGCCTTCGCCGGGCGCGAGGCCGTGCTGGAGGCCTATGCGACCGCCGTGCGCGAGAAGTACCGGTTCTACAGCTACGGGGATTGCATGCTGATCGTCTGAGGGGGACAGCCCGGGGAGAGGGTTTCAAGGCGGGAGGTGTCTGGTGACGGGTGCGGGGTGTCAGTACGAGGTGCGTCGGGGGACGGTGGGCGCGGGCGCGATGCCGGACGACCCGGCGTGGGCGCGCGCGGCCGTCGCCGAGGTGGTCCACGCGCGGCCGGAGAGCCGCACGACCGAGCCGCGCGCGCGGGCCCGGCTGCTCTACGACGACGAACGGCTCCACGGGCTCTTCGAGGTGCACGACGTGCAGGTGCGCTGCGTCCACGAGGGCTTCGGCGCGCCGGTGTGGAAGGACTCCTGCGTCGAGTGCTTCCTCGAGCCCCACCCCGGCGCCGGCTACTGCAACTTCGAGTTCAACGCCGGCGGCTCGTGGCTCGTCAAGCACATCACCGACCCCGTCCGCACGCCGACGGCCCGGTTCCGCGCGTTCCGCGACCTGTCGCCGGAGGAGGTGCCCGGCGTGCGGGTCGCGTCGACACTGCCCGCGCGGATCGATCCGGCGATCCCCGGCCCGGTCGACTGGCGGCTCGCCTTCTCGATCCCCTTCGGGGTGCTCGTCCGGGCCGCCGGCGCGCGCGCGCCCCGGCCCGGCGACCGGTGGCGCGGGAACTTCTACAAGTGCGGGGACGATACGCCGGCGCCCCACTGGATCGCGTGGGCCCCGGTCGATGCGCTCGACTTCCACCTGCCGCGCTGTTTCGGCGACCTCGTCTTCGGCGCGTAGCGGGCCGGCGGCCTACGGGCCGGCGACGTTCTTCGACGGCTCGATGACGAGCACCCGCGCATCGCGCCGGAGATAGAGATTCGCCGTCGAGGCGAGCAGGTCGAGGGCGCGCTTTACGGTCGGGCGCTTGAGGCCGAGGGTCAGGCGCGTCCGGGCCATCGTCCCCTTGGCGTCGTCCTTCAGGATCACGCTCAGCCCGACGCCCCCGGGGTCCGCCTCGATGCTGCGGTCGCGGATCCACTCGACGATCTCCGACACGGTCGCCTGCCGGAACTCCATGTCCGGGAGCTGGAGCATCATCGGGTCGGCCGCGGCGACGCGCGCGGACGGCGGGGGCGGCCGCGCGGGTGGGTTGGTGGGTCCCGCGCGGACCGTGTCCGCGACGGCGAGGACGGCGACCATCCACAGGCAGCGTTTCATGACGGTTCCTCCGGGGCAAGGAGAGCGCAATCCGACGCCCGCTGGCAAGGCCATTCCGACCGACCGCCCGGGCAGGGCGGGCGCCGGGCCCCCGGGCCGCCCCGTCTTCCTCGGGGTCGTGGTATCGTCCGATCGGCGGAGCGCGGAGCCGCGGGTGGACGCTGGAGCCCTTGCGATTGCGGGGGTGCGTCGCGCACCAGGCCGGCCGGATCGCGCGGGATCCCGCCCCGCCTGCGGCGTTGCCGAAGGGGGCGCGGACACGAGTCCAGCGCCCCCTTCGTCGCCTTGCATCCGGGGCGGTCTGCCGCGTTCCCGGCCGGGCCCCTCGCGGGCTCGTGGCCACCCGGTGCGCGCCGCGGCAGCGCCCTTGCCTTGATTCGAGGATCGTTCGGCTGGGATCTACCTTTCCCGGCGATGGGAGGGGATTCCTGAGGATTCCGTGCCGATGGCTCGATTTCGATAGGAACATGATGCGTCGGTCCTGCGCCGGGCCCATGCCGGCCTTGGCGCCGGGAGGGGCGCGCGGTATCCTCGCGGCCGTATTTCCACGTAGGACGTGTGGCCAATCCATGCTTGCGCCGGAGTATCCTGAGGTCCGGATGACCGACTTCGAGCCGGCGCTGCGCCGCCATCTCGAGCGCGGCTTCCGGCGCTACTCGTTCGGATTCTGCGAGGGGGCCGACTGGGAGGCGTTGCGGCGGTTCCTGCGCGAGCACTGGAGCGCCGACCATCCCTACGTGTCCTGCGGCCGGCTCGTCCGGTGGATGTTCCTGGATGCGGAGACGGGGCGCTACTCGTTCTACCTGGCCCGTCACCGGGAGACGGGGGAGATCCACGCGTGCGCGGCCTTCGTGATGACCTCGCAGTTCGACCGGTCGCTCCCGGTCCGGGACATCTGGCCGGGGCTGTGGCGTTCGGTGCCCGGTTCGGCGGCGGGGCTCGGCGCGGAGTGCCTGCGGCGGCTGATGGAGGCGGTCCGGCCCCGCAGCATCGGCGGCGTGGGCATGAGCCGCCACACGGTCGACATCCTGCCGAAGCTCGGCTGGACGATCGGCGTGATGGACCACCACTACCTTCTGAATCCCGACGTGCGCGAGTTCCGGCTCGTGGAGGGCGCGCCGGCGGCCGCGGCCGCGGTCCCGCGTGCGGGGGCCGCGCACCGCCGGTTGCGCGACCTGGACGCCGCCGGGGCGGAGGCGCTGCGCATCGACGGGTTCGACCCGCTGTCGTGCGTTCCGGCCAAGACGGGCGTCTACCTCGCGAACCGCTACGCCCGGCATCCCGTCTACACGTACCGGCTGATGGCGGTGGAGGACGGCGGCGGTCCGCTCGGGGTGCTCGTGGCGCGGACGGTGGAGGCCGGGGGCGCCCGCGCCGTGCGGCTCGTGGATTTCGTCGGCCGTGACGAGGCGTGGGAGGGCCTGGGACCCGCCCTCGTCGACCTCGTGCGGCGGGAGGGGGCCGAGTACGCGGATCTCTACAGCTTCGGGCTCGACCCCGGCCGGCTCCGGGCGGCGGGCATGATCCCGCATCCGCCGGACGATCCGGTGGTCGTTCCGAACTACTTCGAGCCGTTCGAGCGGAGGAACAAGGTGCTCGACTGCGGCTGGATCGTGCCGCCCGGCGCGCGGTACCGCGTCTTCAAGGGCGACTCGGACCAGGACCGGCCGGCCCGGATCCCCCCGGACCTTCGGGACGCGGAGTGAGGGCCGGCCCGTAGAGATCCGGGGCGCGGCCGGCGAGCAGCGGCGGCAGGTCCGACGTGTCCCGGACGAAGACGTAGTAGTGCTCGCGCGGCTTCGGATCCGTGCACGCGGGGATCTTCCAGAGCAGGCGGAAGCGCGCCGCCTCCGGACGCGAGAGGATCTGGTAGGACAGGTAGGGCGTGGTGTTGGCCGGCCGGGCGAGCACCTGCGCGGCCGCCTCGCGGTCCAGTTCGAACCGTCCGCCGCCGGCCGGATGGACGACGATGGAATGCGTCACGAGGATCTCGGGGTCCTCCGCGAAGACCCACGTGGCATCGGTCAGCGAACGCGAGCCCGCCTTCGAGACCAGCCCGAGAAGATCCAGGTGCCGCGTCCGGCTGTAGAAGGGGATCGCGCCGGCCTCGCCCGTCACCAGCACGCGCGACTCCGCCCCGGGGAGGCCGGCCAGCGCGCGGCCGATCGCCGGGTTCACTTCGCGCGGGACGAGGTAGTCGATCAGCGCCGGCCACTCGAGCGCCGTGCCGATCGCCCCGGCCACGGCGAGAACCGCCCCGTAGGTCATGGTGATCCGCCTCGAACCGGCGGTCCACAGCCGGCCGGCCGGGAGCATCAGGACGAGAAGGAAGGACGGAAGCAGCGGCACCAGGAATCGGTAGCCGACGCCCACCTTGGGCTGGATCTCCAGGTAGAACAGCAGCGCGGCCGACAGCGCGGCCAGGGCCCAGAACTCCTCGCGTGCCAGGCGCTTCGTCCGCCAGAGCCATGCGCCGAAGACGAAGGGCACCAGGAGGTGGTCCAGCGCGAACTCCCGCACGTAGACGCGGCCGGGCAGGAAGCCCGTCACGGCCGACGCCTTGAAGTGGAAGGAATTCGGCAGCAGGGCGCCGAAGTAGGCGAGCTTGAAGGCGGCGTACAGCGCGCCCGGGAGCAGGGTCAGCAGGACGAGGTGCTTCAGCAGCGGCCGGCGCAACGCGGGGCGGAGGAACCAGAGGATCGCGAGGTAGCCCGCGAAGAGCACCGCGCAGTCCGGCCGGGTCAGCGCGCCGGCGGTCAGCGTCAGGCAGAACCCCGCCAGTCCCTCCCCGGTGCGGAGGATCCCGAACAGCAGGATCGTCGCCAGCGTCAGGATCGCGATGTAGAGGAACGTGTCCATTCCCGTCACCGCGTGGAAGCCGAAGAGGTGGGTCGTCGCGACCGTGGCGGCGAGACCGGCGAAGACGGGGAACGGGATCCCGCTCCTCCGGGCGAAGCGGGCGAGCAGGATCAGCAGCACGAGGTTGAAGCCCATGCCGAGGACCTTGCTGCCGGCCGCCGGGTCGAGGCCGGCCGCCTGCATCCCGGCGGTCAGCAGGACATGGCTGAAGCTGGTGTAGGCCTCGAAGGCGTGGTCGTCGCTCGGGTTCCACTTCAGCCCGTGGCCCTCGGCGAGGTTCCGGGCATAGCGGTAGGTGATCCAGCTGTCGTCGAGGGTGTAGGTGGAAAGCGCGAGCGAGACGCCGAGCGTCGCGAGCCATGCGACGGTGACCGCGATCCACCAGCGCCGGCCCGCGGAACGATCCCCGCCGGCCGGCCCCCCGCGGGCTGCGTCCGCCCCCTCCGTTTGCGCGTCCGGAACCATGCCCGCACCGTGCCGAAAGGCCATCCTGAAAGCAAGCCGGAAGGCCGGAGGGGCGCATCGCCCGTGACGCGCGTCCGCGCCGGCGAGGCGCGCCCGGCTACGTGGGCAGGTCGATCGTGCGCCGTTCCGCGGCGCTGCGCGCGACGGCCTCGGTGAAGTCCATGTAGCGCACGCCGTCCTCGAACGTCGTGAACCGCACGGCCTCCGTTCCGCGGATCGCGCCGACGAACTCCTCCTCGACGCGCCAGCCGGTCCATGCGGCCCGCGGGGGCGTGAGGTCCGCAAAGCCCTCCGCGCCGCGGGCGGCGACGTGGACCGTCTGCGCCTTGAAGTCGGCGCGCAGGGTCCCCTCGCTGCCGAAGAGCCACGCCGTGTTGTCCGGTCCCTTCCCGGCGACGGCGCTGAACCGCAGGTGCCCGACGGCGGCGGGCGCGAACTCGCAGAGGATCTCGAGGTGGTCCGGAACGCGGATCTCCGTCTCGGCGCCGTCGGGGCCCCGGCGGCGGGGGACGAACACGCGTGAGAGCGCGGCGACCGACCGCGCCGGGCCGATCCAGCGCATCAGGGTCTCGTAGACGATGCCCATCGCCATCGCGTTGAGCCCGCTGACGCGCGCGTCCTGGCGCCAAGTCATCGGCGAGACGCGGTCGACGAAGGCGCCGGTGCAGAAGTGGACGTCCACCGCCAGCAGGTCGCCCAGCCGGCCCGAGCGGATCGTCTCGTGGATCGCCGCGTCCGGCCCCATCATCAGCGGCGAGGGGACGAGCTGCACGATGCGATCCGGCCTCCGCCGCGAGGCCTCCAGCATCCGGCGGGCCTCCTCCGCGTTCATCGCCATGCGCGCCTCGCAAAGGACGTGCTTGCCCGCCTCCAGCGCGGCGACGGTGACGGGGCCGTGCAGATAGGGCCAGGTGCCGATGCAGACCGCATCGATGCCCGGGTCGGACACCAGGTCCTCCCACCGGTCGAAGACGCGCGGAATGCCGGACTCCTTCGCGACGAGCGCGGACGATTCGCGGCTCCGGTTCACCACGCCCGCCAGCTCGACGCCCGCGATCTTCCGGAACCCCGGGATGTGCCTGACCCGCGTGTTCTCCCCCGCGCCGACGAACCCGATGCGAATGCGATCGCTCATGCCCCGGTCCTTTCGCGTGACGGCGCACTATAGCACGGAGGCGCGCGCGGAACCTCCCGCCGGGCCCTCCGCGCCGCGGACCGTCCGGACCCCGGACCCTTCGAACCCCGGGGCCGCCGGACCCCGGCCATCACCCCCCGCAAGATCGGCGCCGGCCCCGCAGGGTAGTCATCACGCTCCGCGTGAGGACCATCCGGATTGCGGAGATGTCCTCACGCGGAGCGTGAGGACCACGTTGGCGCCCGCCCCCGGCCGTCACCCTGCGCAGGACCGGAGATGCGCCCCAAACCCCGGACACCCGTCAGTTTGGGATTGCCCGCGCGCCCCGCGCGGGCGTACAAGGCCGGGATCAACCGGAGGGTTTGACGATGAATCGACGCGGGTTCCTGGCGGTGGTGGCGGCGGCGGCGATGGGCGCGGTGGCGGTGCGGGCGGCGGACGAGCGGCAGGTAATCGAACTGCGGACCTTCACGTTCGCGTCGGAGGAGAAGCTCCAGATCTACGCGGGGCTGCTCGAGAAGGGCGTCATCCCCGCCCTGAACCGCGCGGGCTGCAAGCCGGTCGGCGCCTTCCGCATGCTGAAGGCCGACAACCCGAAGCTGAACCTCGAGGCCGATCCGCTCAAGATCTACGTGATCGTGCCCCATGCCACGGCGGAGGACTTCCTCGCCGTCGGCGGCAAGATGGGCACCGATCCGGACATCCTCAACGTCGTCCGCCCGGTGCTGAACACGCCGATCAAGGATCCCATCTACCTTCGCTTCGAGACGCAGCTCATGCGCGGCTTCAAGGAATGCCCCGCCGTCACGGCGCCGGCGAAGGGCCCGGACCGCGTCGCGCAGCTCCGCATCTACGAGAGCCACAACTGCGAGAAGGCCGCGAAGAAGGTGGCGATGTTCAACGAGGGCGGCGAGATCGCGATCTTCCGCCGCGTCGGCATGAACCCGGTCCTCTTCGGCCAGTCGGTGGCGGGCACGCTCCTGCCGAACCTCACGTACATCCTGGCCTTCGACAACCCCGCGGCGATGGAAGAGGCGTGGGGCAAGTTCCGCGCCGATCCCGAGTGGATCAAGCTCAAGGACGATCCGAAGTACAAGGACACCGTCTCGAACATCGGCAACTTCGTCCTGCGTCCGCTGCCCGGCTCGCAGATCTGAGCCGCGCTCCCGGAAGGGCCTCCGCGCGCCGGGGCGTCCCGCCCGCCGTTCGGTCCGCCGTGCTGGCGGCGATCGCCCCGGCCGCCGCGCCCGTTGCGGCCCCGGCGGACGGGGACGGCGGGGCGCTCCGGCGGACGCGTCTGCCGGGACCTCGTCCTCCGCCTCGTGCCCCGCACCCCGTGACCTCCCGTCCTCCGTCCTCCGAAGATGCCCCAGGAAAACCGCTTGACCCGGCGGGCACATGGCGGCATCCTTTCCCCAACTGGTGTTGAAACAGGTGAGGCCGTGCGGCTCATCCGGCGGCCAGATGGAAAGGAATCAGAGAATGAAGACGTTGTGGCGGAAGATTCGGCGCGGGTTCACCCTGGTCGAGATGCTCGTCGTGATCGCGATCATCGGAATCCTGATGAGCCTGCTGGTTCCCACCATCAGCAACGCCATCCTGCAGGCGCGCCTCACCGGCTCGATGAACAACGGCAAGCGCATCATCGAGGCGATCGTGCAGGTCCAGAGCGACTCGGTCTACGCGGCGCGCATCGTCGGCTTCCCGAAGTACGGCGCGACGACGGTGGTGACCAACAACGCGTTCAAGGACACCGCGGACTACCTCCGGTACCTCGTGACGGGCGAGGTCATGTCGGTCAACTGGTCGTTCTTCGTCGCCCCCGGCGTTCCGCCGGCCACGGGTTCCGAAACGTTCTCGGGCACGAACCACGCGTGGCGCATGGTCTCGGACGTGACGGAGAGCTTCCCCGAGACGGCGCCGGTGCTGTGGACGAAGAACCTCAGCCTGACGACGCTCGGCGAGCAGATCACCCCGCGTCCCAACCAGCTCCCGCAGAAGCTGGAAGACATGCAGCCCTACGCGCAGAAGGGCCTCGTGATCATCGCCAAGGGCGCCAGCGCCCAGAAGCTGATCAAGGACGACCTGAAGATCTTCGCCTTCACGAACATCTTCGTGCGCGCCTCGGTGGACGGCACGGCCCTCACCAACCGGGTGCTGGTCCCGTAGCCCGTTCCCTCGGAATGCGAAACGCCCCGCCCCGTGCGGGGCGTTTCCGTTTCCGGGGGGGGCGGGCTTGCGCGACGGCGCGCCTGGGGGCGCTGGCCACCGGCCGACCGATCAGTAGCCCATCAGCCGTCCCGCCTGGAAGACCGCGGTGGTGAGCGCGTAGGCGATGGCGGTCAGCACGCCGAACTGCGCGATCGCCCACCGCCAGGAGCCGCTCTCGCGCCGCGTGACGGCCACCGTGGCCATGCAGGGCGTCCCGACGAGCATGAAGAGCATCATGCATAGGCCCTGAAGGGGCGTGTAGGCCTTCCGGAGGCGCGCCCGGAGCGATTCGACGTCTTCCTCCGCGTTTCCCACCGCAAAGACGATGCCGAGCTGGGCGACGAAGACCTCCTTCGCCGCGAAGGCCCCGATCATGGCCGTTCCGGCCCTCCAGTCGAAGCCCATCGGGCGCAACACCGGCTCGAGACCATGGCCCAGGCGCCCGGCGGCCGAGTGGGCCATCGCCGCGGACCGGGCGCCCTCCTCCGTCAGGCCCGCCGCAGCGGACGCCGGGAGCCGCGGGAAGGTGGTCAGGGCCCAGAGCACGATGGAGATCGCCAGGATCACCGTGCCGGCCTTGCGCAGGTACTGCCATCCGCGCTCCGCCATGTGGGTGACGACGCTGCGGACCGTCGGCGCGCGGTAGGGGGGCAGTTCCATCACCAGCGGCTCCGCCTCGCCCCGGAAGAGCGTACGACGAAGCGCCAGGGCGCCAAGCACGGCGAGCACGATCCCCGTGAGGTAGAGCAGCCAGAGGACGGGCGCCCGGGCGGGTTCCGGGAAGAAGGCGGGGATCAACAGCGTGTAGATCGGCAGCCGCGCGCCGCAGGACATCAGGGGGAGCACGAGCATCGTCGTCAGCCGGTCGCGACGGGACTCGAGCGTCCGCGTCGCGAGGATCGCCGGCACCGTGCAGCCGAAACCGACCAGCAGCGGGATGAAGCTGCGACCGTGGAGGCCGACGCGCTGCATGAGGCGGTCCATCAGGAACGCCGCCCGCGCCATGTAGCCCGAGTCCTCCAGGATGGAGATCGACGCGAAGAGCAGCACGATGTTCGGCAGGAAGGCGACGACGCCGCCGACCCCGCCGAGGATGCCGTCGGCGATCAGCGAGCGGAGCAGGTCCGCGCGCCCCTCCGGCCACGCGCGGCGGACGAGGTCGGCCAGCGCGCCGATGCCGGCCTCCAGCCACTCCATCGGCGGACCGCCGAGGGTGAAGGTGACCGTGAACACGGCGTACATGATGGCGAGGAAGATCGGGATCCCCAGGAGCGGGTGGGCCAGAACGGCGTCGATCCGGTCGGAGGCCGTGTGGCGCAGCTCGGCGGTGGTGCGCACCGTCTCCGTGCAGGCGCCGGAGATGAAGCCGTAGCGGCGGTCCGCGATCAGCATCTCGGGCACGTCTCCGCCGAGCGACTGGAGGTGCTTCTGGCGCGCCTCGACCTCCGCAACGACGGCCGGGTGCGCGAACCTCCGCCGCAACTCGCCGTCGTTCTCCAGGAGCTTGAGGGCGGTCCACCGCTCGCGGCCGGCGGCGGCGCCGGGCGCGTGCTCGCGAAGGACCGCCTCCACGCTTCCGATGGCCGCCTCGAGATCCGGCCCGTAGTGCCGGGGCACGCCCCGCGGCGGGTGCCCGGCGGTGGCGGCGTCGACGATCGCGTCGCTCAACTCGGCCAGGCCCTGGCCCTTGTGCCCGACCGTCGGAACGATGGGGATCCCCAGCAGCGCCGAGAGGCGGGGCAGGTCGAACTCGAGCCCGCGCGCGCGCGCCAGATCGCTCATGTTGAACGCCAGCACGAGCGGCAGCCCGAGCTCCACGATCTGCACGGCAAGGTAGAGGTTGCGCTCCAGGTTGGAGGCGTCGATCACCTGCACCACGAGGTCCGGCGCGCCGTCCGCCAGGTGATGGCGCGCGACGCGCTCCTCCTCCGTGTACGACGTCAGGCTGTAGGTCCCGGGGAGGTCGGTGACGACGATCTCATGGCCCCGGTGCCGGAAGGTCCCCTCGCGCGACTCGACCGTCACGCCCGGGTAGTTCGCCACATGCTGCCGCGATCCCGTCAGGAGGTTGAACAGGGTCGTCTTCCCCGCGTTCGGGTTGCCCGCGAGGGCCACGCGGATGGGCCGGCTCACGACCCGCTCCACGGCTCGACGTCCATCTTCTCGGCCATGACGCGCCCGATGGCCAGCCGCATCCCCCGCAACGCCACCACCAGCGGACCGCCGCCTTCCTGCCGCATGACCCGCAGCCGGATGCCCGGCACCAGCCCCATCGCCGCCAGCCGCGCCCGCAGCTCGCGACCCGCCCGGATGCCCGCGAGCCGCACGTCCCGCCCGCCCTTGCAGGACGCCAGGACCGTGCCTCCGCGGCCGCCGGGGGTGCGCGCCGGGGTCATCGCACCCCCCCGCGCGACCGCCCCGCCGCCCGGATCCGGCGCAGCAGTCCCGGCTCGGTCCTGAGAATCCGGGTCAGCGACGCCAGCCGCCGCGGCAGTTCCCGGGGCGCGCCATGCTCCATTGCGCAGGCGGTCCGCTCCGCCTGCGCGGGCGGAAGCCCGAGGACGCCCTCGAGGAACTCCCGCAGCGACCGGTGCCGTCCGGCCACGCCCTTCGCCGCAGCAAGGCCCCGGCGCGTCAGCCGCGTCAGGCCGTAGGACGAGTGCTCCACCAGCCCCCGATGGGCCAGCCCGCGGACCGCGACCGACACGCTCGACCGGCGGACGCGGAGCCGCGTCGCGATGTCGCTGGCCCGGGCGGCGCGTCCGCCCCGGACAAGATGGTAGATCGCCTCCAGGTAGTCCTCCTGGCTGGCGCTCAGCGGACGGTCGGATGGGTCGGGACGCTCGGGCATGGCTTGAAAGTTAGCGAAGGCTAACTTTCTACCGCCCCGGCCCGCCGGGGTCAAGCCCCTCCCCCCAGGGCAGACGCATCTTGTTCCTATCGAAACCGAGCCGTGTGCTCGGGATCCTCAGGATTCCCCTTCCATCGCCGGGAAAGGAAGATCCCAACCGAACGATCCTTGAATCAAGGCAAAGGCGCTGCCGCGGCGCGCACCAGGTGGCCCCAAGTCCGCGAGGGGCCCGGCCGGGAAC
Source organism: Lentisphaerota bacterium (assembly GCA_016873715.1). Classification (GTDB taxonomy): domain Bacteria; phylum Verrucomicrobiota; class Kiritimatiellia; order PWTM01; family PWTM01; genus VGWF01. The sequence continues at coordinate 80 of VGWF01000112.1, read as the reverse complement.
GCGGCAGACCGCCCCGGATGCAAGGCGACGAAGGGGGCGCTGGACTCGTGTCCGCGCCCCCTTCGGCAACGCCGCAGGGG
>VGWF01000111.1 GCA_016873715.1 Lentisphaerota bacterium | reverse complement strand
GGGCTTCGACGCGGACGGAGCGCCGCCCGCTGAAGGCGCGGAGCCGCCAGAGGACCTCGATGCGGTCGTCGGGCGTTCCATCGCCCCGGGCCGGAACATCGCGGATCTCGATCTCCTTCATCACGGGTCCGTCGTGGAGCACCGTCACGCGGGCCGACGCGGCCCAGCGACCGCCGAGGAGGCGGCCCAGGTCGGAGACCAGCGGCGGCGCGCCGTCGGGGGTGAGGTGCAATCGCGGGGCGAGCGCGGCGGGATCGAACCCCCAGGCGAATGGCGGCGGGGCGGGGGGCGGCTCGTTCAGCCAGGCGATCCGGATCGGCGCCCCGGGGGCGGTCGGAGGCAGCACGAACGACACGAGCGCGTGGCGGATCGATCCGTCCGGCGCGCGGCGGAGCACGTCGACCTGGGCGGGGAGGCGGGCGCCGCCGGCGGAGGGGGTGATGCCGCGGGTGAAATCCCCCCGGGCCCCGATTCGCGAAAGGGTCACCGGCACGCCGGACAGCGCCCGTGAGGGGTCGAAGTCCGCCATCTCGCTGGTCACCACGGCGTCCGGTCCGCCCAGCGCCGGCAGCGTCGCGATCCACGCGGCGGTCCGCAGCATCCATCCCATCGCCCGGCCATGGCCCGTCCGGTTCATGAGGCGCGCCTCCGGGCCGGGTTGTACGCCTCACGGGGCGCGGCGGCAAGCGGGCCGAGGCGCCGTCCTGTGCACGGGCGAACGGGCTTGTCCACGGCCTGTCGCGGCGCTATACGAAGGGTCGCTTCGATCGGATTGGATCGACGGACCGCGTACGGATTGCACGGGCTGACGGAGGAGAAGATTCGGATCGTCGAGGGCGGCGAAGCGGAGATGAGCCGCGGGTTCCCCCACGTGTTCCGGAGGAGGCGGGGAACGTTGGTCTCCCGCCCGGGGGCACGCGGCACTTTGTCCTGGGCGCGGTCCCGAAGACGCGTCCGTTCCGGGCGTACCGGTCGATCATCGGAACCGGGTTCCGGCGGGCCGCGAGCGGGCGCGGGTGGCGGCCGGCCGGGGCGGGAGCGTTGCGGGCCGGCCGCGCGGCGCGCGGGAGGGGGGAGCATGAAACGGTTCGGGAGCGTGTGCATGCTGAAGCCGGAGCGGGCGGAGGAGTACCTGCGCCTGCACGCGGCGGTGTGGCCGGAGGTGCTCGCGCGCCTGACGGCGTGCGGGATCCGGAACTACTCGATCTTCCACCGCGTGATGCCCGACGGCGCGCACATGCTGTTCAGCTACTTCGAATACGCGGGCGCCGGCTTCGACGCGGACATGGCCGCGATGGCGGCCGATCCGAAGACGCAGGCCTGGTGGGCCGTCTGCAAGCCGTGCATGATCCCGCTGCCCGACCGTGCGCCGGACGAGTGGTGGGCCGGCCTGCGCGAGGTCTTCCACCACGACTGACTACGACACGTACCGCTTCGGATCGACCCCGAGCTGGTGGACCTTGTAGCCGATGATGCGCGACGTCGATCCGAGGGTGCGCGCGGCGGCGGCGATGTTGCCGCGGGTGGACTTCAGCGCGTCGACGATCAGGTCCCGCTCGTAGGCCTCGACCATCGTCTTGAGATCGCCCTGCGCCGGCGCGCCCGTCGCCTCGGCGGTCTGCAGCGTCGGCGGCAGGTGGTGGGGGTGGATCACGTCGCCCTCGGCCACCAGCACGGCCCGCTCGAGGCAGTTCTCCAGCTCGCGGACGTTGCCGGGCCAGTGGTAGCTCATCAGCATGTCGATGACCGCGCTCGAGAGGCGGCGCACGCCCTTGCCGGCGGACTTCGCGTACTTCTCGAGGAAGTGGTCGGCCAGCAGGGCGACGTCCGCCTTGCGCTTGCGCAGCGGCGGAACGTAGACGGGGAAGACGTGGAGGCGGTAGAAGAGGTCCTCGCGGAACTTGCCGTCGCGGACCATCTGCTGGAGGTCGCGGTTCGTCGCGGCGATCACGCGCACGTTGACGCGGGTCGTGCGCGTGCCGCCGACGCGCTCGAACTCGCGCTCCTGGAGCACGCGCAGCAGCTTGATCTGCAGCGACGCCGAGATCTCGCCGATCTCGTCGAGGAAGATCGTGCCGCCGTCCGCCAGCTCGAAGCGGCCCGGGCGCTCGCGGTCGGCCCCGGTGAAGGCGCCCTTCTCGTGGCCGAAGAGTTCGCTCTCGATGATGCCCTCGGGCAGCGCGGCGCAGTGGACCTTCACGAACGGGCGGCTGGCGCGGTCGCTGTTGTAGTGGATCGCGTGGGCGACGAGCTCCTTGCCGGTGCCCGTCTCGCCGACGATCAGCACCGTCACGGGGCTTCGCGAGACCTGCGCGATCTGGTCGTAGACGAGCTGCATCTCGTGCGAGTTGCCGACGATGTTGGCCGGGCGGAAGCGTTCGCGGAGCTCGTCCTTGAGCCGCGCGTTCTCGGCCTCGAGCCGTTCGCGCTCCTCCTGCGCCTGGCGGCGGAGCTTGACGGCCTGGGCGATCATCGAGGCGACGATGGTCAGCAGGCGGGCGTCCTCGGTGAGCTCGCCGGCGGGCTTGGTGGGCTGGTCGACGCTCAGCGCGCCGACGACCTCCTTGCCGACGAGGATCGGGACGCAGATGAACGACGTGTCGGCGCGCTTGCCGCGGCGGGTGCGGTCGAGGAACTCGTTCGACTCGCTCGTCCGCGCGATGACCGCCGGCTGGCCGGTCTGCACGACGCGGCCGGTGACGCCCTCGCCGAGCCGGTAGCGGACGCGGCGCGCCTGCTGGGCCGAGAGGCCGTGCGCGGCCTCGATCAGGATGTCGCCCGTCGTGCGGTTGAGCAGCGTCAGCGTGCCGTACTGCATGTTCATCCGTCGCGACAGCGCCTCGAGCACGGGGCTGACGACGTCGCGCAGGTCGAGGCTCTGGTCCAGCACGCGGCTGATCTGGAAGAGCAGCTCCATTTCCTGCAGGGTGTCGCCGCGGTCGGCGGCGGGCGCCGGGGCGGGGGCGGGCTCGGGGGCGGGGGCGGTCTTCGGCGTTGGGCTCATGTTCGCTCCCGGTACAGGTTCGTGATCGGCATGCGGCGGTCCCGCCCGAACGCGCGCGGGGTGATCTTGACGCCCGGCGCGCCCTGGCGGCGCTTGTACTCGCTCGTGTCGACCAGCCGGATCACGCGGCGGACGACGGCGGGGTCGAACCCGCCGGCGACGATGCGGTCGAAGGACTGGTCCTGCTCGACGTAGCGTTCGAGGATCGGGTCGAGCACGTCGTAGGGCGGAAGCGAGTCGGTGTCGCGCTGGTCCGGCCTCAGTTCCGCGGACGGCGGCCGCTCGATGGTCGAGGGAGGGATCACGGGCGCCGGGCCCCGCGCGTTGCGCCAGCGGGCGAGTTCGAAGACGAGCGTCTTGGGCACGTCCTTGATCAGCGCGAAGCCGCCGCTCATGTCGCCGTAGAGCGTGCAGTAGCCGGTCGCCATCTCGCTCTTGTTCCCGGTGGTCAGCACGAGCCAGCCGAACTTGTTCGACAGCGCCATGATCATGACCCCGCGGATGCGGGCCTGGAGGTTCTCCTCCGTGATGTCCGGCGCGCGGCCGGGCCAGACGGGCGAGAGATCCTTGAGGAACGCGGCCACGACGCCCTCGATCGGGATGGAGTGGAACTCGATGCCGAGGGTCCGCGCGAGGAGCTCCGCGTCGCCGCGGGTCTCGGCCGAGGAGTAGCGCGACGGCATCGTGACGCCCGCGACGCGGTCCGCCCCGAGCGCGTCGGCGGCGATCGTCGCGACGAGGGCGGAATCGATGCCGCCGCTCAGCGCCACGACGCAGCGCCGGAAGCCGTTCTTGTTGACGTAGTCCCGCAGGCCCAGGACCAGCGCGGCGTAGACCTCGGCGGCCGCGTCGGGCAGGGGTTCGTAGCGGGGCGCGGGGGGCGTCGCGACCGTGGCGGGCGCCCAGTCGACGGCGATCGTTTCGCAGTCCGGGTGGATCGCTTCCTCGCCCCGCAGCCGCATCGGCACCTCGACGAAGAGGAGATCCTCCTCGAATGCCTTCCCGCGGGCCAGCAGCGTGCCGTCCGGCGCCACCGCCAGGCTTGTCCCGTCGAAGACCAGCTCGTCCTGTCCGCCGACCAGGTTGCAGTACAGCGCCGGCGCGTCCACCGCCGCCGCCGCCCGGCGCAGGATCGACTGCCGCTGCAACGCCTTGCTGCGGTGGTACGGCGAGGCCGACAGGTTCACCAGCAGGTCCAGCACGCCCCCGCGCATCGCGCGGCACGGCGCCGCCTCCGGCACCCAGGAGTCCTCGCAGATGTGGACCCCGATCGCGTACGGCCCCGCGCGGATCACCGACGGGCGCGCGCCCTCCGCGAAGACCCGCTTCTCGTCGAAGACCCCGTAGTTCGGCAGGAGCATCTTGTGCGCGATCCCGCGAACGAAGCCCCGGTGGAAGACGTAGGCCGCGTTGCGGGGCCGTCCGTCGCCTCCCGCCTCCCGGTGCGGCGCGCCCACGAGCACCAGCGCCTCCGGCGGCAGCCCCGCCGCGAGCCGCGCGATCTCGACGCCGCAGTCCTCCAGGAAATGCGGCTTGAGCACGAGATCCTCCGGCGGATACCCCGCCAGAACCATCTCCGGAAACACGATCAGGCGGGCACCCTTCTCCCAAGCCTCCGACGCGACACGGATCACCTTGTCGGCATTCGGAATCAGCGCACCCACCGTCACGTTGACCTGCGCGAGCGCAGCCAGCAACGTCTTCACGGTGACAAGATTGTTGCACAGCACCCCCCGTCGCAACAAGAGCGAAGCGTGGGCCCGGCGGCCATGGGGCGCATCTCCGGTCCTGCGCAGCGATGACGGCCGGGGGCGGGCGCCAACGTAGTCCTCACGCTCCGCGTGAGGACAACCCCGATATCCGGATCGTCATCACGCGGCGCGTGATGACTACCATGCGGAGCCACCGCCGATCTTGCGTGGGGCGATGGCCGGAGGGGCGCATCTCCGGTCCTGCGCAGCGATGACGAAGGCGTCCGCGTGAGCCGGTGGATGAGCCGGAGATGCGCCCGGAGCGCTGCAAGTTCCAGGTTTCACGTTGCGGGCGGGAGGCGCTATGATGGCCGGCCGTGAAGGGGCGCGAGACAGGGCTGCTGGCGGAGGGCTACGCCCCCGGGGCGCTGCTGCCGGCGATCCGCGGGTCGGCGCGGGCGATGCTCTTCCTGCGCCAGATCGAGATCCTCCTCGGCCGGCCCGCGGGCCTCCGGTGCATGGATGTCGGGGGCGAGGGCGGCTGGATCAGCGCGATGCTGCGGCAGGGCGGCGGCGAGTGGACCAGCGCCGACGAGCCGGGGCCGGCGCTGGAGTCGCTGCGGCACATGGTGGGCGACGAGCGCGTCGTGGCCCTCGGGGACGGGCGGATCCCGGTCGACGACCAGTCGTTCGACGTGGTCGTCCTCGTCGACATCCTCGAGCACGTCGCCGACGAGGCCGCCTTCATCCACGAGTGCCACCGCATCCTGAAGCCCGCGGGCAAACTGATCGTCAACGTGCCGTTCTCCGCCCGCGTCGCCCCCCTGCGGCTCGTCCGCGGCCTCGCGGGCCTCGGCGACGACCGCGTCGGCCACGTCCGCCGCGGCTACACGCGGCGCGAACTCTTCGATGTGCTCAAGGACGGGTTCGACGTGCAGGACATCCGCCGCTACTCCCGCCTGCTGATCGAGGCCGCCGAGGTGATGGCCCGCCGCTCCGCGCTGAACGCCGCGGACGCCGCCGCGTCGCACCGGCCCGATCCGATCACCATCAACCGGGCCCAGGCCCAGGCGTGGAAACGGCTCGCGTGGGTCTCGTGGACCGCCGCGCAGCTCGACGCGCTGCTCTTCCTCAGTCCCGGCTACCGCATGATCGTCCGCGCCAAGCGCCGCCTCTGGATCCCCCGCAAGGCGCCCGTCCTCCGCGACGGCCGGTCCATCGCCGAGGCGACCCTCGGCGCCCGCATCGGCAGCGCCTCCGCCCTCTCCGCCGCCAAGGGCGGGACGAAGTAGCGAAGAGCGCAGAGGCAAGAGCGCAGAGCGAAGAGCGCAGAGCGAAGAGCGCAGAGCGAAGAGCGCAGAGCGAAGAGCGCAGAGGCAAGAGCGCAGAGCGAAGAGCGAAGAGCAAAGAGCGGAGAGGCGGGAGCGGGGAGGCGGGAGCGGAGCGGGGAGAGGCTTACGCTCGAGGTTCCAAGTCCATCGTGCGCGTCACCGGGGGGCGCGTCGTGCGGAGCCCCCGGGATTCCCGCCGGTCCGCAAGGGCTCTTCGGATTGGGCGACATCGAGGACGGCGACCCCCGCCTGATCCTTGCCGACGCCGGGAGCGGCCGGAGCCTCCATGTCCGCACCGGCGTCACGGCCCAACGGGGGTCCTTCATCGCTGTCGGGACGCTCGGGGGATTCCGGCATGCCGTCCATCCGCCGCCGGGAGCAACGCCAGGCTTCGAGGGCGCGGCGGAGGTTGGCGGCGGCGGGGCGGGCGCGGCGGAGGACCTCGTCGGTGCGGGTGAAGTCGAGGATGGAGACATCGCGGAGGCCGATGCGGATGAGGATATCCGGCGGCGCGATGCGGAGCTTGTGTTCGAGGACGGCGGCCTGGTTGATGTCGAATGCGCCGAGGACGGCCTCGGCGACGGTGGGCGGGCGGCGCTTCTTCGGGGGGACGGTGGCGCCGGCGACGTCGACGGCGACGACGACGTCGCAGCGGCCGCGGAGGAGGTCGTAGGGCACGAGGTTCACGACGCCGCCGTCGACGAGGATGCGGCCGTCGCGCTCGACGGGCGGGAAGGCTCCGGGGACGGCCATGCTGGCCTGAAGGGCCTGGAGGAGGTTCCCGGTCGAGAGGGCGACGGGCTCGGCGGTCCAGAAGTCGGCGGCAACGGCCGTCAGCGGGATGGCGAGATCCTCGAAGGTCCCGCAGCCGATCTCGTCGGCCAGCAGCCGGATGAAGCGGTCGGTGCGGACCAGTCCGCGGCCGCGGAAGTCCGGGGTCATGGCGGAGAGCCACTGGAGGAGGGCGTCGCGCCGGCCGAGGATCTGCCGCAGCGACTCGCCCCGGCGGATCGTGATGGAGCGGACGAGCCGGCGGATGTCGCGGCCGGTGCGACCGGAGGCGTACAGGGCGCCGAGGATGGCCCCCATGCTCGTCCCGGCGATCGCGGCGGGGCGGATGCGGAGGGCGTCGAGCGTCTCGAGGACGGGGATGTGGGCCAGTCCCCGCACCCCGCCGCCTCCGAGGGCGAGTCCGATCCGTGGCGCGTTCATGGCATCCGATTGAACACGACGGGCGGCGGGATGGGAAGCCCGGCCGACGCGCCGGAAACCGGACTGCGCGGCCCGTCGGTTTCGTGCAGGTCCCCCTGGCATGATGAGACGTCGCGCCGGGGTTCAGCCCGACGCCTCACATCGACACCTTCACGATCGTGAGCGGTCTCGGGGCCCTCGCGGCGGTCGGCGCGCTGCTGCGGAGGCGCCTGGCGCGCGCGTGGGGCGCGCCGTTCCGGAGATCAGCCCGCGGCGCCCGGAAGGAGCGCCGCGTGGACCGCCAGCGCCGCCAGGATCACGGCCGCCGCCGGCCCGAGCAGCCCCCGCAGGCTGCGCGCCGGGTGCGTATCGAAATGCTCGCTGGTCACCACGAGACACACGTGCACCGGCGAGAGCATCTGGCCCATGTGGCCGCAGGCGTACGCGAGGACCGTGTGCGCCATCACCGTCCGCAGGGACGGGTCCGCCCCCATCAGGCTGACGACCACCGGGAAGCTCGCGCCGACGAACCCGATCGCGACCCCCGTCGTCAACCCCGCGATGAAGGGCAGAAGCATGATGGTCGCGGTCACCGGGATGCCCCAGTGCGCCATCTCCGCCTGCATCAGGCCCACCGGCGTCGCGGCCCCCGGGAGCGGCGCCTCGATGAAGGCCCCGTAGATCCGCACGGCGGCGACGATGACCGCCATGCCCAGCGTCTTCGGCGACCCCGCGATCCGCCGCCACTCGCCGCGGGGCAGGGGACGCCACCGCTGCAGTGCGGCCATCGCGACCAGGATGCCGAAGATCATCGGCGTGTAGCGGCCGGGCTCCGGGAGGGCCGGCCAGGAGGCGCGCGCGGCGCCGGCGGCGAGGCGGAAGACCGCGTAGCCGGCGACGACGATCAGGACGGGCGACAGCAGCCGCGCCAGCCCGTCCCCGCGCGGCGTCGGCGCGCCGGCGGGATCCGGGTCGCCGCGATCGACACCGCGCAGCAGGAAGACGTAGCCGGCCGCGACCGCCGTCGCGGTGAGCGGCAGGCCGAGGAGCATGAACTGCCACACCTCGACGCCGGTCAGGTGCATCGCCAGCAGGACGCCCGGATACATCGGCCACCAGAACTCCCAGACGTGCCGGAACCAGTAGTTGGCCCGCGCCTTCACGATCGGCGCCGTTGCGCCCGCGCGGTCGCAGTCGTCCACCAGCGGCGCCGAGAAGAGCGCGCCGCCCGGCATCGGAAGGAAGCCGATCAGCGCCGGAAGCAGGGCCATCGCGTGGCGGCGCCCGAGGCGGCGGCGGACGACGTCGACAAGGTCGCGCATGATCCCCGCGCCGGCCATCTGCGACGAGAGCCAGATCACGAGCAGGATCGCCACCATCAGGAACGCGTTGTCCGCCGACAGAAGCCGGTCGCCCGCGATCCGGAGCGAGTCGGCCCCGCCCCGCCCGGAGAAGGCCGCGAGGGCCGCCGTCCCGAGCAGCACGCCCGCCGCCAGGCTCCCGATCCGGCGGTGAACGGCCAGGATCAGGCCCAGCGAGGCCAGGACCTTGACCGTCATCGGCCATGTGGACAGCGCGTCGTTCATACGGATCAGGAACCCGGGATTGTAGGCGCCCGCCGCACAAAGGGAAGCGGCGCGGTTCAGGCCGTCGCGTTCGTGTCCGCACGCGCCTCGCGGCGGTAGGCGGCGGGCGTCGTGCCCGCCCGTCGCCGGAACGCGGGGCGGGACGCCGCATTTCGACCCCTTTCCTACGCAAAAGAACGCTTGTTGATCAGCCGCGATCCGCGGCAAGCTGGGGCGAGGGATGAAACCGCCATGACGACGAACCGCCGAAGCGTATCCGCAACCCGCCGCGTCCTCCGCGGCCTTCTCGCCCTGCTTGCGACGGGCGCCGCGCAGGCCGAGCCGATTCCGGTGGTCGCGCCGGCGGACGGTCCCGCCGCGGTCGCGGCGGCGGAGATCTCCCGCGCGTTGGGCGCGGTCTGGACCGACTGCACGTTCCCGGTGAAGGCCGCCGCGCCGGCGGCGGGCCGCTCGATCCGCCTCGCGGTCGACCCCGCCCTCGCGCCCGAGGCCTGGACGGCGCGGCCCGACGGCGGGGGCGTTGCGATCGCCGCAGGTTCCCCGCTGGGGCTTTCGCATGCGGTTCTCGCGACGCTCGAGCGGATCGGGTTCGGGTCCTACCTGACGACGGACACCGCGCCCGCACCCCGCCCCGGCGCGCCGGACTTCGCGTCGTGGACGGGCGGCGACGCGCCCCTGGCCCGGGAACGGATCGTCTTCAACTGGCACAATTTCCTCAGCGGCTGCTCGTCGTGGAACTTCGACGACTGGGCGCTGTGGATCGACCAGTCCCGGAAGATGCGGTTCAACACCGTCATGATCCACGCCTACGGCAACAACCCGATGTTCACCTTCGCGCACAACGGCGTCGCGAAGCCCGCCGGCTTCCTGACCAGCACGGTGCGCGGCCGCGACTGGGGCACGGAGCACGTCAACGACGTGCGCCGCCTCGCCGGCGGTTCGGTCTTCCCCGGCCCCGTGTTCGGCGCCGATGCGGCGCTGGCCCCGGTCGAACGCCGGGCGGAGGAGACGCAGGCCCTCATGAAGCGCGTGATCGCCCACGCCGGGGCCGGCGGCATGCACGTCTGCTTCGCGCTCGACGTCGACACGGCTTCGAGCAATCCGCAGGAGGTCATCCTCACGCTTCCGGAATCCGCCCGCTTCCGGCTCTCCGACGGGAAGACCTGGCTGGCGCGGCCGGACACGACGGAGGGCTACGCCTACTACCGCTCCCAGGCGAAGGCCCTGTTCGCCCTCTACCCGCAGATCGACCGCCTCGCGATCTGGGTGCGCACCGGCGGGACGACCTGGACCGCCCTCAAGGACGAGGACCTGCCCCCCGAGTGGCGTGCCGAGCTGGCGGCGCGCGCGAAGGCCGACCCGGCGGTCGCGAAGCTGGCGCAGGGGCCGGGCCGTCTCGGCCTCGGCAAGGTGACCGCGGCGTTCCAGCGCGCGCTGAAGGAGATCGGCCGCGACGACGTCCGCGTGTGGATGGGCAGCTGGAACTTCGAGTGGATGAGCCAGGCCGACCCGTGGACGCCCGACGGAATCCCGTTCGTGCCGCTCGACTGGGACGTCGTGCACGACGAGTCGCACCTCGACACGCCGGAGAAGCGCGCCGCCATCCGCGCCGTCGCCGCCCGCCGCCCCGTGATCCCGGTCGTGTGGGCCCACCACGACGACGGCCAGTACATCGGCCGCAGCTACCGGCCGTACGACGACTTCTGGACGCGCCTCACCGAGTGCGGCGCGGACTCGTTCGGCATCATCCACTGGACGACGCGTCCGCTCGATCTCTACTTCAAGAGCCTCGCCGAGCAGACGTGGGCCTCGACCGCCAACCGCCCCCTGCGTGCGACGTGCGACAACATGGCGGAGCGTCTCTTCGGCCCCGCCGCGCGCGCCGCGGGTGGCGAGTACCTCTTCGCGTGGATCAACGACGCCCCGATCTTCGGCCGCGACACGAGCGATCACTTCATCGACCGCCCGTTCCCGCCGGAGCGCGTGGCGGCCACCGTCGCCGGCTGCAGCAACCGGCTCGCGACCCTCTCCCGCATCGACGCCGCCGCCCTCGCGCCCGCCGCGCGCGTGCACCTCGACTATCACCGGTTGCTGGAGCGGTTCTGCATCGATTTCTTCGAGGCCGAGGGCCGGCACCAGGCCGCGACGGCCCTTGCGCAGAAGGGCGACCGCGACGGCGCACGGCGGCTGCTGGACCCCGTCCGGCCCGCGGACGTGATGGAGCAGTACGCGCGGCTGTCGTCCGTCGGCGGCATCACGCGCGGCGAACTCGGCATGCTCGTCACGATGAACCTGAAGTGGGTCACCTACATCGAATCGCTCCGGCAGGCGCTGGGCCGCGCGCCGGTGCGCATGAGCTTCGGGCCCACGTCGCACGAGGAGGCGGCGCAGGGCGCGGGGCGGCTGTCGTTCCACGTCGGGCCGGATTCCGCCCTGTGGCGCGTGTTCGGCGCGAAGGAGACCGGCGCGGAGGAATTCACGATCCCGGGACCGGCGCCGGCCGGCGCCCCCGCGGGCTGGGAGGAACTCGCCGCGCGCGGTGTCACGGGCACCGGCGCACTGTCCTTCACGGTTCAGCCGGTCCTCGCCCCGCGGCGGGGCGGACCTGTTCCCCTGGAGCCCGGCCGGCACCGGCTGAGGCTCCTGTTCGCCGACCCCCTCGCGACCGCGCCGGGGCAGCGGGTCTTCGACGTGAGCGTGCGGGCCGCGGCGCGGGCGGAGACGGCAACCACGTTCCCCGCGCGCAAGGCTCGCTTCCTGCGCATCGTCGGGCACGGCAATTCGGAGAACGAGTGGACCAGCCTTCACGAGGTCCGGTGCGCCGCGCTCGATCCCGCCGGCCCGGTCACCGCCTCGGCCGCCGCGAAGGACTGCGAGCCCGCCAAGGCGGCGGACGGGAAGCCGGAGACGCGGTGGGCGGCGGACGGCGACGGCGCGTGGATCCAGTTCGCGCTGAAACCGGACGTCTCCTTCGGGCGCATCGATGTCGACTGGTTCGAGGCGGCGAAACGGCGCTACCGCTTCGACCTGATGACGTCGGAGGATGGCGCGTCATGGACGCCGATCGCGGTGGCCCGCGCCGCGGAATCGGCCGCGCAAACGGCGGAGGTGGACATCGTCCGCGACGCCGGCGGCCCGCGCCGCGCATTCGTGAAGGACTTCGACGTGAGCCTGACCTCGCCCGGCACCGTGCAGGTGACGCTGACGCCCAAGACCGGCGCGGTCGTGATCTCCGGCGCCGTGCTGGAGCCCCTCGCGGTCGCCGCCTCCACGGCCGCGGAGACGCCGCCGGCCGATCCGTTCGACCGGGCGGAGATCGTCCGGTTGCTGGGGCGCGCCAACGCGTGGCAGGTCGCGAATCCGCGCATGAAGCCGGACGACCGCAACTGGGAGCGGGGCACGTGGTACACCGGCGTCATGGCCGCGCACCGGGCGACGGGCGACGAGCGGTTCCTCGACCAGGCGATGGAGTGGGGGCGGCAGCACCGGTGGCAGGTCGGCACCGAGCGGCAGGGGGCGAACCGGCTGTTCTGCGTCGAGACGTGGGCCGAACTGTATCTCCTGAAGAAGGACCCGGCGATGATCGCCCCCGCCGTCGAATGGCTCGCCACCGCCGCCAGCAACTCGCCGGCCGGCGCGAAGGTCTGGTATCTCGAGGGCGGCCGCCGCTACGCCGATTCGCTCTACGGCGCCTGCACGCTGGCGATGATGACGAAGGCCACCGGCGACGCGAAGTATCTCGAGTTCATGCATGCGTTCTTCTGGGACGTGCACGCGGAGTTGTTCGATGCGGACGCCGGGCTCTTCTATCGCGACAAGCGGTTCATCGGCCAGACGACGCCGAACGGGAGGAAGGTCTTCTGGTCGCGCGGCAACGGCTGGGTGCTCGGCGGCATCGTGCGCGTGCTCGAATGGCTGCCCGCCGACGACCCGCAGCGTCCGCGGTACGTCGGGCTGCTGAAGACGATGTCCGCCGCAATCGCGAGGAGCCAGGGGGCGGACGGTTTGTGGCGGCCGAACCTCGACGACCCGGCCGACGCCGGCGGCGTCCCGGAGAGCAGCGGAACCGGGTTCTTCTGCTACGGCATCGGTTGGGGCATCCGGAACGGGGTGCTCGACCGCGACACGTACCTGCCGGTCGTGCGCAAGGCGTGGGCGGGTCTGGCGGCCAGCGTGAGCCCCGAGGGCCGCGTGCTGTGGGGGCAGCCGGTCGGCGACCGCCCCGTGACGGTGAAGGCGGAGATGACCCACGAGTACGTCACCGGCACATTCCTGCTCGCCGGCAGCGAGGTGCTGCGGCTGGTCGACGCCGGCATCCTGAAGTGACGCGAAGTCTCCAGCTTGCGGGGCTGCTGGGTGCGGCGCTTCCGGCCGCAGCCGGCGCCGGCGTGCTTCCGCCGGACCCCGCGGAAACGGGTCCGCTCGCGCCCCGCATCGCCGCGTTCCTGGCGAACCAGGCGGCGGTGCGCGACGACCGGCCCACGGGCCTGGTGCGGGAGGACTACCTTCGCGTCATCGCGGGGCAGGTGCGCGTCTTCCGGGGCCATCAGGACGCGGACGGCCGGATCCTCGACCCCGTGCGATCGAACGAATGCTACTTCGCCACGCCCTGCCACGCCCACGCCGTCGCGGCGCTCGCGGCCGGCGGCATGGCCTCCGAACCCGGCGTGCTCGAAAGCGGCCTGCTCGCGATGGACTCCGCGACGCGCGACATGGCGGCGGGCACGGCGGCGGGCGGGCACGGCGACTTCTTCACGTGGCCCGTGATGCTGGCGCTCCCGCTCTACGACGGCATCGCTCCGCCCGCCCGCGCGGCCGAATGGACGAACCGCCTCGCGCGGATCGATCCGGCGAAGCTCTACCGCGTACGCACCGACGCCAACAACTGGAACCTCGTCAACGTCGCGGGCGAATTCCTCCGGGGGCGCGCCGGGATGACGCCGCCGGACTACGTCGAGGCGTGCCTCGGCGCGCAACGGAAGCACTTCACGGACCTCGGCATGTTCAACGAGGCGGGGAATCCGCTCCCGTACGACCTCTTCTCGCGTCACTACCTCGCCGGCATGCTGCACCTCGGCTACGACGGCGCGCATGCGGCGGACTATCGCGGTCTCCTGGGACGCGGCGCGTGGATGTCGCTCTTCCTGCAGTCGCCCTCCGGCGAGATGCCGACCGGCTTCCGCAGCAGCCACCACATCTGGAACGAGGCGCAGCAGGCCGTGTTGTTCGAGATCTACGCCGCGCACCTCGGCGCCGCCGGACGCGCGGCCGAGGCGGGCGCGTTCAAGCGCGCGGCACGGATGTCCCTCGCGGCCGTGAAGCAGTGGATCCGCCCCGACGGCTCGGGCTTCGTCGTGAAGAACCGGTTCCCGGAGGCCGCGCAGCACGGCTACGAGACCTACACCACGCACTCGGCCTACAACCTCCTCGCGTGCTCCATGCTTGCGCAGGCGTGGAAGTTCGCGGACGACAAGGTCGCCGAGCGGCCGGCACCGGCGGAAGTCGGCGGGTTCGCGGTCCCCGTGCTCGATCCCTTCCACAAGGTCTTCGCGAATGCCGGGGGGACGCAGATCGAGATCGAGACCGCGGGCGACCGGGGCGCGCGCCAGTACAACCCGCTCGGTCTGATCCGCGTTCACGTGCAGGGCGGGCATCCGCAGCTTGGTCCGTCCGACGGCTGCGCGCCGTACATCAGCGGCGCCGGGGTAAACCGGTCCGTCGCGCCCGCGTGGCGGCGCCCCGACGGCGCATGGGTGCGGCTCGCCGACCTGCGTCCCGGTCGCGCGCCGGAGGTCGAGGTGCTTCGCGAGGCACCGCACGAGGTGGCCGTCCGCGTGAGCCATGGCGATCTGCCCGCCGGCACGGGAGGCGTCGTGCGCCTGATCTCCACCTACACCGTGCGGCGCGACGGGGTGACGGTGGAGGAGTCGATCGCAGGCGATGTCGACGCGATGCGGGTCGAATGGCCGATGCTGGTCTTCGACGGCCGGACCCGCACCGGGGTGCGGCTGGAGGGAAGCGCCGTCGAGGCGCGCCTGGACGGACGCGGCGTGCGGTTCGCCGTCCTCGAACCCGCCGGCGTCGTGCTGCGGCGCGAGGGGCGCGAGGTGCCCCACCGGAACGGAACGATCGACACCGTCCTCGGGGAAGCGGGCACGCGCCGGATCGTCTGGTCGCTGACCGCGGCCGCGCAGCGAGGGAGCCACCCATGAACGACACCGGCGGCGATGCCGCGCTCTTCGAGCGGATCCTCTCGCAGCTCTACACGCCGGTCGTCGGCGACATCCTCGACCGGCTCGGGCGGTTCCACCAGTTCCTGCCGCAGCCGATCCAGCCGCTGCGCGAGGGCATGAAGCTGTGCGGCCGCGCGATGCCGGTGCGCGTCGTCGATGTCGAGGGGCCGCAGGAGAAGCCGTTCGGCCTGCTCACCGAGGCGCTGGACCAGCTCCGGCCCGGCGAGGTGTGGGTGGCGGCGGGCGGGTCGCCGCGCTGCGCGGGCTGGGGCGAGATCCTGACGGCGACGGCGCGCACGCGCGGTGCGGCGGGGGCGGTGATCGACGGGTTCCACCGCGACACGCCGAAGGTGCTCGCGCAGAACTGGCCCGTGTTCAGCCGCGGGCGCTACGCGCAGGATGCCGGCGTGCGGGCGGCCGTGGCGGAGTACCGGTGCGCGGTGCGGATCGGCGGCGTCGACATTGCGCCCGGCGATCTCGTGTTCGGCGATCTCGATGGCGTTGTGATCGTGCCGCGCGACGTCGAGGCCGAGGTGGTCCGGCTCGCACTCGAGAAGGCGGCCGGCGAGAACGTCGTGCGGCGGGAGATCGAGGCGGGGATGAGCAGCACGGAGGCGTTCCGGCGGCACGGGATTCTCTGATCCCGGGCGGGAACCACCACGGATTTCACGGAGATCACGGATGGCGGCGGAATGGGTCGGCGAACGCGGGGGCGGGGGCGCGACGCGGCGGGCGGCGGTGGACGCCGTGCTGCGGCGGGAGCGTCCCGCGCGCGTCGTCTATGCGCCGAACGTCTGGCAGTGGTTTGCGCACCATCGGAACCATGGCCTTCTGCCGCCGGAGATCGCGCACTGCACCGGCCAGCTGGAGGTCATCCGCCACCTGGGCCTCGACGTGTTCAGCCGGAACGTCTACTGCGATCCGACCCGGCACTGGTTCGGCGGGCTTTCGAGCGCGGCGTGGAACGGCGCGACCGAGGATGTGGTCCGTTTCGCCGACGGCCGCGACACGGTCACCGAGCGCACGATCCGCCTTCCCGGCGGCGTGCTGACGGAGAGGCTGCGGTATATCTTCGCCGAGTCGACGCTGGTGCAGGAGAAGTTCCTCCTCGACGATCCCGAACGCCAGCTCGGCCTGTTCGACGAGTTCGCGCGGGCGCGGCGCTGGCGTTTCGACGCGGGGCTCTTCGACGCGTGGCGGCGCGGGGTGGGGGAGGACGGTGTCGTCGTCGCGGGCGAGCTGTTCAGTCCGCTCAAGATGCTGCACCTCGCCGCGGGCGCGGCGAACGCGGTGTTCCTGCTCGAGGATCACCCGGAGCGATGCGCGGAATGGATGAAGGCCCACGAGGAAGCGCAGCTCGATCTCGTCCGGCAGATGCTGGACGCGGGCGTGACGGCGATGATGGCGATGGACAACCTCGACAGCGCGTTTCATCCGCCGGACTACCTCGAGCGGTGCTCGGCATCGTTCTACGCGCGGGCGGCGGCCTTGTGCCGGGAGCGCGGCGCGGCGTTCTTCATCCACGCCTGCGGCGGCCAGCGGGCGAACCTCGCCCGGCTCGGGGCGCTGGGCGTCGACGGGCTCGAGGGGGTGGCCTATCCGCCGCTCGGCGACGTGGACCTCGACGAGGCGATGCGGCTGAGCGGCGACCGGATGATCGTCACGGGCGGCATCAGCGCGGTCGAGACCGAGCGGTTCCGCACGCGCGACGAGGTGCGGCGGTACGTCGCGGACCTGCTGGAGCGGCTCGCCCCGTGGCGGCACCGGTTCATGCTGTCGGCGAGCTGCAACACGTCCATCCGCACGCCGTGGCAAACGCTGGTGTGGTTCCGCGACGCGTGGCGGGAGTTCGGCCATCCGGGGGGAGGCGGGGCATGAGCGGCGGGG
>VGWF01000110.1 GCA_016873715.1 Lentisphaerota bacterium | reverse complement strand
CAGTCGGCCCGTCCCCGTGGCGTAGTCGGCGCCGTCCGTCGTGCGGACGATCGCAAGCAGCTCGGGCCGGCCATTCGCCCCCGCGGCGACGGTGGACTCCACGACCAGCCCCTCCGCCGCTCCGAGTCCGAGGCCCTTCGGGTGGTCGAACGACACGAAGAGGTGCGTGTCCGGCAGGTTGGTCGTCGCGGTGGACGTTGCGCACCAGCCGGCCGCCGCATCGCCCGTCAACCCGGTCCGCGTGCCCCGCCCCGCGCTGAGCGACGGCGTCGCCGCCGGCAGGGCCGAGCGGGCGAGGGTGGGAACGGTTCCGGCCGTGCCGCGGAGCCGGCGCGGCGCGTCGATGGAGGGCGCGCGGAAGAGCATGCCGCCGTAGGCGCCGAGCTTGAGCGGCACGGCCGCGCCGTTCGCCAGGGCGGACTTCGCGCCGGTGGCGGGATCCCACATCTCGGCCACGCCGCGGCCGGGGAACCGGAGCGTGCCCTCCCAGGGCTCGGCGCCGTCGTTGATCGCGAAGTAGACGTCGTGGTCCGCGACCCGCCGGTGCGTGGTGCGGAGCGGCGAGCTGGGGCCGTCCGCCGCGGCGTCGCGTTCGATCAGGGCGTCGAGCACCCGCGGCAGCAGCGATACGAGGCCGTCGGGGAGGACCACGCCCGCGCCGCCGGCCGCGGCGCCGGGCACCGAAGGTCCGCCGCCAAACATCGCCGCCGCAAGGGACTGGACGCGCGGGTCGGGGAGGGCGGTTTCGCTGTTCGCCGGGCGCGCGCCGATGGAGATCACGACACCGCCGCCGCGCCGGAACGCGGCCAGGTTCTCCCACGCGGCCATCGGCAGCGTGTCGGCGCCCGGCAGCACGACCACGCGCCAGCGGAGCTTCCCGTGGACCAGGGCATCGCCCTCGACCTTCGCCTCCGCGAGGGCGCGCGCGTCGACGAAGGCGAAGTCGCGGTTCGCGGTGTAGAGCGCGGTGCGGACCCCGCGCAGCACGGTCTCGATGCGGCGGATGTCCGGAATGTCCGTCGCGCCGCGCAGGGCCGGGACGAACCGCGGCCACAGGCTTTCGACCGGGTAGAGCACGGCGATGTCGGCGACCTGGTGCCCGCCGGCGAGCAGCGTCGAGCAGCGGCCGACCCAGCGGTTGAGCTCGCGGAGCTGGTCGTCGGCCAGGTCCTGAAACCGGTAGTAGCTGGTGAAGACGCTGATGCCGCCCCAGAGCTGGCGGTTGAGCGAGCCGCGGATCTCGTCCGCCGTGACGACCCGCACGGGGCGCTTGTCGCCCTCGCCGCGGTGGCGCTGCGAATGGTCCGAGGCCTCCGACATCGTCACGGTGCGCCCCTCGAGGCCGGCGATGCTGTCGATCATCCGCGCGACGTACCACGGCACCTCCGACGGGACGCTGGTGAGGCAGTCCATGCTCGGCGCGTCGAGGAGGCGCGCGCAGCGGAAGAAGCAGCCGTAGAGCGGCACGTGGCCCGCGAGGCTTTCCTCCATCAGAAGGTGGCCGCCGGACGCGAAGCCGTGGGCGCGGCACCACGTCCGGATCTGGCCGAAGTAGTTCTCCGCGACGAGGTCCGCGATCGTGTCCCAGAAGTCGTAGCGCGCCTTCGCGCCGCGCGGGCCGGCCTCGACGACGAGCGCGGGCAGCAGGGGCGCCAGGTCCGCGCCGCGGCGCTTCCGGAACTCGCCCGGCAGGTTGGCGGACCACGGCAGCACGCGGTACGGCATGGGCCGCATCCAGAGGTTCATCAGCGACGGCTCGTCGGTGAACGTTGCGACGAACCACTTGCCGAGGTCGGGGCCGAGGCGGGCGGCGTAGCGGTCGTGCGTGACCTCGAGGAATCGCGCAGTGGTTTCCGGCATCAGCAGGTTGATGCAGGGTTTCTTGAACGCGAGGCTGACCGCGGCGTGGGTGCCCTCGTAGATCAGGTCGTCGGTCATCGCGACGACGGCCCAGTCGCCCGCGGGAGCGGTCCAGCGGAGGCGGCGGTCGGCGACGGACGCGGCGAGGTCGCGCGCCCCGTCGAGCTGCGCAACGCCGTCGCGCACGGGCAGGGCGACAGCCGAGACCAGCGCGCCGGGCGGCAGGTCCAGCGCGATCTCGCCGCCGGAGGTGTTCGTCACCGCGACGAGCAGCCCTCGGGCGGCCCACTCGGGATGGCCGGCGAGGGTCAGGTCGCGCGCGCTGCCGGAGGGATAGCCGCACTCGTCGTAGAGCCACATCGACATGCCCGAGGCCTTCGCCATGCGGACGGCGCGCAGGAAGGGGGGCCACTTCGATTCGTCATCGACGTACCCGTTGAACGAGACGTTCCCCGCGAAGCCGCCGAAGCCCTGCTCGGCGAGCTGCCGGAGCTGCCGGTCCTGCGCGGCGGGGTCGTCCGCCGGATGGTGGATGATCTTCAGGATGCGCGACGAGGCCGGCGGCTCGGCGAACCGCGCCTCCAGCGGCCGGTCCTCCGCCGGCTGCGGCGGGAGGGCCGTGTCGTTCGTCGGCCCCGCCCATGCCGTGACGCAGGAGAGGGCGGCCGCCGAGGCCATCGCCAGGGTCGTGGGGTTCATGCCCCCCTTGTCCCAGACTGCCGTCGAACGTGCAAGCGCGGCGGCCGCGGGCGGGGCGGAGACCGGGCCGCCCGCCAGGGCGGCACAGGATGAAACCACAGGCCCCATGGCGGTGCTCGGCTTTGCGCGGTCGTTTCGAGCAACACGAACGACGGCCGCCTGGATGAAGGACCTGCGATCCGGGGGGAAGGCGTGAAGGGGTGGGGGGTGGACACGCGCGTGCTTCCGGACGTCCTGGACGACGATCCGCGGTACGGCCGGGTGTCCGCCAAACTGCTTCAGGGCCGCATGGCCGAGGGCTTGAATGTCTGCCCTGTCTCGATCGTGGAGATGGCGCCCGCCTTTCCGGGCGAGATCGCCCGCGCCACGGATTTCCTCTGTGGAGGCCGCAGGAGGGCGATGATCGGGGCGGGACTGATTCCATTCCTGGCCGCCAAGTCGGCGGGAGGCGTCCATGCCGGTCGTCGGGAGGAGGCGCCGCTTCCCACCCCGATTCGATGCAGTATGCCGATGCCTTGGAGTGCGGAGGCTCGGTCCGGCTGCTATCCTCGCCCTGCCGCCCTGCCGGACCGGCGCGCGAAGCGAAGGGGCCATGCCGGGCGGTCGGACGACGGAGGACGCATGAAGTCGATCCTGGTGTGCGGTGGCCTGGCCATGGCGGGGCTGGCGGGGGCGGCGGAGGACATCCTCTTCGCGGACTTCGAGGGAAAGGACTACGGCGCGTGGACGGCGACCGGCGACGCCTTCGGGCCGGGGCCGGCGAAGGGCACGCTGCCGCACCAGATGGAGGTCTCCGGCTTCCGCGGCAGCGGGCTGGTCAACTCGTTCTTCCGCGGCGATCGGAGCACCGGCACGCTGACCTCGGCGGAGTTCGCCATCGAACGGCCGTACCTGAACTTCCTGATCGGCGGCGGCGGGTGGTCGAACAAGACCTGCATGAATCTCGTCGTCGACGGGAAGGCCGTCCGCACCGCCGTCGGCCCGAACGTCGTGCCGGGCGGAAGCGAGGAACTGGCGCCGGCCGGCTGGGACGTCCGGGAGTTCGCCGGCCGGACCGCGAGGATCGTGATCGTCGACGCCGCAACCGGCGGGTGGGGCCATATCAACGTCGACCACATCGTCCAGGGCGAGCGTCCGCCTCCGCCCGCACCGAAGCCGGTCACGCTGGAGCGGACGGTCCTCCTCGACAAGGCGTACCTGCTGTTTCCCGTGCGAAACGGCGCGCGGAAGGGGCAGAAGCCGAAGGGGGCGCTCGTGGTCGACGGCGCGGTCGTCCGCGAGTTCGACATCGATCTCGCCGACGAGCCCGAGTGGTTCGCGCACCTCGACGTCCGCGCGTGGCGGGGGAAGAGGGCGGTCGTGCGTGCCGGGACGATCGACGCGGGTTCGAAGGCCCTCGACCTCGTCACGTCGTCCGATGCGATCTGGAAGGCGGACGAGGTCTATCGCGAGCCGCTGCGCGGACAGTTCCACTTCTCGTCGAAGCGCGGCTGGAACAACGATCCCAACGGCATGGTCTTCGCCGACGGCGAGTACCACCTCTACTACCAGCACAACCCGTACGGCTGGCCGTGGGGGAACATGCACTGGGGGCACGCGGTCAGCGCGGACATGGTCCACTGGCGCGAGGAGCCGATCGCGATCCACCCCGTACGCCACGGCGACTGGGTCTTCAGCGGAAGCGCGGTGGTCGACCGCGACAACACCAGCGGCTGGCGCACCGGCAGCAACCAGCTCATCGTCGCCGCCTTCACCAGCACCGGCCGCGGCGAGTGCATCGTCCACTCCAACGACCGCGGCCGCACGTTCCGCGAGTTCGAGGGGAACCCGGTGGTCGTGCACAAGGGCCGCGATCCGCGGCTGCTGTGGTACGCGCCGTCGAACCACTGGGTCATGGCCCTCTACACCGAGGTCGAGGGCGGGCGCTTCATCGCGTTCCACACCTCGCCGGACCTGAAGGCCTGGACGTTCCGCAGCCGCATCGGGGGCTTCTACGAGTGCCCGGACCTCTTCGAGCTGGGCGGGACCTGGGCGCTCACCGCGGCGAACAGCGACTACATGCTGGGCGCCTTCGACGGCGCGACGTTCACCCCCGCGACGCCGGTCCTGAAGGGCCACCGCGGGCGCGGCTACTACGCGGCGCAGACGTTCTCGCACGAGCCCGGGGGCCGGGTCGTCCAGATCGGCTGGTTCCAGACGGCGACGCCGGGCATGCCGTTCAACCAGTCCATGAGCCTGCCGAACGAACTGCGGCTGGCCGAAACGGCGGAGGGGCCGCGGATGACGTGGGCGCCGGTGCGCGAGCTGGAGTCGCTGCGCGCGAAGTCGCACCGGATCGGCCCCGTGGCGCTCGCGGAGGGCGGGGCGAACCCGCTGGCCGGCATCTCGGCGGAGCTGGTCGAGCTGCGCGCGGAGATCGAGCCGGGCGGCGCGGCGGAGATCGCCTTCACGCTGCGCGGGCTGACGGTCGTCTACGACGCGGCGAAGCAGGAACTGGTCGTCAACGGCCACGGCGCCCCGGCGCCGCTGCGGGACGGCCGGCTGCGCCTCGCGATCTTCGTCGACCGCAACGGGTCGGAGGTCTACGCCTCCGACGGCCTGACGTTCGTGCCGATGCCGTTCCTGCCGAAGGCGGACGACCGGTCGCTCGCGGTCGCGGTGAAAGGCGGGACGGCCCGGGTCGCCCTGCTTGACGTCCACGAACTGCGCGGAATCTGGCCGCGGTAGCGCGGCGATTCAACTGGCGATCCCCGCGGAATCGGGTAGGCTTCGCCGCATGGATGGCCGGTTTCCATGGCGGGCGGGGCTGCGGGTCGGCGCGGCTTTGGCTCTGGGAGTGGTGGCGCACGTCGCGCCGGCGGCGATCCCGCAGGCGGCGATGGACGATCCGCGATTCAGACTCGGCTACCTGGTCGTCACGCACTATGCGGGTGTCGACACGAACGGCGTCGGCGATTCGCTGCCGGGGCTGCAGGCGGCGGTGAACGACGCCTACACCAACAACCTCGTCGCGCTGTTCCCCCCGGGCACCTATCAGATCTCCGACACCCTCCATTGCCGGGCGTTCCATCCCGCCAGCGGGACGAACGTCTCCGGAGGCCTCGTGCTGGCCGTCAACCCCTGCACATCGCTGTCCTACGTCCTCCAGGGCTCAGGCCTGGGGCCTCGCCCGTTGCTGAAGCTCGCCGCCGCACCGGCCGCGGACTTCGACAACACCAACGCAGTGCGGCCGCTGTTGCTGTTCCGGCTGTACCAGTCGACCAACTTCCCGAACGCTCCGATGGTCGCGCCGCCGTCGACCAACGTCCTTGCCGCGCCAACGGGCTACAAGGTCGACTCGTCGTACCTCTTCAACTGGGAACTGCGGAACCTCGACCTCGACTGCGGCGGCCACGCGGGCGCTGTGGGCGTTGTCTTTCCGGCGGCGCAGGGCTCGCTGGTTGCGAATGTGAGCATCAACGCGACGAACGCCTTTGCCGGATTCCACGGATTGCCCGGCCGCAACTGGGGCGCGGTGAACGTCGAGGTCTTCGGAGGGCGCTACGGCATCCGCACGGGGATCACGGCGTCCGGCAGCCAGTGCGCGGGCTCGACGCTGCTCGGGGTGCGGCTCGAGGGCCAGACCGTGGCGCCGCTCGAGTACGACGACTTCGTGCCGCTGGTCATGGCCGGGTTCCGCATCTCGAAGGCCGCCGGGCCGCTGCTCGCGGTGAAGAACTCGAACTGGGCCAACAACACGGCGTGGAACACGATGACGTTGCTCGACGGCGTGCTCGACCTCACCGACGGGGTCGCGACCAACGTTGCGATCGCGAACGCCGGCGGCAAGAACCTCTATCTTCGAAACGTCTGGGTGCGCGGCGCGACGAATCTCGTGCAGAGCTCGGCGCTCGCGCCCCTCCGGGGGACGGGGGCATGGAGCCGGATCGACGAGTACAGTCACACCGACCAGCGGACCACGGCCGCGGGGACCACCAGCCAGCTCGCGACGCAGAGCATGATCGACGGGGTCACCAACCGCACCGTCGAGCGCGTGAAGCTGGCGACGCCCGACTGCGGTCCGCCGCCCGCCGGCCTCCTCACGCGCCACCTTCCGGCGCACGGCCTGCCGTGCTACGAGGGCGCGGGCAGCCTTCCGACGGTCGTGGTGACCGATCCGCCCTACGGCGCGGTACCGGGCGACGCGGAGGACGACCTCGCCGCGATCCAGCAGGCGGTCGACGACGCGAGCGCGGCGGGGCACGGGCGGGTGTTCATTCCGAAGTCCTCGGCGGATGGATCATCCTCCGGCGCCTTCCTGCTGTCCGGAACGCTGGTGCTCCGGTCCAACTCCGTGCTGTTCGGCGCGTCAAAGAACTACGTGAGCGAGCTGCGAACGCACAGCTCGTGGCGGCCGGCCGCCGCCGCGGACATCGTGCGGACGGAGGATGACGCCCTCGGCGCACCGCACCTCGGCGACCTGGCGATCGCGACCGACGTCTCCCTCTACCGCCATCCGTTCACCTTCGTCCACTGGCGCGCGGGCCCTGCGTCGGAGACGTTCGATCTCCGCATGGAGGTCCCCTACGAGTTCAACCCGCCGGCGAACTCGAACCACTACACCGGCGTCCGGTTCGGCGGCGGTGCGGGCGGGCGCCACTACTTCTATCCCGAGGGCGAACTGGACAAGGTCGCCAACGCGACGACGTTCTACGTGTCCAACAACGGCAACCAGTACCGGCTGCTGCGCGTCGAGGGCACGACGCAACCGCTCTGGCTCTACGGCTACAACCTCGAGGGCGGCAAGAGGGACCGGCGCGACCACGACGCCGAGATTCGCAATGCGGCCAACATCCGCTGGATCGGGTGGAAGCGCGAAGGGGGTTGCTCCATGCTCCGGCTGGAGAACGCGACGAACTTCGCGCTCTACGCGGCCGGGGCGATGCGCGAGGCCCTTGAGGAGGACCGGAGCCGCTTCGAGATTGCCGGGGCGAGCACGGGGATCCTGTTTGCGAACGTCCTCGTGCAGGCCGACGAGGGAACCAACGCGCCGACGGCGACACTGCGCGAGACGATCGACGGGCAGCCGACCAACGCCGTCGTCTATCCCGCCGGCGTGTCGCTTTACAAGCGTGGTGCGATCGACGACGACGCGATGCGCGCGGGGCTGGCCGTCCGCGTCCCGGAGTTCGTCGCGATCGGGTCGGACGCCGGGGTCTTTCGCCTTCACGCCGCAGGCGGCGTATCCGGATACCGCTACGGTGTGGAGACGTCGGCGGACCTTGCCGCGTGGACGGCCGGGCCGGGCCTGGTCGCGTGCGCGGGGACCAACGAGGTCGTGGGCGCGCCGGCCGGCCCGGGGATGCGGATCCTCTACCGCACGGCTGCACCGTGAGGGCCGGCTCCCGGCCACGGCACCCTTGCGTTCGGTCCGCC
This sequence comes from Lentisphaerota bacterium, assembly GCA_016873715.1. Classification (GTDB taxonomy): domain Bacteria; phylum Verrucomicrobiota; class Kiritimatiellia; order PWTM01; family PWTM01; genus VGWF01. Next base: position 9,025 of record VGWF01000110.1, on the reverse strand, counting down.
GTTCTGGCATTGCGTTGCGCGTGAGGCGCGATGCGCAGCTTTGCATGACGTTCCCGGGCGGGACCGGCACGACCCTCGCCGCGGCGCTCGAAGGGGCGGCCGGCGGTCCGGTCCGCGTGCGGTCCGTCCGCGCCCGGAGCCTGTCGCCCGTGAATTCCCGCTGAACGGCCGTAACCGATGGCACGGAGCGCTCGTAGTGCATCAACGAAGGGCGCATAGGGCGCCCGATGAGGAGTGGACGATCATGAACCGATGGATGGCCATGGCGGTGGTGACGGCGATGGCGGGTGCGGCCGCGGCGGCGCCCTTCAACCCGGCGGACGTTCCGGCCGAGGTGAAGTGGTTTGCGCACCTGGACGTCGACCAGCTCAGGACGACGCAGGTCGGCAAGGCCGTGCTGGAGCAGCTGACGACCGAGGAGGCGAACCGCAAGTTCGCCGCGCTCCAGGCGGTCCTCGGCTTCGATCCGCGCGGGAAGGACCTCCTGGGGCTGACGGTCTGCGGCGTCGGCGGGCGGTCCGCGGCGATCATCCGCGGGCGGTTCGACACGGCGCGGCTCGTCACGCTGCTGAAGGCGAACGACGGATACCAGGAGGCCGTCCAGGAGGGCTACGCGATCCACTCGTGGATCGACGAGGACAAGGCGAAGAAGCAGGGGGCCGACAAGGCCCGCATGTACGGCGCCTTCCACGCCAGCGGCGCCGCCGTCCTCTCCGAGCAGCTCGACACGGTGGCCCACGTGCTGGCCGTCATGGACGGGAAAAAGGCGGCGACCGCCGCGCAGCCGCCGGCCGTGTCCGGCGCGACGCCCGTGCTGGTGGGCGTGATCGAGGATCTCGCCGGGACCGATCCGAAGAACGCCGCGCTGAAGCTCGCGCGCGGCGCAACCATCGTGATGGGCGAGGCCGGCGACCGGGTCAAGTGCCGTATCGCCCTGGAAACGGTCGACGCCGCGACGGCGTCGAATCTCATGAAGGTCGCCGATGGCATGAAGTCCGCGATGCTCCTCAAGGGGCCCGAGGATCCGCGGGCGGCGATGCTCGCCGAATCGGCCTCGGTGATGCTCGAGGGGACGACGGTCTCGGTCGCGATGGAGATGCCCGCCGGGGAGATCACGAAGGCGATCCGCGAGGAGGCCGCGAAGAAGGCGCGGGCGAAGTCGGAGTAGATCGGATGACGTTTCCGGCGCAGGCGACGGATGAGGCCCTTGCCCGCGCGGCGGCGGCCGGTTCGACCGAGATGTTCGGCGAACTGGTCCGCCGCCACGGCGGGCGGATCCACGCCTACTGCCAGCGCCGCGCGCCGGATCCGGCTGCGGCGGAGGATCTGGCCCAGATGGTGTTCGTGGCCGCCTTCCGGCGCCTGGGCGGCTACAACCCGGACCGGGGCTTCCTGCCCTGGCTCTATACGGTGGCCCGCTGCGTGGCGATCGACGAGGCGCGCCGGATGCGCCGGGTGCCGCGGCCGGTCGATGCGCCGGACACCCGCGTCGATGCCGTGACGCCCGCCGACGCGGTGTCGGCCGGCGAAGTCGAGCGGGGGTTGTGGGCGCGGGCGCGGGCCGTCCTGCCTCCGCGCCAGTTCGAGGCGCTGGAGCTGAGGGTGCGGTCCGACCTGGACGTGGCGGCGGTGGCCGCGGCGATGGGGCTGACGCGGACGCACGTGAAGGTCCTGCTGTTCCGCGCCCGGCGCGCGCTGCTCGCCGCCGGTGCCGATGCGGAGGTGCGTGAGTCGGCGGCCGGCCGGGCCGCGACGCCGGCGGCGGCGGTGGCGGCCGCGGGAGGAAGGGTTTCATGAACAGGGATGTTTCGCAGCGGTCCGCCGGTCACCGGTCGCGCGACGCCGGCGCGCTTGAAGCCTCGCTTCGCGCCGCCGCGCCGCCGCTGGCGGTGCCCGACGGATTCGAGATCCGCGTGATGGCCGCCGTCCGTGCGGCGGCGGCGGCGGACGGGCACACCGCGCGGGCGCCTGCGCCCGCGTGGCGCCGGCCCGCCTGGGCCGTGGCGGCCGCGTGCGCCGTGGTTGCCGTCCTGTACGGGGGCCGGGTCCGCATCGAGAATCGCGCGCTCGCGCAGGCCGAGGCCCGCGCCGCGGTGTCCGCGACGGTGGCCGCCTCCGACTGGATCGCCGCGTGGGGCGATGCCGCCCCGGAGCGCCTCGCCTCCCCGATGCGGGCGGAGGTCGACAACCTGGTCGACGACGCCCGCCGCGCGGCGACCGTCCTCCTCGCCGGGCTGGATTGACCCGCCCTACTTCGACCACGCGGGCAGGTCGGCGAAGTCCGGCATCGGCGCCGACCGCGCGGCCTCGATCCACGCGGGATCGCCGTAGACGCCCGCGCGAACCTCGAAGGGCTTGAAGCCGGCTGCGCGCGCGGGCGAGTCCGGCGCGACGGTGAAGACGCGCTGCGCGGGGTCGGCGCACCGCGGGTCGGCAACGATCGAGCCCCGGTCCTTCCCCGCCGCCTGCCACGCCGCGAACGACTTGCCGCCGAAGTTCGTCGCGCCGCCGCCGAGCCGCCACCAGAGGTTGCTGCGGGATTCGTAGCGGAGCTTGTCGAAGGGGCCGCGGAGCGCCTCGCCGGTCTCCCACAGGATCACGTTGTGCTCGAGCGTGAAGGACAGGTGCTCCTCGACGCGCGTCGCGCGGATCTGGCACTCGCGGCTGAAGGCCAGCAGGTTGTTCCGGATCACGTTCTCGCGGCCGTAGTGCTGGTGGAACGAGGCGTCCTTCGTGTCGTGGACGAGGTTGTTCTCGAAGACGATCTGCGTGCTGCCCTCGTCGGTGTAAAGGCCCCAGCCGCCGTAGGTGTGCGCCCAGATGTGGTGGAACCAGTTGTCGTGGACGCGCGTGCCCTCGGACCGCCCGAGCGTGTAGATGCCGCCCATGTCGCTGAGCCAGCCCATGCCGAGGTGGTGGACGTGGTTGAAGCCGATGTCGTTCGCCTTCGCGAGACTCGTTCCGTAGCCCCAGACCCATCCGGCGGAGATGCCGGTGTAGAAGAAGTCGCCGATGTCGTTGTGCGTGACGGTGTTCGTGCCGCTGTGGCCGATCCAGACGCCGACGGCGCAGGGAAAGTGGCGGCCGCCGTGCTGGAGGATGTTGTTGTCGGCCGTGATCCGCCACGTCTCCTCCTCCGGCTTCGACGGCGGGCGCAGGTCGCCGATGCGGAGCGCGCTGCCGCCAAGGTCGGTGATGCGGCAACGGTCGATCCGGCAGTCGCGGCAGCCGCGACGGAACCAGACGGCGTGCGCGCCGGTGTGGGCGACCGAGCAGTTGGTGAGGACCACGTTGCGCGCGCCGTCGGCCATGACCGCGGCCTCGACGCCCGCCGCCGCCTGCATCGCCTCGAAGCCGCCGCGGGCGTCGGTGTGGTGGAAGCCGAGGCCCTCCAGCGTCACGCCCTCGACCCGCGCGCCGGTCGCGGGGTCGCCGCGGAAGACCAGCAGCTTCTCCGTGCGAGGCGCCCACGCCCCGGCGGCGTCCGGCGTCTCGCCCGGCCGCGGGCGATAGGTCAGCGAGCCGGCGCGGTCGAGGAACCACTCGCCGGGCGCCCGGGCTTCGCCCGGCACGTTCTCGAAATAGGCGATGCAGCCCTTGCTCATCGGGTTCCAGGGCTTCATCTGCTGGCCGCGCGTGGTGACGATCCCCGCCGCCGGATCCACCGCAACGACGGCGCGGCGCGTGTGGTCCCACTTGTGATGCACGACGACCTGCACGGACTTCAGGGCTTCCGCGTCCAACCCGGCCAGCGGCGCGAGCTGGTCCGGCGCGAAGCGCAGCGTGACGGTCGAATCGCCCGTGCGGTTGCGCCCCTCGGGCTTCGGATCCTCCTTCACCTCGAGCAGGACGAACGCGCCGGTGTCGGGGTGGCGGGCCCGGGTCGCGCGGCGGCCGTTGACGAAGAGATGCTCGAAGCCGCCCGCCAGCGCGGGCGGGGCCTTCGCGTGCCACGCGCCGTCGTCGGCGGCGGCGAACCCCGCGATGCGTGCGCCGCCCGAGAAGACCGGCGCCTCGCCGGGCCATGCGGCATAGACGGCCCGCCGTCCCGCGGGCGCGGAGTCCGCGGGGGTGAAAGTGACGGGCTCCGCCAGCGGATAGACGCCGCCCCGGAAGGCCACGCGGACATCGGAGGTCCGGCCCGCGGCGAAGGCCCCGCGGACCGCGGCCTGCGCGCGGGCGAAGGTTGCGAACGGCTGCTGCGCGGTGCCGGCGGCCGCGTCGCTTCCGTCCGGCGCGACGACGATGTCCGCCGCCGGCGTCACCGCCGGAGGCTTGGCCCCGACGCAGCCCGCCAGTCCCAGTCCCGCCGCCAACGCCAGAAGACGATCCATGTCCGGTCTCCCTTGTGCTGCGGCCAGCGTCGGCGTTCGGCCCGGTCCGATCAAGCCGAAACAGGGGCGGGGTCCCGCTGGGCAGACGCATCCTGTTCCTGTCGAAACCGGGCTGTGTGCGCGGGATCCTCAGGATTCCCCTTCCATCGCCGGGAAAGGGAGATCCCAGCCGGACGATCCTTGAATCAAGGCGAAGGCGATGCCGCACCCCCGCAACCGCAAGCGCTCCAGCGTCCACCAGCCACTCCGCGCCCCGCCGACCGAAAGGCGCCACGACCTCGAGGAGGATGCATTTGCCCTGGGGTCCCGCACTGGACGGAGACCTGCGCCGGGAGTAGGCTCATCGCAGGGCGAAGAAAAACCCGAGCAGGGGAGGACCTTCCCATGCCGTTTGAGCAAACGCGGGACGTGATCGACAAGGCGCGGGCCTTCCACCACGACATGGCGTCGTTCTACCACCGGGTCGAGCATGTCGTGGAGAAGGAGCGGGTCCGGATGGTGCTCGACTGGCTCGCGTCGCACGAGGAGCGGATGGAGGGCAAGCTTGCCGAGGTCGAGGCCTCCACCGCGAAGCGCGTCCTCGACTCCTGGTACCAGTATCCGCCGGACGCGACGGTGCAGGATGCGGTCGCGCGCATCGAAATCCGGCCGGACATGCGGGCGCAGGACGTCATCTGCATGGCCCTCCACCTCGACGAGAACCTCCTCCGGCTCTACAAGCGCGCCGCGGAGGCCGCGCCGATGGGAGAGGTGCGCGAGGTCTTCGAGAGCCTGCTCGAGGAGGGCAAGCGGGAGCGGGAGAAACTCGTGCTCGATCTCTTCGAGCCGGAACTCTGACCAGGCGGACCCGCACGGCGGAGCGCCCTCCGCCGCCGCGGGAACGGGCGCGGGCCTCGCCGCCCTCCGTGCCCGGCCGTCGAGCCTTGCCTAGAGGCTGTCGATCACGCCGCGGATCCAGCCGAGCGCGTGGGCCATGCCGGCATGCCACGGGGCGGGGCAGGAGGGCTGGGGCGTGTGGTCGGGGATGATGACGCCCCCGAAGCCGTTCATGCGGAGGATCCGCAGCACGCGGCGCATGTCGACCTCGCCCTCGTCGATGAACGTCTCGCGGTACGCCGGGGCCTTGCCCCGGATGTTGCGGAGGTGCACGTACGCGATGCGGCCCTGGCGGCTGTAGCGGTCGACGGTCTCGTAGATGTCGTGGTCCGGCATCTCGGCCAGCGTGCCGACGCAGAACTCGAGCTTGTTGGCGGGCGAGGGGGCGAGATCGATGACGCGCTGGTAGAGGTCCGGCCGCCACACGAGCCGCGGCTGGCCGCGGACGAACGGCGCGGGCGGGTCGTCGGGATGCAGCGCCAGGGTGACGCCGGCGGCCTCGGCGACGGGGACCACCTCGCCCAGGAACGCGGCGAAGCGGCGCCACAGCTCGTCCGCGTCGATCGGCGGAAGCGTCCCCGGCGGCGCGTCGGGGTCGTAGACCATGTTCCACACCATCCCGTTCGGAACCGGTGTGTCGTCGGGGCCGTCCATGCCGACGGACATCGCGTTGCCGCGCGCGAAGGGGCCGGTGATGCGCGCCGCGACGCCGGCGAGGCTGAAGTTGTAGCCGAGCACGGGGATGCCGGCCGCGCCGAGGCGGCGGATCATCGTCTTCACGTCCGCCATCTGCTCCGCCCGGCGCGGACCGTCGAGAAGGACGTCGTGCCAGTGGGCGGGGTCGAGGTTCTCGACCGCCTCCAGCCGGAGACCGGCCGCCTCGGCGCCGCGCCGCAGGGCGACGAGCTCGTTCTCCGTCCAGATCCGGTCCGGATCGCCCGCGCGGCCCCAGCCGGCGCGCCCGCCGGTCGGCTGGTTGCCGGAGGGGTTGTCGGCGCCCTGGCGGAAGTAGTCGACCATGTGCGCGATGACGTGGGTGCAGCCGAGCTGCCGCGCGAAGGCGAAGTGCTCGGCGTTGAGCTGGTGGCGGTAGAGTCCGAGTCCGAGTTTCATGGCGTCAGAATCCGATCCCGATGCCGCCATCGACGACGAGCTGGTGGCCGGTCACGAAACGGGCGGCGTCGGACGAGAGGTAGACCGCGGCGCGGCCGACGTCCTCCGCCGTTCCGAAGCGCCCCATCGGCGTGCGCTCGAGCACGCGGCGCTTGCGCTCGGGGTCCGTGAAGACCGACCGGCGCATGAGGTCGGTCTCGATCCAGCCCGGCGCGATCGCGTTGACGCGCACGCCGCGGGCGGACCATTCCACCGCGAGCGTCCGCACCACGCCGAGCATCGCGGATTTCGCCGCCGCGTAGGCCGCAACGCGGGGCAGGCCGAAGACCGCCGCCATGGACGTGATGAAGACGACCGAGCCGCGGCCGCGTTCGAGCATGCCCGCGGCGGCGGCGCGGGTGAGGGCCATCGGGCCGACGAGGTGGATGGCGAGCGTCTCGCGGAACTCGTCGCCCGTCGCGTCGATCGACGGCGTCTTGAACTGGTTGCCGGCGTTGTTGACGAGGATCGTCGGGGCGCCCTCGCGGGCGGCGACGTCCGCGACGAGCGCAGGGGCGGCGGCCTCGTCGGTGACGTCGAAGACGCGCCAGGTCGCCGCGGCGCCCAGCCCGGCGGCGGTCTCCTGCAGCGGCGCCTCGCGCCGGCCCAGCAGCACCACGCGCGCGCCGGCCTGCACGAGGGCGGTCGCGATGCCGCGGCCGAGCCCGGTGCCGCCGCCGGTCACCAGGGCCAGTTCGCCTTCCAGTCGAAAGGGGTCGTTCATGGACGAACCCTACCACAAACCCGCGCCGACGCCCGGCCGTCCGACGGGGCAAGGACAGGCGGGCGGGCTCCTCCCCCGGGAATGCGCGTGTTATAAGGAGGCGGCGCGCGGCGGCCCGGCGGGCGGGCGGCGCGCGGGAGATCCCGGACATGCGGCGCATCGGAGCGGTCCTCGGCCTCGTTCTCTGTCCCCTGCTGGCGCTGGCGCAGGAGCTGACGCTTCTCACGGAGCGGGCGTCGTGCGTGTACCGGCCGGGGGAGACGGTCGTCTTCCGGCTGACCGCGAAGGACACGGGCGGGCAGAAGGTCCGTTTCTCGCTGAAGCGGGGCGGATCGACGGTGCTGCGCGAGGGGGAGGCGGAGCTGCGCGACGGCGCGGCCCTCCTCGAAACGGCGCTCGATGCGCCGGGCGCGGTCCTGGCCGAGGCGCGGGTGAAGGGGGCCGACGGCAAGGACGTGCGGGCCCTGGCCGGGGCGTTGGTCGAACCGGCGAAGATCGTCCTCGCGCTGCCGTGCCCGGACGACTTCGACGCCTTCTGGAAGGCGCGCATCGGGGACCTCGCGGCGGTCCCGGCCAACCCGGTCCTGGCGGGCGGCGACGCCGGACGCGACGGGGTCGAGTACTTCACGATCACGATGGACAACATCCGGGGGACGAAGATCCGCGGCCAGCTGGCCCGTCCGAAGGAGGGCGCGAAGCTGCCCGCGCTGCTGATCGTCCAGTGGGCGGGCGTCTACCCGCTCGAGAAGGGATGGGCGACCGGCCCGGCGGCGGAGGGGTTCCTCACGCTCAACATCCTCGCGCACGACCTGCCGATCGACGAGCCGAAGGAGTTCTACAAGGCGCAGGCGGACGGCCCGCTGAAGGACTACGCGGCCGCCGGCAACGACAGCCGCGAGACGAGCTACTTCCTGCGCATGTACCTCTCCTGCTACCGCGCGGCGGACTACCTGGCGCGACGCCCGGACTGGGACGGCAGGACGCTGATCGTCAGCGGCACGAGCCAGGGCGGCATGCAGACGTTCGTCACGGCGGGGCTTCATCCGAAGATCACCGCCGCGATGGCGATGGTGCCCGCCGGCTGCGACCTCGCCGGCCATCTCGCGGGCCGCAGCCCCGGCTGGCCGCAATGGAACCGGAAGACGGAGGGGAAGGACCCCGCGAAGGTGCTCGAGGCCTGCCGCTACTACGACGCGGCCAACTTCGCGGCGCGCATCACGTGCCCGATCCTGGTCGGCGCCGGGCTGGTCGACGAAACCTGCCCGCCCGAGGGCGTCGTCGCGGCGCTGAACCAGTGCCGCGGGCCGAAGGAACTCGTGATCCTGCCGCGGTCCGACCACCAGGGACGCGGAAACACGCAGGCGCCGTACCACGCCCGCGCCGCCGAATGGCGCGCGGCGATCAAGGCCGGCCGCGCGCCGGAGGCGGCAGGGATCCGCTGAGCCGGGGAGAAACGGCCATCCCATGAACGCCGTCGCGAGATTCCTCCGCCCGACCGCGCTCGGGCTGCTGCTGCTCGTGCTCGGGCTGCTGGTCCAGGCGGGTGTCTTCTCGATGACGTCGATGACCTGCTCGTACGAGCACGGGGGGATGGTGGAATCGACATGGACCCTCGGGCCGGGCGGCATGGTCTCGATCGTCACCGGGGCCGGCGGTACGCGGGTCGCGGTGCGGTGGGGGCTGCTGGCGCTGGATCTCCTGCTCACGTACGTCCTTGCGGCGTACCTCGCCCGCGCGCTGGCCCGCGTCACGGGGCTGCGGCGGCCGGGGCCGGCCTACGGCCTGGTCGTGGCGGCCTCGGTTGCGCTGGCCTTCCTCGTGTCCATCGCGATGTCCCGGGCGTACTGGGGCTACTTCCTGGAGCGGCCGCCGGTGCCGCGCGCGATGGGCGACATCGCGCGCGTGGCGTCCGTGACGCCGGTCCTCACCGCCGCCGCGG
>VGWF01000109.1 GCA_016873715.1 Lentisphaerota bacterium | reverse complement strand
ATCCACCCGCCCTCCTCGACCTTCTCGAGGCCGGCTCCCTCGAATCGCATGCCGAGCTTCCCGGTACTGTAGGAGCCCAAGGTGCTTCTCCCGTGGCTGGCGATGCGCTGGACCAGCAGGACGCTCTCGTGCTGAACGCTCCAGAACGAATGCTGCGGGCGCCCGCCGGCGGTGTCCTCGACGACGGGATGGACTTGGCTGACCGTCGGAGATGCGGGTTCGTCGAAGAGCAGACCGCAGGCGCGCTTCTGGCGGGATATGCCGGCGTACTTGAGCATCGGATCGCCCGTCCCGGGATCAAGCATCGAAAGCGCCGGGTTCTGAAGGGTGCTGCCGAGGAGATAGCCCGGGCCGCGGTGCGCGTAGTTGACCAGCGCCGAGTCCGCGGCCAGCCGCTCGCCGTGGGCATCGGCAGGCCGGGGAACCTCGAGCTCCCCGAGAACGCGGTTGCGGATCACGAACGGCGCCGCCGCCGGAACGGCGCCCCGGCCCAGGAGAATCGCCTCGGGGGGAAGCTGGTAGCGGCTCGTCTCCACGATGCGCGAATGGCTCGAACCCGCGGGTCGTCCCGCCACGGCAAAGAGCAGGTTCTTGCAGGCGTCGAAGCCGCCGGCCCCGTGGTCGGCCCGGCTGCGCCCGCCGCCGCGGATCCCGTGTACCGACATCTGCGCCTCTTCGACGAACGCGAGGTCGAGCAGCAGGCCGAAGCGATGGCGGATGACGGGATCGGGCGCGAGCTCGTGCAGGTTGAAGAGCGCGGGCCAGGAGTACTTCTGATACGTGGTGGAGCCGATCTCGACCCAGAGCCCCGTCTGCGCGCGGCGGCGCGGCCAGTCGCGGAAGAACTTCGTGTACGCACCCGCGTGTTCGGCGGTGGTGTGCCCGTCGGCCAGCGTGCGGTCGCGATAGGCCGGATCGTCCTGCAGCAGGGCGGCGATGAGATAGTAGGCCGGACGCCGGTTCAGGTCGTGGTTCTCCGTGCCCAGCAGCAGCAGGAGATCCTCGGGACCGGCATCGGCGACCCGGCTTTCCCCGCTGGCCCACACCCACAGCGCCTCCTTCATCGCGGCCTCGGTTTCCGGCTTCAGACGTCCGGGGAACTGCGGGCTCTTCGCGTGGAAGAGACAGAGCATCCGCACGTAGTCGTTCACGGAGAAGAACGTCCACGGCGCGCCGCCGGGGTCCTCCGGCGTGGGGTGCGGAGGATCCGCAGGATTCGTGGTGGTGTACTCCCTCGCCCGGCGCAGCAGGCGCGCGTTCGCCGCGTCCGTCTTCTCGTTCAGGTAGAGCGCCGCGAGACACCAGAGATTGTCGCCCCAGACGCCATCGGGCCAGCACGTGTCCTTCGCGATCGTCCTGCGCAGGGAGTGCTCGCGCAGCTTGAGCGACGCGGCATGGGTTTCCGCGACCACGGCCCGGACGTCCGCAACACGGCCCACCGGCGGCGGATCCGCGGCCCGCGCCACGATGACGGCCGCCAGGGCCAGGATGAGCGGGACCCTCATGGCTGGGACTCGGATTCCTCGGATCCCCGGTCGCACGGGTCGATGCGTACGACGGATTCGAACCGGGTCACGAGCAGGTAGTGGGACACCGCGACGGCGGCGATGCGGCAATCGGGCGACGCCAGGAACTCCGCCAGCATCGGGTGCCGGGCGAGAAGGCGCGCGCGAAGTCCGTCCGCCCCCGGCCCGGTCTCGATGCGGACGCTGCCGATCGCGGTGACCGCGGTTGCGTTGCGGTAGTCGTCGGCCGTGTTGGACCGGTTGTCGACCAGCAGCGCGACCCGCGGCTCGGATTCCAGGTTCGCGAACTTCCGTGTGCCCGCCCGCGTGGGGAAGACGATGTGCCGCAGGTCCGGCGTCGCGGCAAACGCCACGAGGCTTGTGTACGGCGCCCCGCCGCCCTGCGTCGCCAGCGCGGCGAACCGCCCGGTCGGCCAGCAGGGATTCCACGCGCTGCCGGGAAGTCGTGTCCATGACTCAGTTTGCGCGCTGCCGGGGCGGTGTCAACGCCGGCCACGAAGGGCGTTGCGGAGTTTCGCCACGGCCAGTTCCTTGGCCTTGGCTTCCACCTCGACGGTGACGGGCAGCCCGATCCACTCCGCGGGGAAGTCCGCGAGATCGATGTAGTCGTGGTGCCGTTCGGGCCGGGCGCCGCTCCACCCCTCGAGCGGACTGGAGACGTGGAAGAGCGGTTCGCGGTCCCAGGTCGCGCGCGCGGCGCGGGTCGCCGCCTCCACGCTCAGCCCGTCGGGGTTGCACCGGTGGTGGTGGACGTCATAGACCATCGGGATTCCGCTCCGCCGGCAGAGCGGGAGCAGGTCGGAGGGCGTGAAGGTGCGGTCGTCGTTCTCGAGAGTCAGGCGGGACCGCACCGCGGCCGGCAGCCGGTCGAGGTTGCGCTCCAGGCGGTCGAGGGCGGAGCGCTTGTCGCCGTACGCGCCCCCCGCGTGGATGTTGATCGTGTCGGCATGGGTCCACCGCGCCATCTCCGCATGCGCGCGCAGGTCCGCGACCGAACGGGCCACCACGCCGCGGTCGGGCGAGTTCATGACGATGAACTGGTCCGGGTGGAATCCGGTCCGGATGCCGTGCTCCCGCGCGAACGCGCCGCACTGGCGGAACCGCTCGACGAGGCCGCCTCCCCCCGGCAGGTCCTCGAGGCGATACCCGACCGCCGGATGCGTCCGGACCGGCAGCAACGAGCTGCCGATTCGGAAGGACCCGATCGCCCGGGCCCGGCAGAACTCCAGCGCCGCGAGGAGGGCCTGCGCGTTGTGGCCGCAGATCTCGGCCAGCCGGGCGAGCTGCCCGCGGCGCGGCAGTCGCGCCAGCGCCGCCGCCGTGGTCGTGCGGAACCGGATCGGCTGGCGAACGAATTGGCAGCACAGCCCCAGGCGCGGGCGATCCGGAACCGCAGGGGATGGCGCATGCATCGCATGCACGATGCACCACGGGCGGCGCGATGCAAGCCGGTGCCGCCCGGAATCCGCCTCGCCGCCCGCAACGCCCCGTTGCGTCACCGTCCGGCACGGATCTCGTACATCCGGTAGCCGACCTCGCGGATGCCGGCGATGGTTTCGGGATACGGCGTGTCGCAGACGTCGACGAAGCCGTTCTGGAAGTTCTCGCCGTCGAAGCGGCCGGTCGTTGGCTGGTCGCCGTACTGATGCCAGTGCACGCCGACGAAGCTCGGATGCCGCAGCGCCGAGGTCACGTACGCCGTGTAGGCCCTGCCGCGGGCCTTCTGGTTCTCCACGCCGATCAGGCTGTGGTGGAAGAGCCCGCGGTCGAGCGCGCCGAAGTGGAACTCGCCGACGAGCACCGGCTTGTCGACGCCGTCGGGCAGCTTGAAGGCGTCGAGCGTGTGCCGGTAGATGTTGTAGCTGACGATGTCGCAGTACTTCGCGGCCATGCGCACCGCCGCCTCGGTGGAGCCGGCGAACCGGCAGCCGAAGTAGAGCGTGTCCGGCGCGACGGACTTGAACGTCTCGCGGACGCCCTTGAAGTAGGCCTCGGTCAGCACCGTCGTGAACTCGCGGCAATCCTCCGCGGCGCCGGCCGGCGGCTTGTCCTGCGACGCGAGCAGCGCCTCCCACCCGGCGAACGCGCTCCCCCACGCGGCGTTGAGCCGCGCGATGCCGCCGTGCCTCGCCTTGAGCCGCGCGACCATCTCGACCTTGGCGGGCTGGCCGGCGGGCGACTGGAGCGTCCACTCGGCGAGGTCCGTCGGACCGCCCCACGCGATCTCGTTGTCGACGAAGAAGCCGAAGCACCACGGATCGTCCAGTTCCGCCTTCCGCGCGAGGAGCTGCCTGTGGAAGTTCGCGCGGAACTCGGGGTGGAACGGGTCCTTGAACTTCCACCAGCCGAGCTTGCTGCCAGCGATGTCGGGCGACTTCAGCTCGAACCGGTCGCAGTAGGGCGTGCGTTGCATCCGGCAGATGCGGCGGTCGGAGCTGTTGGCGACCGTGTTCATGCCCCAGCTTCGCAGGCGACGGTGGGCCATGTCCGCGTACTGCGCGACCCAGTCCGCACCGTACTTGCGGAAGGCGTTGGCGGACGAGAAGTCGTAGGTCCGCCGGATGTTCCGCGCCTCGTAGTAGGGCCACAGCAATTCGTCGCGGGTCGTGTAGAAGAGCGCGAAGGGCGAGTCCTCCTTCGGGAGGTCGGTGAAGTAGAACTCGCGGTTGTCGAGCGGGGTGACGGCGGAGGACGACGTCACGCGCACCGGCCCGTGCGACCACCAGAGGCAGCCCTCGGGGTCGACGAACCACCACGTGCCGTCGATCTTCTCCACGCGGAACCGTCCGGTCGCCGCGCGCTTCGGCCCCGCCGCCCAGCCGCCGAACTTGTTCCAGCCCTCCGGCCCCGGATGCGCCGTCAGGTCAGCCTTCTCGCGGTCCAGCGCCGCCTTGAGATCGGACTCGCCGTGCGTCTTGCCGGGCCAGTCGCGATATTTGAACTGGCCGTAGACGTCGATGAACGGGAAGAAGCGGTCCGCCGGCATCCGCATCCATTCCGGGGCGTCTGCGATCGGCCCGGTATGCGCGACGATCCGCTTCACGGCCCACTTCCAGTCGAGCTTCGGTTCCTTGAGGTACACGGCGACGCCGACGACCTTCGCCGGGTCGAGGTCGGCGACCACGCCCACCGTCGCCAGCGGCCCGCGCCGCATCCCGTCGAGTTTCGCTCCGACCTCGTGCAGGTTCGGCAGCCACGGCGGCAGCGCCACCTCGCACGTCGCCGCCCCGCGGCCGGTCAGCTTGACGCGGTCGATGAAGACGCCGCGCGACGCCCCCGGGTCGGCGCCCGGATTGTCGAACCGCACCGTCAGCGGCAGCTCCGATTTCGCGTCGCGATTGACCAGTTCGAACGTGACGCGGTTGCATCCGGACAGATCCCACGTTCCCTTGATCAGCACGCCGGGATAGCCCGTGCCGCCCGTGGTCTCGACCTGCAGCAGGCCGTCCTTCGTCTCGAACCGGCCCTGGCCCAGCGATGCGACCGCCGACACCGGCGTCGCCGACGCGTCGAACAGCACGATATCGCCGGCGGTCGCCGCACCGGCCGCGAGCAGGGCGGCGAGGCCCGCGCCGACGGTCATGGACTGCATGGGGTTCATGGTGTCACTCCCTTCAACTCTCATTCCGGGTCCGCCCGGGGCGCTTCCGCCGGCCGGCCGGCGTCCACGGCAGAACGACTCCCAGGCTGAAGACGATTCGACGGTGCCTGTGCCACGGGCGCATCCCTTCACCACCGCGCCCCGACCGGGCCGCCGTCGGTGGCGAGCGAGGTGCCGGGACTGCCGGGCTTGAGCCGGTAATCGCGGGCCGCCGGGTTGACGAACTGCGGCTCGGCGACGAGCGAGCCCTGGTCGAGGCCGAGTTCGGCCTGGTAGCGCGCGAAGTCGGCGGTGGCGAAGCGGTTCGTGCCCAGCCAGCGCAGGAACGGCTTCTCCGGCTGGTGGTAGAGGTTGTTCCGCATCGTCAGGCCGGAGCGCCAGTCGTTCTCCATCCGCGTGCAGACCTCGGTGGACCGGGCGAAGATGTTGTTCCGGATCACGAAGTTCGTGGTGGCGGCGGGGTTGCGGTAGAACATCAGGTGCGCGCCGTTGGGGTCCGGGCGCTGGTCGTGCGACCAGCAGTCGCCCGCGTCCACGCAGGTGTTGTGCTCGAAGACGATGTTCGCCGTGCGGTTCGCGTTCCAGTACTCGAAGCTGTACTCGGCCTGCCAGATCATGTTGTCGCGGTAGGTGATGTTGGTCTCGTCGTCGTCCCGCCCCTGGTTCGTGAGCGCCGCGTCGTAGATCTGCCAGAGGCGGTTGCGCTCGACGAGGTTGTTGTCGCAGTCGCCCCAGAACTCGATGCCGTTGCCGAAGCGCACGGGATGGGGAGTGCCGTCGGGGCGCTTCTTCCAGTGCTGCAGCCCGCCACCAATCCAATAGACGTCGCAGTTGCGGATCACGATGCGCGCCGTGCTTCCGCCGCCGAACCCGTGGGCGGCGCCGTAGCGCACGGCGAGCCCGTCGTAGACCACATCGTGGCGGCTGCCCTGGTCGACGATGTGCCGCGTGAGGGCCAGTTCGACGCTCGCGAACCTCGCCGCCGGGTTGGTGTCGCACGCCAGGAAGACGCGCTTGCCGTCCTCGTCGTACCAGTAGTCGAGCGGCGCCCTGACGTCCGCCAGCGCCCACTTCTTGACGCCCCACTTCGCGCCGTGGTCGAGGATCACGATGCCGACGTCGCGAGGCAGGGCGGCCTCGGTGTCGAGATGCGCCGCCCAGACGCCGACGGGCTCGAGGTCGAAGACCGCCCCGGCGGGCAGGGTGTCGCCCAGGTTGATGTGCAGGTGCGGCGGCGCCTCCAGTTTCGCGGCCTCGACCAGCGGGACGTCAACCGTCCGCCACGCCGCTCCGATCTCCTTCCTCCCGGCGGCGCCGGCGAACGCGGTGCTGTAGGGCGGGCGGTTGAGGATGGCCGCGACCCGGCCGAGGGGGAACGGGACCGTCGAGCGGACGCGCAGGCGGAGCACGAGCGCGGCCGGCGCGTTGGTCAGCGCGGGACCCCAGAGCTGGATGTGGTTGCCGGCCTTGCCCGCAGCCGTGCAGGCGATGCGGACGAAGCCTCGCCCGCCCTCCTGCTCCCGCGTCAGTTGGACCTTCGCGCCGCCCTCCTGGTGGACGCGCCACGACGAGCCGGCGAGATCCGCGACCTGCTGCAGGAGCCGCGGCTCCGACTTCCGCGTGGCCCAGATGCCGGGCGCGGCCTCGGTCCAATCCGCGGCGGCGCTGCGCGGGACGGAACCCTGCAGGACCGGCTTCTCGCCGGCGCCGTACGCGCCGTACACGATCGGCACACCGTTCGAGCCGCTCTGCGGGACGAGCTGGCCGCGCCACAGGCCGCCGCGCTTGAAAAGCACCCGGTCGCCGGGGATCAACTCCGCGGCGTTGACCTTCTCGAGGCTCCTCCACGCGGTTGCCTCGGCGGTGCCCGCCGCGGCGTCGTCGCCCCTCTCGCCGTCCACGTGGAACGTCGCGGGCGTGGTGCGAGCGACACCGAGGGTGCCGGCCGCGACGCAGGCCGCCAGGATGCCGGTCCACTTCATGGCCACGGTCGCGGGACTCGGACGGACGATCTGCCAGGTCATCACAACTCTCCCGGTCGATGGGCTCTCTTGCCGGTCGTGCCCCGGAGTCCCGGTGCCATGGGCGGCGAGATGCCGGTTCACTTCCGTCCCACGAAGTAGCCGTGCGCTCCGAGGGCGAAGGCCCCGGGCGCATCGCTCGTCGCCTCCGCGGCCAGCAGCGGACGGAACGCCTCCGTCAGCCCCGGCAGCCGGACCGTCACCGGTGCGCCGGACAGGTTCACCACGGCCAGGATCCTCTCCGAACCGGTCACGCGCTGGAACGACAGGACGGCGGCCGGGGCGTCGTTGTCCAGCCAGACGACCTCGCCCCGCGTCAGCGCCGGCTCGGAGCGCCGCATCGCGCACAGGCTCCGACAGAAGGCAAACCGGGTCCGGCCGGCTTCGGTCCCGCCGTTCGCCCAGTCGATCGGAAGCCGGGCGTAGATGCTGTGCCGCGCGGTGTCGGCGACCTCCTGCCCGTTGTAGAGGAACGGCACGCCGTCGAGCGTGAACAGCGCGACCAGGGCGGCCTGCACGCGCGCCGCGCCCCATTGCTTCTCGATGCGGTTGTCGTAGCTGTCGTTGGCGATGTCGTGGTTGTCGAAGAACCGGACGAATCTCGCGCCGCCCCGGGGCCGCTCCGCGCGCTGCGACTCCCAGAGCGTCCGGATCGCCGCGGCATCATCCCATGTCGTGTAAGCGCCGCCCCATCCATAGCTCAGATCGAACGCCTTGAGCTGGTTCTCCCTCTTCGTCCCCTCGGCCAGCATGCCGACGTCGGGGCGGAGCTTCTCGAGGCGCTCGCGCGCCGTCTCCCAGAAATCCAGCGGGACGCCGTCCGCAACGTCGCAGCGGAACCCGTCGACGTCGAAGTCGCGAACCCAGGTCTCCATGTTCCTCCAGAGGTACTCCCTGAGCCCCGGGTTGGCCAGGTCGAGGGCGGGGAAGTTCCAGCTCTGAAGGACGACCTTCCCCTCCTTGTCGCGCTTCACGAAGTCCGGGTGGTCCTTGAGGAACACAGCGTTCGGCCCGCAGTGCAGGAACACCATGTCGAGCAGCACGCGCATCCCGAGGGCGCGCGACTGCTTCACGAACGCCCGCAGGTCGTCGTCCGTCCCGTACTCGGGATCGACGTGGAAGTAGTCCTTCATCCGGTAGGGATTCCGCGGGTTGTTCATCCCGGACTTCTTCTGGCGGGGGCTCCAGCCCGCCGGATCCATGTCGTCGTCCGCGACGAAGACCGGGCAGAGGTACAGGACCGTCACGCCCAGTTCGGCCAGCCGCGGAAGCCGCGCCTGCGCGGCCCTGAGCGTGCCCTCCGGCGTGAACGCGCGCGGGTGGATCTGGTAGATCACGCCGTGCGTGATCCACTCCGGCGACGTCCGCGCCGGCTGCCGGTTCAGCGGCACCGCCTCCGCCGCACGCGCGGGCGCCGCGGCGGACAGCGCCACGGCGGCCATGGCGGACAGCCTGACGATCGTCCTTCTCACGTCGGCGCCCTCCCCCTGCGGTCATCTACATCCGGAACCACGCCTGCAGCAGCCGGCCGATGATCTGGCAGCCGCGGGCGTTGGCGTGGACCGCGTCGCCCATGAACCACCCGGGCGTCATTCCGGTCGACTGGATATATTCCCACCACGGGCCGGTCATGTCGAAGAAGGCGCACTTCTCCTCGGCCGCCACCTTCTGCATATCCCAGCGGAAGTTGCTCTTCGTCGTGTCGATCTCGCGCGTCCACGTCTTGATGTGCTCGTCGCGCATCGCGCCGAAAACCGGCGTGAGCAGAAGGACCTCGGTGTCCGGCTTCTTCGCGCGGACCTGCTGCACGACCGACCGCACGGCCTCGGCGTCGCCTCCGTTCGAGATGCCGCCGATGACGAGCAGGTCGGGGTTGTGCCTGAGCACGTAGTCCTCGACGCGGTTCTCCTCGCGGTAGTACTTGCATCCGGTCGAGCTGCGTGTGGACGCGATCTTGATGATCTTGCACTTCGGATAGTCGCGCATGAGCAGCAGCTCGAACGACGAGCCCGACGTGTTGCCGATGATGCTGTCGCCGAGGAGCACCATCCGCAGGTCGCCGCCGGCGCGCAGTTTCTCCACGGTCTTCGGGATGTTCGCGAAGCGGCCAGCCGGCGGCGTGTAGCGGATCGGATCCATCGCCGCGTAGATGGCGTCGATCCTCTGCAGGGTATCCATGCCCGCGTGGGCGTCGGCGATCGTGCCGTTGAGAAGGAAACCGCCCATTCGCGCGGCGCCGGCAGACGCCGTCCGGAGCACGAGTTCGTGGTCCGCGGCGCGGTCGAGACCCTTCGCGAGCGAAACGGCCCGCAGGACGGGGCCGGTGGCGTCCTTCGGCACCGCGAGGCGGCGGAACGGCGCTCCGTCGACGGCATACTCGTAGTCCGCGCCGCCCTTGTCGGCCACATCGAGAATGCCGATCTCGGAGCCCTTGAACTTCAGCGACAGCGACGCGCCGGGCCCATCGGCCACGAGGACGTGCCGGAAGGGGCCGATCGGGCTTGCCTGTCCCGGCTTCCATCCACCCGCGCGCTTAACCTCCGGATCCTCGTAGGCGACGATGCGGCCGTTGTCGTCCGTTGCCGGGAAGAGCGGCGGGGGCAGCTTCACCGGCGCCGGCTTGTCGGGAATCGGCGTGGCCGCCACCAGCGCGTCGATGAACTCCGCGACGGCGTCGGCGTAGATCCTTGCGCCCGCGTCGGTCGGGTTCACACCGTCGGCCGAGAACGCCTCGGCGGCGATCTCGCCGGCGAGGATCCTCCGCGCGGCGGCCTTCGCGAGGTTGAGGCTGGGGATGCCGTAGTGATCGGCGATCCGCTCGCTGACGCGGATGTACTCCGGCGTCCGGCCGGCCTTGTAGTCGGCGAGCATCTCCGGCGTCAGCGTGTACACGAGGATCCGGCTGTGCGTCGCGCGGTAGATCGTGACTTGGCGCACCAGGCCCTCGATCGCGAGCTTCGCCTCGTCGACCGGCACGGCGCGGTCGTCCGCCGCGAAGTCGAGGATCGCCAGGTGCCCGCTGCAGATCACCTCGCCGAAGACCGCCTGGCCGCGGCTGCAGCGGTAGAGCCCGAACCAGCTTCCGCCCGGCTGCATGTGGCGGGTCTCGTTCATCCCGGCGGCCGGGAAGTGCTTCTTGAGCGCCTTCTTCATCTGCGCCGAGTAGCGGAGGTTCGCGTCCTTGAGCCCGGTTCCAGCGAGCACGGAGTTGCCGATGAAGAACAGGTACTGGTTCCCCACCCGGTCGTTCTTGAGGAAGTGCAGGCTGTTCGGAATCCCGCCGCGGACCTCGTAGAAGTCCGCCGCGGTCGCGCTCCACGCCACGCCGAGCCCGAGCAGTCCGACCATCAGTCGCTTCATGGGCGCCTCCGTCAGTGGTTCGCCGGCACGATCGAGAGCAGGGCCTTGTCGGCGATGAACGCCGGCGCATCGTAGACCGGGATGCCGCTGAAGACCGTCGCGTCCCCCTCGCGCGCAACCCGGTCGGGCGGGATCTCGTGCACGCCGCCGGTGATCACGTCGACCCACACCGGCTCCGAGAAGGCGGCCTTCGCGACCGTCAGCGTCGCGGTCACCGTATCGTTCGCATTCGACGGCACGCCCGACTTGTCCCAGAACACGCAGACCGGTCGTCCGCTTGCCACGTCCCGGTGGCCGAAGACCGCCAGCGGCTTCGCGCACTTCACAGCGCACGCGAAGTCCGGGATCCACTCCAGCGCGTCGTTGAAGACCGAAACCACGTTCTGCACCGCGTAGTACGCCGTCTTGACCTTGAGCACGCGGTAGCCCTGCGCCGCGCCCGCGGTCTTGATGAGACCGTAGCGGACCAGCCCGTTGTGGAACGACGTCGTGCGGTAGTCGAGATCCGCCGCGGAGAAGACCGACGAGTCCGAGCCGTGGCCGATGTCGCCCAGCATGCGCCGGGTGTTCCATTTCGCCTGCGTCAGCTCGGTCCACGGGTACTTGCTCAGCGCCCCGGCGCCGCACCATTCGGACTGCGTGCCGCTCTCGCCCTGCCACAGCTTCAGGTGCGGGATGTGCGTCCGCACGAACTCGCGCGCCTCGACGACCACCTCGTACTTCTCGTCCGGGTTCTTCACGTAGTGATGGTAGACGATCCACGTGAAGAGATCCTGCTTGCGCCGCTCGACCAGCGTCCGGACGAACGGCTCGATGATCTCCTTCGTCGGCGCGCAGATGGAGAGCGAGGCGATGCGGGCGTCGGGGATGATGCGCTTGATGATCCCCGCCGTGCGGATGTTGAAGTCGAAAATCAACTCCGGCTTGTTCGCGTTGCGCAGCTCCGGCTCGTTCCAGACGGACCAGTCGCGGACCTTGCCTTTGTAGCGCGTCGCCATCAACTCCACCCACTTGTCCCACGCCGCGAGCCCCTCCTCCGAGGCCGGGAATCCCCCGGAGAGCGTCCGCCCGCCGCCGCCCGGGTACGCCGGGTTGCCGTAGCTGGTCTCGAGCCAGATCTCGAGGCCGCGCGAGCGCGCGTCGTCGATGATGTGGTCGAGCCACGCGAAATCGTAGATCCCCGGATCCTTCTCGGTGCGGGCCCACCCGCCCTGCAGGCGGATGCGCTTGATGCCCAGCGGCGGGAGGTACTCCTTGAAAGTGTCGTAGTCCGTGTACTCGCGGTCCATCGTCTCGCAGCCGAGCGTCCAGCGCGACGTGCCGATCTCGTGCACGCCCTTCGGCCGCAGCGTCCCGATCCGCTTGAGCCCGGGGTTGAGCGTGGTCTGCACCCGCGTGTCGGAGTCGTCGATCACCTGCGCGCACGCCGCGCAGGCCAGGCCCGTCGCCGCCGCCATCGCCATCCACACCTTCATCGCCGTCCCCTCTCTTCCAAGGGTTGGAAACCCATCCTTCGCAACCTTCCAAGGTTTGGACGCGGGGCGATGGGCTTCATGACTTGCGCGCCGTTGGATCGCTGTGGAAATACCCGACCGCGTCCGGCGGGCGGATCTCGGTGAGCCGGCCGACGTAGTGGCGCAGCTCGCGCGGCTCGTACGGGTGCGCCGCGATGGCCTCCTCGTTCAGGTCGATGCCGAGGCCGGGCGCGTCGGGGATGCGCATCATGCCGTCCTCGAAGATCACGTGCTCGGTGCTCAGCTCGCGCCGGTAGGGAACGTCGGTGCTCATCGTCTCGAGCACGGAGAAGTTCGGCACGCAGCCGGCGAGCTGCAATCCGGCCGCGTTGGCGACGCAGCCGCTCGGGTTGTGCGGGCAGATCGCGATGTGGTGGGCCTCGGCCTGCGCGGCGATCTTCTTCATCTCCAGGATCCCGCCGACGTGGCTGACGTCCGGCTGGACGAAGTCCGCGCAGCGGAGCTCGAAGAAGCGCTGGAAGTCCCAGCGGCTGTAGACTCGCTCGCCCGCCGCGATCGGCACGCGCGAGCGGCGCTTGACCTCCGCCAGCGCCTCGAGGTTGTCCGGCGGCACCGGCTCCTCGAACCAGTGGATGTCGTAGTCCTCCAGCGCGTGCGCGATCCGCACCGCCGTCGCCACGTTGAAGCGGCCGTGGCCCTCGATGAGGATGTCGACCTCCGGCCCGACGGCCTCCACGACGGCTTCGACGCATCGCAGCGCGTCGCGCAGGCCCTTCTTGCCGATCTCGAGGTAGGCGGAGCCGAACGGATCCCACTTCAGCCCGCGGAAGCCGGCCTTCACGGCGAGGCGCGCCTTCCCGGCGAACTCGTCCGGCGTCTTCGCCGGCGCGAACCAGCCGTTGGCGTAGCACGGGATCGCGTCGCGCACCTTGCCGCCGAGGAGCTGCCACACCGGAACGCCGAGCGCCTTGCCCTTGATGTCCCAGAGGGCCATCTCGACGCCCGAAAGCGCGCTCATCAGCACGGGGCCGCCCCGCCAGTACGCGTCGCGATAGGCGCGGTGCCAGAGGGCCTCGATCGCGTGGGGGTCCTGCCCGACCAAGGTGCGCTCGAGCTCCTTCACCGCGGCCTCGACGGTCAGTTCGCGGTGCTCGAGCGTCGCCTCGCCGACGCCGTGGAGGCCCTCGTCGGTCAGCACCTTCACGAATACCCAGTTCGTGCGGTACACGTGGCAGACGTAGGTCTTGATGGCGGTGATCTTCATGCGGGATCCTCATGATGCGGCAAGCGGCCAGCCTGCCCTTGTTCTGGAATCCGTCGACTCGGCGGGGCGGGCCGCCCCGCCCTACCCGCCGTCCTCTTCGGATCGGTGGTAGGGCCGGACCGCCGGGCCGGCCGCACGCCGGACCCTGGACGCCACTTCCCTCGCTGCAGATCCGTCCGCGGCGGGGCGGGCCGGCCCGCCCTGCCCATCGACGTTCTGGAACCCGGGATGTTCAAGTCGCCTCCGGAAATGGGCGCGGCCGTCCGGCATCCAGGACGGCGCTTCGCAGCCCGGCGCGCGCGCACGCGGCGGCGAACTGCGCGGGGTCGGCGGTGTTTTCAGCGAACATGCCGTAGTGCGAAGGCACGGCGAGGGCCGGCCGCAGCTCCGCAAGGAGGCGGACCGCATCGTCGATGCCCATGTTGCCCAGGCGCCCGTTCATGCAGACGAAGACGGCATCCGGCGGACGCCCCCCGAGGCGGAGAACATCGCCGGCCAGTCCGGGATCATACAGGGTGTCGCCGCTGAACCAGAGGAGAACGTCGGCGGCGCGAACCAGCAGGCCGACCGCGGCAGGATCGCTGTGGCGGGCGGGCGTGGCGGTGACCACGACACCGCCGAGTCGGACGGACTGCCCTGCATCGAGCGGCACGAGCCGCGCGTCCGCCAGGCCGATCCGCGCGCCATGCGTCCTGACGCTCGCCGGGCCGGCGAGGCGGCAGGCGGGAAACGCGTCCATCACCGCGGGCACCGTGTCCGGGTCGAAGGTGGTCGAGATGGTCGTGCGTGATCAGCAGGACGTCCGGCGCGAGCTCCGCCACGGTGCAGGGCGGCGGCACGAGGCGCTTCAGCCCCTGCGCCCGCTCCACCGCGTCACTCAGGTACGGATCGATCGCGAGCCGCACCCCCCCGCCCTCCAGCAGGTAGCCGGACTGTCCCAGCCAGGTTGCCTTCATGCCGGGCGCGTCTCCGATCCTGCGCAACGATGCGAAGTGGCTCGCGCGGGCTCCCCGTTCGGCCGGGCCGGCGGCCCGGCCCTGCCACGGATCCCGCGGGCACGGTTGGTAGGGCCGGGCCGCCGGCCCGGCCGGTTGAGCGATCCCTGGAGCGATCCGAACCCGGAGATGAGCCCATTCATGCCGGTCCTTCTCACTTCCCACGTCCTTGGAGTCCGGCGTTTCCCCCTTCGCCTTCTTCCTTGACCCGGTCCTTCCGGAACGTGAACAACACCGCGCACAGAACCGCGATGCCGCCGATCCCGTAGGCCCCGCCGAGCGCCGAGAACCCGAGGCCGAGTCCCTGTCCGGCGGCGTGGGTCTCGCGCAGGCGGCCGAGCAGCCACGGCGAGACCGACCCGGCGAGGAAGGCGAGCATCGTCATGATCCCGACCGCCGAGGCGCGGAACTTCGGCGCGATGACCTCGAAGAGCGCGGCGTGCGTGTTGGCCTCGTAGAGCCCGCGGAAGAACCCGAACCCCGCCATCGCGGCGCAGGCGGCGACGAGAGCGTCCGCCCGGCCCAGCAGGACGATCACCGGCGCGCCGGCCAGCATCGCGCCCGACATCAGTTGAAGTCGGAAGACCGGGCGCGCGGCGGCGAACCGGTCCGACAGCCAGCCCCCGAGCAGGATGCCGCCGAGCGCCGCCGCATGGTGCCACGACATCGCGTAGCCGCCGGCCTGCGCCAGGGACAGGTCGAACCGCTCCTTGAGGAACACCGGCGCCCACACGACGTACGCGTTGTTGACGAAGACGATCGCCGTGAAGCCGGCCGTCAGCAGCAGCGCCGAGGGCGAACGGAACAGCACGCCGAGCGCCCGGAGCGGGGAGACCGTCCCGCCCCCCTCCGCGCGCGCCGCGGGCGGGGCGTCGAGCAGGCGGACCGCCAGCACGAAGCCGAGCAGGATGCCGCCGGCGCCGAAGACGTAGAACGCGGACCGCCAGCCCCACTGGTCGGCGATGAACCCGCCGACGAAGCCGCTGACCATGACGCCGATGTAGAGCGAGGCTTGGTGGACCGACAGCGCGATCGACCGCGTCCGCGTGTGGTGCGCGGCGATCAGCGGGTAGGCCGCCGGCGCGTAGAACGACTCGCCCCCCGCCGTTGCAACGCTGCGAAACGCGATCAACCCGCCCACCCCGCCTGCGAATCCGGTCAGCATCGTCGCGACGCTCCAGAAGATCAGGCTGCCGACGATGATCCGCTTCCGGTTCCAGATGTCGCCCAGGTAGCCGGCGACGGGCATCATCAACGCCAGCGTCGCGAAGAGCACGCTGCCCACGAGCCCGAGCTGGCTGTCCGAGACGCCGAGGTCCGTCTTGATCGCGGGCAGCACGACGCCGTAGATCGCGCGGTCGCCCTGGTGGAAGAAGAAGGCGAAGAAGAGCAGCGCCAGCAACTCCCACTTGTAGCTCGGACGGGCCGGCTCCCTGCTGGCGCCGCTCTGGTCGTTCACGTTCACACGTCCACGTCCTTCGGCATGTGCTGGGCCGTGCAGCCGCCGTCGACCACCAGCCGCGAGCCGGTCACGTTCCCGGCCCGGTCGGACGCGAGGAACATCACGGCCTCGGCGATGTCCTCCGGCATGGCCTCCCGCCCCAACGGGATGTTTGCGTGCCGCCGTTTCGCGTGCGCCGCGGGCAGCGTCAGCCAGCGGTCGCTGTGGATGTAGCCCGGCGCCACCTCGTTGACGCGGATGCCGTGCGGCGCGAGATCGACCGCCATCGCGAGGGTCAGGGCGTCGATCCCGCCCTTGCTGGCCAGGTAGGCCGCGCGCTTGTGGATCGCGCGGGTGGAGACATTCGACCCGATGTTCACGATCGCCCCGCCTCCGGTGTCCTTCATCCAGCGCGCGGCAAGCAGCGAAACGTGGAAGGTCCCGAGGAGGTTGACCCGCACGACGGACTCGAAGAACCCGGGCTCCGTGTCGAGGAAGTCCGGCCCGACCCCGAGGTGCGCCGCGTTGTTGACCAGGATGTCGAGCCGCTTCGCCCGACGCCGGATCCCCCGGACCATGGCCTCCACGGCGGCCGGGACCCCGATGTCCGCCGGGGCGGCGTGCACCTTCCTCCATCCCTTCCGCCGCAGCGCGGCCGCCGCGCGGGCGGCCCCCTCCGGCGTCGCGTCGTTGACGAACACGGTCGCACCCGCGGCCGCGAAGCATGCCGCGATGCCCAGCCCGGTGTTCTTCCCCGCACCGGTGACAAGGACGGTCTTCCCGGCGAATCGCATCGGCGTCTCCTCCACGGTTTCGCCGTCAGGCTAGGCCGGTCCGCCGCCCGGGGCAATTGCCTTGTTTCGTCATTGGCATACCCGTTTTGGTCATGCATCATCGCCGCGTGAACCCGGCCGCCCCACGCTCCCGATCGGTCGCCGTATGCATCGACACCCGCGACGGCGCCGGACGCAACCGCCTCCACGGCGTCGCGCAGTACGTCCGCCGCCACGGCTGGCGGATGATGCTGGTCCGGCAGGGCGGGCAGGCCGCGTCCCGCGAGGTCGCGCGGCTGCGGCCGGACGGCATCCTCGCCTACATCGCGGACCGCTGGCTGGTCGGGGCCGCCCGGCGCCTGCGGATCCCGCTGGTCGATACCGCGCGCGGCGAGCAGGCGATCGGCCTGACCGTCAGCATCGACAACGCCGCCGTCGCGCGTCTCGCGGCGGAGCACCTCGTCCAGGCGGGCCTGCGCCGCTTCGGGTATTGCGGCGTCGCGGGGCGCACGGCCTCGGAGGAGCGCCGCGCCGGCTTTGCGGCCGCGCTGGCGGCCCTGGCTCCGTCGCGTCCGCCGCGCGGAACGGCCGGGACGGAGCCCGGCCATCCACCGACCCCGGGCGCCGAGGGCTGGAGGGACGACCTCCGTGTCGTCCGACGGCGGACGGGAGACGCGGCGCACGCGCGACTGCCGGCCTTCGCCGACCCCGTCGCCGAGGGTGAGTCGGGCCTCGGGCCGATGATGCGCTGGCTGCGGGGGCTCCCGAAGCCCGTTGGGCTTCTGGTCTTCGACGACAAGCTCGGCGAACGCGTTCTGACCGCCTGCCGCTGGGCTAGGATTGCGGTGCCGCAGCAGGTCGCCGTGCTCGGGATCGGCGACGACGAGCTGATGTGCGAGGTGAGCTGGCCGACGCTCTCGAGCGTGCGGCTCCCGACCCCGCGCATCGGCTTCGAGGCCGCGCGCATGCTCGACGCCGCGATGGCGGGACGCCGCATCGCGACGCCGCACGTCCGGATCGAGCCGGTCGGCATCGCCGCGCGCGGCTCGACCGACACGGTCGCCGTCGACGACGACCTCGTGCGGTCGGCCGTCCAGCGGGTCCGCG
>VGWF01000108.1 GCA_016873715.1 Lentisphaerota bacterium | reverse complement strand
GGGGGGACGCGTTCGCCGTGGCCGCGGCC
The DNA here is from genome assembly GCA_016873715.1 of Lentisphaerota bacterium. GTDB lineage: Bacteria > Verrucomicrobiota > Kiritimatiellia > PWTM01 > PWTM01 > VGWF01. Next base: position 17,638 of record VGWF01000108.1, on the reverse strand, counting down.
GTCGGATCGGGCGGCATGGCTGGGGCCGGTTGTCGCTGCCCTGAGTAGAACGCCTGTGCCTCCTCCAGCGTCGCGAACCCATCGCCGTCCTTGTCGATCTGCTTGAACTGCCCGCCCGGGAACTCCGTCGCGCTGACTTTCCCATCGCCATCGCGGTCGAGTTGCTTGAATCGCTCGGCAAGCCCGCTGCCGGCGGCGCGTGGTTGCGTCTGCGCCGAGGCGGCGAGGCAGACGAGAATCGTTGAAAGACCTGTGAGAGCGACGATCGTCTTCATGGTTTTGCCGTTGGTTGGGCAGGGATTGACTGGGCAACCGATCGGAAGAACTTCCAGAGCTCTTCCGGCGCGGAGATGTCCCGCGTCTTCGGGCCGGTGCCTTCACCGAAGGCGCCTTTCTGCATCGGGAAACCGTGGCCGTGACCTTCGAGCGTATAGAAGAGCACGGTCGCCTTGCCTTCCCATCGCTCGCTGCGCACGCGGCAGCCGTCGTTCGGGTCATTGTCGGGGAAATCCTCTTTCACGCTTTCGCCGGTGCAGCCGTTGATGGCTTTCCAGTAGTCAATCGTCGCCTGCGCCGATTGCTGGCCGCGCGTGCCGTCCCACGGCATCATCGGATCCTTCGTGCCGAGCATGAGGACGATGGGCACGGGGCGCGAGGGCTTCGGCCACGTCTTCACAATGGCCGGCAGGGTGGCGACGACGATGCCCGCGCCCGCGATGCGGTCGGCCATTTCGCTGAGCAGCTTGTAGGTCATCACGCCACCGTTGCTTCCTCCGGTGATGTAGATGCGCTTCGCGTCCACCACGCCCTCGGCGATGAGCGTGTCGAACATCGCGCGGAAGAAGCCGAGGTCGTCGGAGCTGTTGACGCCTCCGGTGTACTTGTGCGCCACGCCGTTGTTCCAGCCCTCGGTGCCGGACGGATACACGACCACGAAGCCCCCGCGGTCGGCGGCCTGCGTGTAGTCCACTTTCAGATGCATCGCCAGACCGCTCGCCGCCGCGCCGCCGTGCAAGGCGAACACCACCGGCGACGCTTTGCCTTTGCACGGCTCGGGGATGTGGATGAAGAACTCACGCTCGACTGCGCCGACGTTCAGCGTGCGCCGCACGAGGCCCGCAGGCACGGGCAACGCGGCGATCTTCCGTCGCTGCGCCTCGATCTTTGCGCGCGTCTGAGCCGTGGGAACAGCGGGCTGGGGCGGTTCCAGCGCCAAGAGAGTGGGACCGGCAAGAACGGCGGACAGGCTGATGGTCGCGACAGTCGCTTTCATGGTTTCGCCTTGCTGATTCCGGTGCGGCAGCGGCGCAGTTCGCCGCGACCGGTCTCCGGGGACTTGCGTTCGTAGTAGATGAAGACCTCGTCCGTGCCGACGAAGGACTCGGATTCGTAGCGGGTGGTTTCGATGCCGCTGACCGCGCCTTCGTCCACGCGGCGGGCGAGGCGATGGGCCGGGTCCTTGCCGAGACCGAAGACCCAGATGGAACCGTCCTTATCCGCGCGTCCGGTTTCGCCGCGATTCGCGCCTTTCTGTTTGGTGGCGTTGAGCGAGAAGTAACTGGTCCCGTTCACGCCGGTTTCCGGCGCGATGGGTTCGCAGGAGTAGATGTACTTGAAAGGCGAATCCTGCGGCAGTCGCAGCTCGGCCATCTTCTGCCACGGGCGGCCGTCTTTCGCCACGTCGCGGTAGATGGCGAGTCGCTGGCGGTCAATGTTGGCCATCATGAGCAGTTCGCCGCCGAACTCCGGTGCCCGGAAGCCGTGGGTATCGAACTTGTCGCCCGGCTCGTCGGTGACGATCTGCCGCCGGCCGGTGCGGGTGTCGAGCAGCACGACCTGCGGCACGCCGGCCTGGTCGCGCGGCGCGTAGCCGATGTGATGCTCGCCAACGATGCGGGCGATGCTGTGACTGCCGCGCCAGTCGGGCAGCGGATGGAACTCGTCGGGCTTGGAGGCCGACGCCCACGCCACGGTGTCCTGCCCGGGCACGTCGAGGTTGATGTAGAACAGCATCCGCGTGTCGGGCGCGTTGGCGCTCTGGGAGATCAGCGCGCCGCAATGGCCGCCGGGCTGCGTGGTGAGCGGCTCCGGCACATAGCGACCGCCGTTCTCGACCGCCCGCCACATCTGGCGGTTGCCCTGTGCGTCCTCCTTGGTGAAGTAGACCGCCCAGCCGTTGCGGTCGCGTCCCCATTCCGGGCCGTTGTGGGACCACCAACGCCCGTCCTTGAAACTCGGTGAAACACCCTCCGCCACCGCAAAGTCGCGCCCCGGGGCGTTGTTGAGCAAGCCGGTGCGCGGATCGAGTTCGGCGACACTGACATTGAGCTTCCCGCCCGCGTAGTCCCAGTAGGTGACGCGGTGCTGCACGTCGTTGAATTCCGGGTCCACCATCGGGCGGTCCGGCGGCGAGACACGCACATCTTCGACAGTGAAACCCTGTTTCATCGACGTCGGGGCGGCGCCGACTTGGATGCCTGTGGCGGCGCGCCGAAGACCGTTCAGTCGGGTCGCGGCATCGTAGGCGTTGTAATACACATAAACCTCGGTCCGGCCGACGTATGGCTCTGGCTCGATCAGCACCGGGGAACTGCCGTCGTCTACACGGCGAACGAAACGGTTGGCCGGGTCCTTGCCGAGGCCGAGCACCCAGATACTGCCGGGCGTGTTGCGGTCCTTGCTCTCGCGCGCCAGCAGCGAGAAATAGGAGACGCCGCCGATGCCGGTGGCCGAAGCGATGGCTTCGGGCGAGGAGATGAACTTGTGCGGCGCATCCGCCGGCAGCGTGAGCGTCGCAATCCGGATCCACGGCGATGTGCCGTCCTTCTTCTCGTCGCGGTAGATGGCGAGGGCGCTGTTGTCCACGTTGCAGACCAGCAGGATCTCGCCGTCAAACTCGGGGGCCTTGAAGAGACCCGGGTCGTTCTTCTCTCCGGGGTCGTCGGTGAGCACCGTGACGCTGCCGGTATCCGCATCCGAGACGGCGATCTGGCCGTGCGGCGCGCCGGGCGGTGTTTGCACGAACAGGAAGTGCGGGGAGACCGCGCTCCACATGCTCATCTGCCGGTAGTCGAAGTTGGCCAGCTCCCGCGGCGCGCCGGGTTGGTCGAGGAAGATCCACGCGGCCTTGGCCTTCCAGATCGGCCAGTCGTGGGTGTAGGCGACGCGCGGAGCCTTGCCGTCCTGGAACCGGCTGGGCATGTTGCCGTAGCAGTCATACGTCTGGCGCGTGAGTTGGGTGACGACGGACTTCCCGTCCACGAGCCGCGCGGCCCACTGCTGCATGATGCCCGCCGCGTCCGGCTTGGTGTTGACGACGAGATGGCCTTTCTCGTCGCGCGTCCACTCCGGCCCGTTGGTCGAGAACTTCCGGCCCTGCTGCGGGCGGTCGAAGATGATGGTGATGTTCTCGTCCATCAGGTAATCGCGGCCCGTCGCGGTCTTGAACAATCCCGTCGCCGGGTCAACGTCGCCGATCCAGACGCGGTTCTGCATGTCCTGGAACACGACCTGGCCGGCCGATTCGCTGAACTCGGGATCGATGTAGGAGCCGCCGACCTCGCCCACGTACGGAGCATCGGGCACGAAGCCATCCGCCGCCGGGCGGGACCGCGCGACGGGGGCGGGAGGCGCAGGGGGAGGATTGGGCATGCCGCCTGCGGCGCGGCGGTTCGTGTAGAACGCCGTGACCTCCTCCAGCGTCACCGCGCCGTCCTTGGTCGTGTCCCACTGATCGAACATCGGCAACCCCGTCGCTTCCTCGCGCGTCACTCTCCCGTCGCCATCGCGGTCGAGTTGCTTGAAGCGCTCGGCGAGCCCGGCGCCCGCAGGACGCGGCGCCTCCTGCGCCGAGAGAACGAGACAGGTGAGAACGACTGGTAGGCTGAGGATGATCGTCTTCATGGCTTGGGGTCGTTTATTCAACCCTCATCTTCCCGATGCGGCGTCCCACGGCGCTCTTTTGGTTCAGCATGGCGCGGCTTCTCCGTGCGGATAGCGGTAGTCGGCGCCCGCCTGGGTCGAGACGCGCCGTGTCGTGCCGTCTTCCAACCGGTAGACATAGAGCTGGTTCTTCCCGGTCTCGCCGGAGTGGTAGACCACCGCGGACTCGCCGTCGATCCAGCGCGGGTAGGCGAACCAGAACGGCTTGCCCGCCTCGTTGGCGAAGGGCTTCGCGTTCGCGATCGCGCGCGCCTTCACGTCGAAGTCGGCGAGATAGAGCGTGCGGCCGATCATGCCCTTGCTCTTGAAGCCGGTCTGGTACTCGAAGCAGATCCGCTTCTCGCTCGGCGAGACGCTGACGCGGTCCAGCACGCCTTTCGTCGCCAGTTCGCACTCGACCCGCTCGAACTTCGGCTCGCCGCCCGGGTTGGGCGTCATGAGGTAGTACGCACGGCCGAGCTTCGGCGGCGCGGAGGCGACGAAGAGCCGTCCGTCGCCGAGGGCCGAGTGAACCCAGGAGCTGTAGGACCTGCCGGTGAGTGCCACCTCCTCGCCCGGCTTGCCTCCGACCTTGCCCGCCATGATGCAGAAACCGCCGGCCGCCGAGATCTTGCGGTTCCACACGGGCGTGTTCGTGCCGTCCCGCGTCCACGTCGGATTGAAGTCGGTGCAGGTGCCATCGGAGAGTTGATGAAAGCCCGTGCCGTCCACGTTGATGATGAAGATCGCCGTGAGCCAGTTGACGGTGACGGGATCGTTCTTGAGCCGGCGGAAGCAGACAAACATGTCGCCGGTCTTCGACCACGACGGCTTGAAATCCCAGTGCCCGGTCGTCAGCGGCTTGCTCTCCGGCGCGCCGGGTAGGTTGACGTGAATCTCGCCGTTGCAGTAGTACGAGATCCGCGACCGGCGCGGCGCCGCGGCTTCGCCGGCGAGGGCTGCGGGGAGCGCGTACGCCGCGCCGATCCCCGCGGCGGCCCCGGCCAGGAACCGTCGGCGCGGGATCCGATCTCGAACGACGAATCGAACCGGGCCCTCGTTCATGGTCTCTCCTTGCATGTTCGTCAGCTGCGATCCTCACGGCGTTCGGGTCGGGGATGAAGGGGCGATGCAGTAGAGGCGCGCGGCGGTGCGGATCAGCAGCCGGTCGCCCGCGACGGCCGGGGTGGCCATGGCCATGTCGTCGCCGGCCAGCCGGTTGACGTGCAGCAACTCGAACCGGTCGCCGGCGCGGAAGACGAAGGTGGCGCCGTCCTCATCGAGGCAGTAGATCCTGCCGTCCGCCGCCCACGGGGACGCGGTGAAGCCGCCCGCCTGCGGAATCCGCTCCCGCTCGAACAGGGGCGCGCCGGACTTCGCGTCGTAGGCGGCGAGGAGGCTCCGGTCGTGGAGGACGTAGAGGCGGTCGCGGTAGAGCAGCGTGCTCGGGTTGTAGGGCGCGGCGAGCGGATTGCACCACGCGATGGATGCATTGGACGTCTGGCCCGGCGAGAGCGAGATGTCGCCGCTCGCACCGGGTCGAATCGCGTAGATCGGACGCAGCCGGCTCGCGACGAACCCGGACGTGATGTACAGCAGATCGTCCCCGGCAAACGGCGTGGCGATGGTGATGCCGGACATGCCTTGGAGCGACCAGAGTTCCCTGCCGTCGGGGTCGTAGGCGCGGACCTTGCCGCTGCCGGGCGTGACGATCTCCGTGCGCCGGCCGCTCTGCCACACGTACGGCGTGGACCAGTTGCTCTTCTCGTCGCGCTCGACGCGCCAGATCTCCCGGCCGGTGCGCTTGTCGAGGGCGAGCAGGAAGGACGCCTCCTCGTTGTCGTTGACGATGTAGAGCCGGTCGCCGTGCAGCACCGGCGACGACGCGGTGCCCCAGCCGGCGCGGGTGCGGTGCGGCTTCATCGGCTTCGACCAGGCGAGTTGGCCGTCGAGGTCATGGGCGAACACGCCGACGTTGCCGAAGTAGAAATACACGCGCTCGCCATCGGTTACCGGCGTCTCGGAGGCGTAGCTGTTCTTGATGTGAATCGGACTCGAGGGCTGCCCCTCATGCACCTTCTCCTTCCAGCGCACCCGGCCCGATTCCAAGTCGAGACCATACACCCACCCCTCGTGAATGCCGGTCGCCGGTTGCGAACGATCGCCGCCGAGGTAGAGGCCTGTCTTCGGCGGTTCGGATACGCCCCGGTTGACGACGGTGGCCAGGAATACGGACTTGCCCCAGACAACGGGCGACGACCAGCCGCGGCCGGGCAGATCGGTCTTCCACGCGATGTTCTCCGTGGCCGACCAGCGGTCGGGGAGCCTCGCGCCATCGGCCACGCCGCGCGCTCCCGGCCCGCGAAACTGCGGCCAGTTGCTGTCGAGTTGCTTCAGGGCACCTCGCGTTTGTGGCTGAGATTGCGCGGAGGCGAGGCTCCATGGAGCGAGGGCAAGGGTGACGACGATGCCGGCCATTCCGGGTGCATTCATCTTGTTTGTTCCTCGGTCGTGATCGTGGTGTTGGGGTTGTGATTCAGGGAATCGTCTCCGGGTGGCGTCACAGCACCTCGCGAACGGCTCGCTCCGGCACGTTCAGGTCCAGGTAACGATCGCCTTGGACGTTTTTCACCGTGAAATGTTCGCCTCCGGGCAAATGGACCGACACGTCAACATGGCTTGTTATACCAAGCCCGAAATGAGCTTCCATTGGGCTGCCGGATTTGTAGCTGTGGTTCGAGTAGATTCCGCGCGTGCCGAGCCTCTTTGTGCTTCCCGGTTCGAGAACTTCAATGCGGGCACCCAGCAGCCGGGCGTGGGTGATGCCGGAGAAGCGCAACCGCAGCCAGTGGTTGGTGCGCCCGCCGTGCAGACCGGTGTTCAGGAAGACCATGCTTTCATAGCGCCTCAGGTCACTGGCAATCCCGCTGTTGTCCGGGTCGGCGGCGATCAGCAAGTCCACCAGGCCGTCGTTGTTCAGGTCCGCGGCTTCGCCGCAAATGCCGGAACCGTTCAGCCCCGAAACGGTGGTCGGCACGGGTTTGAACACGCCGTTCCCCTGATTCATGAAGAGGAGGCACCGCGTTTCGATGGCCTTGGGTTCGCGGCGGTCGGGGATGACGAAATCCAGCCACGTGTCGTTGTTGAAGTCGGCGAAGATCACGTCGGCGTGATAGGGCCGGAGGTCAATCGCCCGCACAGGCTCTAACCCCGGCTGGCTCACGCGGAAGGCTTGCAACTCATTCTCTTGAAGGAGGGCCGGTGAAACCGAGGCCTCGAAGAACTCATACCAGTCGGCGTAGCGGTTGTTCAACGAAGCCAGCCCGCACCTGGCCGTCGCCTCCTCGAAACGGAATCCGCCTTTGTTCAGCCAGAAGCGTCCGCCGACGTCCTCGGTCTTCGGCGTGAACGTGGCGTCACTTCCATCCACCGCGATGACGTCATACAAGCCGTCGTTGTCCACGTCGCCAAAGAGGAGATACGCCAGGCCCGGCGCCCGCGCTTCGCCGGCCGGCACGAAGCGCTGCTGTTTCTCATCGAAACGCAGGCGGGCTGCAACGGCCAGACCGTTGCCGGCCGACTTCTCGAACCGGAACTCACCGGTTTCCTTGAGCAGGTTGCGCCAGGTGAAAACGCCCTGGCGATACTCGCCGGGGGAATACGGCAGGCCATGGCGAAACCGGCCGTTGATCAGAACGTGCGTGCTCTGCAACAGGTCGAGGTCGCCGTCGTTGTCCATGTCCCGCAACGCGAGATTCGGTCCCGCTTTGTCCCTGGCGCTGTCGTGATGGAAACCGCCGAAGTCCGGGACGAGATCCGTGCCGCCGATGTCCTTGAACTTGCCCCCTTCAAACTCGCCATCCTTCGGCTGAAACACGTAGAGCACGGATTTCGGCAGGCCCTCGAACGCGCTGACGACGTTGTCCGCCCCGAGCGCGATATCGAGGAACCCGTCCCGGTTGACGTCCCCCAGGCTCACTTGGCGGTTGTAGGCCAGTTCATTGAGCGCCCCGTATTCGAGGGAGCCATCCCGGAACCGGTCGAAGCGACCGTCGCTCAGAAACAGGCTGCAGCCGATCGGCTTGAAACCCTCGCGGATCTTCCCGTTGCTCATCGGCGCCTGACGCGTGATGAACACGTCGAGCAACCCGTCGCCATTGAAATCGGCCAGCGCCGGCACCTGCCCGCCGCGCCAGCCCTGGCTGAGATCATCCGGTGTGGCCGCCGACCCGGTGAGCGTCACGGCCTGCGACTGGAGACGGAAGCCGCCGAAGTTCAGCAGCAGCCGCAGCTTGTCCTTGGGATCGCGGGTGCGTTTGACAGCGTTGGTCTCATCGCCCGACCTCCCGTCGAGGGCGAAGGGTTCCGTGGTGACGGTCAGGATGTCGAGGTAGCCGTTGCGGTCGAAATCGCCGAGTGCAAACCCGTTCAGCCCCTCGCGGAAGTCCGTGAAACCCGGAACATGAATCGCCTCGAACATCTGCCCGGTGCCCGCCGCGTCGCGCGTGGCATCGCTGTCCGGAAGCGTCTTCAACCTGCCCGGCGCGTTGTCCGCAGCCGGCGGCGGTGCGACGGACGGCTTCAGCGGATGCGCTTGGAAGAACTCCCACATCAGGTCGTTGGCTGAGATGTCCATGGTGGACTTGCCGAGCATGGCCACCGGCGGCTCCCTGCCCGGCCAGGTGTGGCCGCCGCCTTCGATCTCGATCAGGACGACTTCGGAGCCGTCCTTGCCGCCGCTCCACGTCTTTCGCGTGACGCGCATGCCGTCGTCGGCCTTGTCCGGCAACGGGACAATCTCCGGCCGGGCATCGCAGCTGTTTGCCTTCACCCAGTTCTTGATGGTGAAGTCCACCGATTTGAAGTCGGTCACGCCCTTGCCGCCGGCCGCGCCTTTGCCGAAGCCCCCCTTGAACGGCGCGAACTCGTCCCCCGTGCCGTGAAAGTGCATGACGGAAACGGCACGGCGCGGGCGGCACGCGTCCATCATCAACGGGCCGCCGACCGGCGCGATGGCGGCGATGCGGTCGGACAACTCCGACGCGAGGTAATGAGCCATGATGCCGCCATTCGAGAGGCCGGTGGCGAAGACACGGTTGGTGTCGAGGGTCACGACCGTCGCCAGGTCGTCGATCAGCGCGCGGGTGAAGCCGACATCGTCGATCTTGTTCTCCATCGCGTAGCCGCAGCAACCGCCGGCGTTGAAGGTGAGGAACTGATTCTCCAGCCGACCCGTGCCATACGGATACGCAACGATGAATCCGGCCGCGTCCGACTTCGCGTTCAGCCCGCTGAGCCGCACCATGCTCGCGGGATTCCCGCCGCCGCCGTGAAACGCGATGACGACCGGCGTCGCTTTCGCGGCGTCATAGCCCGGAGGAACGTGCACCAGGTAGCGGCGCTGCAGGTTGCCGACCTTGACGGTGCGCGTGTGGTCGCCGTGATGGAGTCCGCCTTCGGTGTTTGGACTTCCGGAACCGGGCGGCGGCGTCTGTGCGCTGAAGAAATCCCAGATTACATCGACCGCTTTCAGTTTCCCCGTCGCCTGGCCCACGAGGGTCTCCGGGAGCAAGTTCCTGCCACCGGGCCACACGTGGCCCTGGCCCTCGATGGTGATGAAGACGACCCCGGCGCCATCGCGGCCCGGACCGTAGCGGAGCGTGCGGATGCCGTTCGTCTCGCGCGTCTCGGTCGGTTCGACCGGGGCGCCGACGGCCTTCACCCACTTGAGAATGGAATCCTGCACGGGCGGCTTGTCCCTGCCGCCCAGTCCCAGCCGGAGCGGTCCGCCGCTGAGTGGATTCAGCGGGTCCGCCGCGCCGGTGATGTAGCAAAGGGGCACGCCGCGTTTCAGCTTCAGCTCAGCCAGCCAGCAGGCCCCGGCTACCGGCGCAATGGCGGTGACGCGATCCGGAAGTCCTGCTCCGACGGCGAAGGCCATCGAAGCGCCGTTGGAGAACCCCGCGACGAAGACCCGCTTCCGGTCGAGCGCGGTCTGCGCGCCGATGTCGTCAATCATGGCGCTGATGAATGCGACATCGTCAGGTTCGCCGCCTTCCTTCTTGAAGCGGCCCGAGCCGTCGTTCCACGTTTGCGGATTACCGCGGAACGCGGCGGGTTCGCCCGGATCGGCCGGGGTGGCGTTGGGATAGGCGACCAGGAAGCCAGCCTCATCGGCCTTGGCGGACCATCCTGTTTCCTTCGCCGCGTTATCCGCCGTGCCGCCGCCGCCATGCAGCATGATGACCAGCGGGAGCGCCTGGCCAGCGGCGGCGCCGGGCGGCACGTGCAGAAGGTAGCTTCGCTGCCGCCCATCCACGGCGAGGGTCCGCATGTGATCCCCCGGAGGCAGAAGTTTGTCCTGTGCCGGGAGGGAGAGACAGGCAAGGAACGTCGTAACACCGATGAGTGTGAGGGTGGCTTTCATTGTTTGGGTTTCCACAGCGCCTTCGCTTCCTCCTCGGTCACGAAACCGTCCTTATCCGTGTCGAGCCGATCGAACAGGGCGCCGGGCAGTTCGGTCCGGTCGAGTTTGCCGTCGCCGTTGGCGTCGCGTTGCCGGAAGACCCCGCCCGCGCCGCCGCCCGCCGCCGCGGCGCCGCCTTCGCCGGGCGCGCCGGCGCGGCCTCCCGCGATGCCGGCGGACTCGTTCGCCAGCGTCCGGAAGACGCCGTAGGTCGGGGCGCGGTAGAGCTGGGTCTGAACCATGAAGACCGCGAAGAGTCCGTGCGCGCGGTCGATCCAGAACTGCGTGCCGTTCGCGCCGCCCCACGAGTAGCCGCCCTCGCCGTCGACGGCTGCGCCCAGGCCGTACTTCTGGCCGAGCCCGGGCTTGAGGTGGTTCTGGAACATCAGGTCGACGGTTTCGGGTTTGAGCACGCGCACGCCGTCGAGCGCGCCGCGGCCGAGGATCATGCGGCAGAAGCGCTCGTAGTCCGCGGTCGTGCTGCACAGGCCGTGGCCGCCGAGGAAGAGCGCCGGCTTGCGGGTCAGGGTCTCCGCGTCGCGGCCGGGTTCGAGGACGCCCGGGCGCGGCTGACGGTAGAGCCCCGCGATCCGGCCGGCCTTCTCCGGCGGGACCCAGAAATCGGTGTCGGTCATCTTGAGCGGACCGCACACGCGCTCCCGGAGGACCGCGTCCAACGGCTTTCCGGCGACGGCCTCGATGTAGCGGCCGAGGATGTCGATCGAATGCCCGTACTGGTAGCCCTCGCCGGGGTGGAACTTGAGCGGCTGCTTCGCCAGGGACTCGGAGAACTCCTTGAGCGTCGTCTGCGCCCCACGGGTGGCGGCGAAGGCCATCGCCGCGGCCCCGCCGGACTCCGCCGCTCCACCCGAACCGCCGGCGCGCGTCCGAGATCCCTTCTCGATGTCGCCGTAGTAGAGCCCGCTGCTGTGGCTCATCAGCATGCGCGGCGTGATGGCGGACTTCGCGGGCACCGGCTTGCCGTCCTCCAGCACCGTCGGCGCCTTCCATTCCGGCAGATGCTTCGAGATCGGTTCGTCGAGGCCGAAGCGGCCCTCGTCGAAAAGCGCCAGCGCCGCGACGGCGATGACGGGCTTGGTCATGCTCATGAGCCGGACGATGGCGTCCTTCGGCATCGGCTTTCGCGCCTCGATGTCCTGCATCCCGAAGGCCTCGAAGTACCCGGTCCGCCCGCCGTGGTGGATCAGGCCGACGACGCCGGCGACGTTGCCGGCCGCGACATGCCGCTGCATCTCGACATCGAGCCGCGAGAGGACCTCCGGCTTCAGGCCCGCCGCCTTCGCCTCATCGCCGTGGGTGCGGGCGGTGAAGTTCGACGCCGGGGGGAGGGGCGCACCCTCCGCGGCGCCGCCCCTTCCGGCCCGCGCCCCGACATCGCGCCAGTCGCGGAAGACGCCGGCGGCGGGCGGCGCCGCCGCGCCGGCGGGACGTCCCTGCGGAGCCTGCGCTGCGCCGCGGCCGGGCGCGGCGGCCTCGTCCGGCGTGACGGCGCCGTCGCCGTTTCGGTCGAGCGCGGAGAAGAGCTGCGGCCGCGGCACCTCGTCGGCAACGAGCTTCCCGTCGCCGTTTCGGTCCCACTGCCGGAACACCTGTTCGGGCGAGTAGGCCGGGCGCGCGGGCGTCGTCGGTTCCTGGGCGGCCGCCGCCGCGGCGAGCAGCCCCGTGCAGATTGCGGACAGGAGAGGTCGGTTCATTCGGTCCCCCGGTTCGTGCGCCTGCGGGCGTTGCCGAAGTGGGCGCGGGCTTCGTCGAGAGAGAGGAAGCCGTCCTTGTCCGTGTCGGCCCGGTCGAACGTCTCGATCGGGAGTTCTTCGCGGCTGACGCGCCCGTCCCGGTTCCGGTCGAATTGGCGGAACCTCTCCTCGATCCCGCCGCCGGCGCCGCTGCGGGCGGGTCCGGCGGTGCGGCCGTCCTGGCGCACCCACTTGGCGGGCTGCGTGCCCTTTTCCCATTCGTCGAAGGCGGCCCTGAGTTCCTTCAGTTTCTCCGGCTTCGTCGCGGCGAGATCCGTCGCTTCGCCGATGTCGGCCTGGAGGTTGAAGAGCTGTGCTTCGCCGTCGCGATCCTGGACGAGCTTCCAGTCGCCGAGGCGCGCGGCGTGCTTCTCGCCGGAACGCCAGAAGAGCCGGTCGTGCGGGGCGCCGGAGGCGCGCCCCGTGACGAAAGGCACAAGGTCGACGCCGTCCAAAGTAGTCCTCTCGCTCCGCGAGAGGACATGGTCCTGGGGCGCATCACGCGGAGCGTGATGACTACTGGCTGCGAGTGCCGTGGCATGGATATCGAATGCCATGACCATCTCGCGGTACGTCCGTCCGCCGGGCACGGCCGACTTCCACTGCATCGCGAAGGGCACGCGGATGCCGCCCTCGAGCATCTGCCCCTTGAAGCCGCGGAGCGGGGCGTTGCTGGCGGTCGTCTGCGCCGTCGGCCCTCCGTTGTCGCTGTAGAAGAAGACCAGCGCGTTATCCTCGCGGCCCTGCGCGCGGAGCTTGCCCATGACGCGGCCGACGGCGTCGTCCATGGCCGAGACCATGGCCGCGTGCGTGCGCCGATTGCCGGCCAGCGCGGGGAAACGGGCCAGGTAAGGATCCGTCGCCTCCATCGGCGAGTGCACCGCGTTGAAGGCGACGTAGAGGAAGGCCGGCGTGTCCGGCGTGCGGTCGAGAAATGCGACGGCCTCGCGCGCGAGGGCGTCGGTGAGGTACTCCGTCTCGTTCGTCACCGGCACGCCGTTGCGAATGATCGGATCGTTGTCGGCCTTGCCGGGCATGTACGTCCGCGCGCCGCTGAGGAAGCCGTAGTGGAAGTCGAATCCGCGCTCGTGCGGACGCAGCCCCTCCTGGAACCCGATGTGCCACTTGCCGACCATCCCCGTGGCGTAGCCGGCCGCCTTCAGCTTCTCCGCGAGCGTGGGGACTTCGCGGGGCAGCCCGAACCCGGGGTCGGCGAAGCGCTCGGGGCCGGAGTTGTGCTCGAAGCCGAAGCGGTGCTGGTACATCCCGCTCATCAGGCCGGCGCGCGACGGCGAGCAGACCGGGTGCGTCGCGTAGCCGTCGGTGAAGCGCACGCCGTTCTTCGCGATCGAATCGATGTGCGGCGTCGGGATGTCCGGGCAGCCGTTGAAGCCCGTGCCCGCGTAGCCGAGATCGTCGGCGAGAAGGATGACGATGTCGGGCTTGCGGCCGGCGGGCGTTGCGGGAACCGGCGCCGGTTCGGACACGGGCTTCGAGGCGGCGGCCGGGAGGCGGGAGCCGGAGGGAGCAACCGGAAGGGCCACGTCGCGGATCCCGCCGCCGGTCAGGTCCGCCTCGACGTAGCGGTCGGCCTTCACCTTCGCGAACGCGACCGTGCGCCCGCCGGGCAGCGTCACCTTCACGTCGGCCGCGGCGTGGGGGCCGAGGCCGGCGTGGACCTCCAGCGCGCCGCCGCTCTTGTAGCTGTGGTTGGCGTGAACCCAGCGCGTCTGCCGGAGGTCGCCGGCGGCGATCTCGACGCGCGCGCCGATGAGTTCGGCATCCTTGACGCCCGCGAACCGCAGGCGCAGCCAGTGGTTCGAGCGCGCGCCGTGGAGCCCCGTGTTCCAGTAGACCTTGCTTTCGTAGCGGTCGGCGGACTGCGCGAGGCCCGAATTGTCGGGGTCGGCCGCAAACACGAGGTCCAGCAGACCATCGTTGTCGAGGTCGGCGGCCTCGCCGCAGATGCCGTTGTCGTCGAGGCCGCTGAAGGTCGTCGGCTGCGGCTCGAACGTGCCGTCGCCGCGGTTGAGGAAGAGGATGGCGCGCGCCGCGATCCTCAACCCTTCGTGGCGGTCCTGCACGACGAGGTCGAGCCGGCCATCGTTGTTGAAATCGGCCGGGATCGCGTCGGCGAAGTAGGGCCGGTTGGAGGCCGGCGCGGGACGGTCCATGCCCGGCTGCGTCTGCAGCCTGCCGGGGCGTGCAGCGACCGTCTCCGACGGGACCGGGAAGCCGAAGAACTCCGCCCACTCGAGGTAGGTCCACTCCAGCGCCTCGAGTCCGGCGGCCTTCGTGCGCTCCTCGAAGCGGAAGCCGCCGAGGTTCCGCCAGTAGCGGCCGCCGACGTACTCCGCGCGCGGGGCCCAGCCGGGGCTGGCGGGGCCGACGGCGACCACATCGGCGAGACCGTCGTTGTCGAAGTCCTCGATCGCGACGTAGGGCAGCCCGGGCGCCTTGCCCTCGGGCACGTAGACCTGCTTCTCCCGGTCGTAGCGGAGCCGCGCCTCGCAGGCGAGGCCGTTGCCGGTGACCTTCTCGAAGCGGAGCGAGCCGGATTCCGCGAGCAGGTTCTTCCAGCAGAAGACGCCCTGCCGGTACTCGCCCGGCCAGTAGGGCAGGAGCGGTTCGCGCACGTCGACGTGGAACGTCTGGACCAGGTCGAGGTCGCCGTCGTTGTCGAGGTCGCGCAGGTTGATGTCGGGACCGGCCTTGTCCTTCGCGCTGTCGTGGTGGAAGCCGCCGAAGTCCGGCACGAGGTCGGTGCCGCCGATGTCGCGGAATGCGCCGCCAAAGCAGTCATCACGCTCCGCGTGATGGTCAGGGTTAAACACGAACAACCGGCTGTGCGGCACGCCGCCCATCGCGTTCTTGATGTTGTCGCAGCCGACCGCGACGTCGAGCCAGCCGTCGCGGTTGACGTCGCCGAGGACCGGCTGGCGGTTGTAGGCGAGCTCGTTCCGGATGCCTGCGCCGGCGGAGATCTCGCGGAGCACGTCCCACGCGCCGTCGGTGACGAACAGCGAGTTGCCTTCCGATTCGGCGCCGGGGACCGTCGGCTTGCCGGCGCTCATCCGGGCGTGACGCGTGACGAAGAGGTCGAGGAAGCCGTCGCCGTTGAAGTCCGCCAGCGCGGGCACCTGGCCGCGGCCGAAGGCGTCCATGGTGAACTTCGTGTCGCGGAGCGTCAGCGCGTGCTCCCGGAACTTCCAAGCGCCCTCGTTGAGGAATACGCGCAGCAGTTCGCCCTCCTCCCACCGACCGCCGGTGCCGCGCTGCGGGGAGAAGGTCGCGAGCAGGTCGAGCCGTCCGTCGCGGTTGAGGTCGGCGATGGCGAGGCCGTTCATGCCGGCGCGAAGATCGGTCAGGCCCGGCACGACGATGCTCTCGAAGAGCTGGCCGCGTCCGGCGGCGTCGCGCGCGGCGTCGCTGTCGGGCACGGCCTTGAAGGCCGGCTCGCCCGGCGCGGAGGGTGGGGCGGGGAGGGTGGCGGCAGGGGGCGTCGCGGCGGGCGATGCGCGCGGCGGGCGCGTCTCCAGGTAGGCCCGGGCCTCGGCCGGCGTGACCGAGCCGTTGCCGTCCTTGTCGATCGCCCGGAACAGGCCGTCGCGCGGAACCTCATCGGCGGTCAGCTTTCCGTCGGCGTCCCGGTCCAACTGGCGGAAGAGGATCGCGGCGTTGGCCGGGCTCGCCCAGGCGGCGCCGCCGCGGGCGGTCCCGGCGGCGGGGGCGGGTCGGGCCTCCGTTGCGGGCGCGCCGGACCGGGCTTCAGGCTTCGCGGATGGCGTACGCGGTCCGGGCCGGGCGTCGGCGACCGCAACGTAGATCCGGTTGCCGTCGGGATCGGTCAGGAGCAGACGGCCCGCGGATTCGGCAACGGCCGCGCCGCGGCCCTCGAGTTCGGCGCGGGCGGCCTTGAGGTCGGCGACGCGCAGCGTGACGCTCCGCAGGCCGGGTGCGTCGGGGCCGGCCTCGGACTCGCGCGGGCGATCGCCCGGTGTCGCGGCGAACTTGACGCGTCCGCCCCCGGTCGCGAAGAGGTACATCTTCGTGGACACGGGCGGGGGCAGGTTCCACGGCTCGAACTCGTGCAGGCCCAGCGTCGCGCCGTAGAACTTCCGGGCCGCCGCGTCGTCGCTGACGGCCATGCCCCAGGTGAAGGTCTCGGCGTCCGCGCTGCGCGGGATGCCCATGAGCTCGACGACGTTGCCGTCGGGATCGCGCGTCATGCTGACCCTGCCGCCCTTCATCGGCGCCGGGTAGCCGGCCTGGACGAGCCGCTCGCCGGCCGCCGCCGGGTCCTTGAACCAGAGCGAGAACCAACGGAAGCCGTTCTGCGCGAGCATCTGCCGCATCGGATTGCCCGGCGCGGGCGCCGGACCGGTTCCCTCGATCTTGCGCAGTCGCAGACGGCAGCCGGCCCATTCCAGCAGCGCGCCCGGCTCGACCTCGCGCATGCCGAGGCCGTCGCGGTAGAACTTCGCGCAGGCGCCGACGTTGCGGACGCACAGGTCGAACTCGGCGTCCGCCACGTCCAGCGCGGGGGCCGCCGGCGCGAGGAAGAGGATCGCGGCGGGAAGGAGGAAGGGGACCGGATTCACTCTCATGACTCACTCCGTGGGCTTCGGGCTCTGCGGGGCGGCGGCGGGCCGGCGGGACTGGCTTTGCTTCAGCCACGCATCGTACTTCGCGACCTGGTCCGGCGTCAGTTCCGCGCGGATCGCCGCGCTGTTGCGGCCGATGATGCGCGAGGCGCGTGTGCGAACGCTCTCGCGGAGTTCGCGCAGTTCGGCGGCGGTCGCATCCATGGCCGGAGCGATCGCGGCTTCCTGTTCGGCGGTCAGGCCGACGTGCGTCCGCAGGTTCTCCATGCGCCGCTCGCGCCAGGACTCCTCGACGGCGGCGTAGGGCCAGCCGGCCCAGCCGCTGCGCGGCGCGCGACGGGCCATGGCGGTTCCGCCGATCGCGGCGCCGGCGGTGAAAAGGAGCGCCAGCCAGGCGGCGGCGCGGACGTTCGGGTGCGGGTTCATGGGTCTACTCCGGGTTGAGCGCGGTGATCAGGATTGCGGAGGCGACGCCGACGGGATCATCGCCCGCACGCGACGGCGCGGGGGCCGGCAGCAGCGCGTAGACGGTGGCCGCGGCGCAGGCGGTGACCGCCGCCCGCGCGGCGAGGGCCTCCCACCACAGCCGGTCCGGCGGTCGCTCGCGCAGGCGGGCGAGCACGCGGGTGGCCGTGGACGGGGCGAGGTCGTTCGCGGGGACAGGTCGCGCCCCGCGGGCGGCGGCGGTCAGTCGATCCAGGATCCGATGATGCGGGTTCATGACGGTGTAAACGACGGCGGACCGCGCCGGTTACACGGTTATCGTTATTCAGGAGGGGAGATCCGCCAGGGCGCGGCGGAGGCGGGCGCGGGCGCGGAAGGCGCGGACGCGGACGTGGATGCGGGAGAGGCCCAGCAGGGCGGCGATCTCGGCGACCGGCCGTTCCTCGGGG
>VGWF01000107.1 GCA_016873715.1 Lentisphaerota bacterium | reverse complement strand
GGATCAAAACCGCCCGTCCTCGCATACAGAAGGTAGGGCCCGCCCGCCGGGCGGGCCGCACGACGGACCTGCGAAGCACCTCCGCCCACGAGAATCCGTCCGTGGCCGGGCGGGCCGCCCGGCCCTACCCGATCGTCCACGCGGGATTGAAGATGTCGCACGCCCTACAGAAACCGGGCGTAGCGGGACCTAGCGGCGGCGAAATCGTCCTTGGAGAAGAAGAACCAGGAATCCGTGGACGTGCGGTACATAAAGTGCGCCCCCAGCTTCTCGTGGAACGACAGCACCTTGGCATTCCCGTTTCGCACGTCGAAGACGCACAGTTCGAGACCCAGCTTTTCGAACGCCTGCACATACACGAGCAGGGCCGATTCGATGGCCGCGGTGACCATGGATCCGGGACGGATGATCCAGCGGCCCCAGCAGAAGGACTTCAACGCGGCGTCGATGTGGTAGATCGACACCGTGCCGACCGCCAGGCCGGCGGCGTCCTCGATGATCAGGGGAAGATCGTCCGCCGCATCACGCTTGGCGGCAATCCATGCCTTCTGCTTCCCGAGATCGGCGTCGGTCCGGTTCAGGAACCTGGAAAGCGACTCGTCCGTGCGCAGCTCAAGCATGAACGCCGCATCGTCGTCGGTCGCCGTCCGGAGGCGGACATTCCTCGACTGCAGGGGCTCGACGATCATGACGCCCTCCTGGCGCTGCCGCCCAGCGACCCGCCCCAGCCCGGCGCGAGTTCCTCGAACCGCGCCCGGCTGCGGATGTAGTCCTTCTCGTCGTAGGCCAGTCCCGCCACCGCCAGCAGTTCGGTCCCGGGCGCGAAGTCACGGACCACTCTCCAGACGTGCGGGTACAGGAGCAGCGCGCGATCCCGGCGGTCGAGGAGGACCGACTCCCTCCGGCCGCAGCCGTCGTCGAGATCGACCGTGCACGCGCCTCGCAGGCAGACGAGGATCTCCTCGGTCTCGAAATGCGCATGCCCGCCGCGCACGTGGTCCTCGCGGATGTCGGTCATGTAGAGGACCTTCTTGATTTCAAAAGGCAACCCGTCCGGCCTCGTCCCCGGCTGGAACATGATCAGGGCGCCACCGACGGATCCCGGCTTCTCGGCGAGTCCGATGATCCTGAACAGGGCATTCATCTCGGCTCCTTCGACGCCAAGAGCGGAGAGCTGAGAGCAGAGAGCGGAAGCCGCACGGCTGACAGCGCAGTTTGTTCCATATCGCCCACGAATCCGCCTACGCAAGGGATCGCTTGAAGGACAAGAGCATCCTGCATTCCTCATCAAGATCCCCGAGAATCGAGTCCATCAGATCCTCGTCGACCAGGTGCCTCTTTCCGAAGACCAGCAACATGCTTGCACATTCGAAAGCCGACCGTCGCGCGATGTTGAGGAACTGCCCGAACTCCCGCTTCGATTGGCTCCCGGACCCCTCCGCCACGTTGTTGGGGATACTCAAGGCGGCCGCGCGAAGTTGCTCGGCAAAACGGTATCGTCTTCTTTCCTCCAGATCGTCTGCGATATCACAAAGCGAATGCGTGATCTCCGCTCCCCGCTGCCAGACCTCCAAATCCTCGAACCTGAAACGTGCTCGCCTCATGAGACGCCTCCCGCTTTCCCCGGGCCCGCTCTGTGCTCCGCGCTCTCCGCCCTCCGCTCTCCGCTCATCGCTCTCCGCTCTCCGCTCTTCGCTCTTCGCTCTCCGCCCTCCGCTCTTCGCTCTCTGCTCGCCGCCCTCCGCTCCGCGCTCTTCGCTCTACGCTCTTTGCTTGTACAGCCTCACATACTCCGGCAGATACGTGGCCAGAGTCATCTTCGGCGCCCAGCCGAGCGCGCGGACCTTGGAGCAGTCGACCGAGTAGCGCAGGTCCTGCCCCGGACGGTTGGGAATGAACGCGAAGGACTCGTCCGGATCCAGCCCCAGCGTCGCGGCCACCATGCGCGCGGCCTCGATCACGGAGTGCTCCTCGTTCGAGGAGACGTTGTAGATCTCGCCGACATGCCCCTTTTCCAGCAAGAGCAGGATCGCCTCGCAGTTGTCGCCGGCGTAGAGCCACTCGCGACGGTACGTGCCGTCGCCATGGATGGTCATTCGCTTCCCGTTGAGAAGGAAGTCGATTGTCTTCGCCAGAAGCTTCTCCGGATACTGGCCGTACCCGTAGTTGTTGCAACTCCGGACGATCATCACCGGCAGACCGTAGGTATGCTTCCAGCCCAGGATGAGCTGGTCCGCCGCCGCCTTCGTGGCCGAGTACGGATTGGACGGGTTCAGCCGGTCGAGTTCAGTATAGGAGCCCTCTTGGTTCGTCCCGTAGACCTCGTCGGTGGAGATGTGGACGAAGACGGGACGGTCGGTCTCATCCTTCGCTCGAACGAGTTCGAGCAGGTTGTAGACGCCCCGCACGTTGCTGTGGAAGAAGTCCTGGTTGGCCAGGATGGAGTTGTCGACGTGCGACTCCGCCGCGAAGTTGACGATGAAGTCCACGCCCACCGGCAGGTGCTTCAGATCGCAGATGTCCGCACGAACGTGCTCGTAGTTCTCCCGGTCGTGGAAGTCCAGATCGCCCCGCGCGGCATAGGTCGCCTTGTCGACGTTGATCACCTGGTGCCCGCGCTTGAGCGCCAGATCGACGAAGTACGACCCGATGAACCCCAGCCCGCCCGTCACCATCAGTCGCTTCATGCGTGTGTCTCCCATCCCGTTCCCGGCCCACGAAACGCGCTCTATCTAGCCACAACGGAAGCCAACATCCGAGCGAGAAAGAAGGTAAGGACTCAACAACCAACATCGAACACCGAAGTGCGGATGCCAATCCGGAACGCGGAACCGGGTGGCAAGCGGCGAGTGGCAAGTGTCGAGTGTCGAGTGTCGCGCGGACCTCGGACCTCCGCCCTCCGCCCTCTGTCCTCTGACCTCCGCCCTCTGTCCTCCGACCTCCGCCCTCTGTCCTCCGACCTCCGCCCTCTGTCCTCCGACCTCCGACCTCTGTCCTCCGCCCCTCTGCTTTCAAGTCTCAGGTTTCATCCCCCATCCTTCGCCCGTCCTCTCCCGAAGCCCGACTTCCCCTCCCATCCGTGCAAGTCAGTGCCCGTCGCGGGATCCGTCGCCCGAGAGCATGGCGCCCAGGGCGCGGATGACGCCCTCGACTCCAACCGCACCCATGCAAGGACTGTGCGGCCGCACGCACCGCTGCTGCGTGCAGGGCGCGCACGGATAGTCCCCCTGGGCATCGAGCACGACGCTGCCCGCGCTGCGCGGCCGGTAGAGCGGCACGACGCCCGGTCCGAAGAGCGCCAGCACCGGACGACCGAACCACTCGGATGCCAGATGCATCACCGCGCTATCGGGGCACACCACGAGATCGGCCGAGGCCAGTTCGTCGAGCAACCCCCGGAGATCGGTGATCCGGATCGTGCCTCCGCCGCCGGCCCCCGCCACGATCCGTTGAAGACGCGGTTGCTCCGCCGGCACGCCGACCAGGCGGACCTCGACGTCGCCCCGCCCTGCCAGCCTGCGGACGACCTCCGCCCACAGTTCCTCCGGCCACAGACGGAAGCTCCAACCCGCCCCCGTGCTGATCACCACCCGCACCCGTCCGTCCGCCGCCCGATGCGGAACGCGCGCCGGCGGATCCGCCGGCCGGCATCCGAGGAGGGCCAGCACGGCATCGTGCAGCTCAACACGGTGCGCGAGGGGCAGATCGCCGGCGCTCCGCGTCAGCAGCGCGCCGCGGATACGGATGTTGCAGGCCAGGTAGTTCGTGAACCCGGCTCGCTCCGCGCACCCGGCCACCACCAGCGCGGCCTGGCTGCGGACGTCGCCGCGCGGGTCGATGCCGAGGTCGAAGCGGAGCGACCGCAGCGAACGGAGGAACCTCCACGCCGCCACCCATCCCGCCCGCCGGCCGGGCACGCTGGCCCACGGGAGGGCGAGTTCATGGACCCGCGTCACCGCCGGATGGTCCCGGTACAGTGCCGCGGACCCGGGATGCAGAAGCAGGTGGATCTTCGCGTCCGGGAACCGCTCGCGCAACGGGGCGAGCATCCCGCGGAGCAGCGCCGCGTCCCCGAGCCGGAACGGCTCAACGATCAGCATGCGGCGGACGGCGTCCAATCCCCGCGGCGCGGGCGCGAAGGCCACGAGGGGGCGCAGGGCGGCCTCGAGGAGGCGGGCGGCGAGCGCCTTCCACGCCGGATAGCGTACCGGGCGGTGAATCGTGTCAGTCATCTCAAATCCACGTTCGGCCGGGGTGGAACCCGGCCCTCCCACCTGTTGCACCGAGCCGGGAGGGGCGCGTGCCACCGCGCCCGGTTCGTCGGGGATCCTCTCGCGGCCGGGGTGGAACCCGGCCCTCCCGCCCGTTGCGCAGAGCCGGGAGGGGCGCGCGCCACCGCGCCCGGTTCGTCGGGGATCCTCTTGCGGCCGGGGTGGAACCCGGCCCTCCCACCTGTCGCACCGAGCCGGGAGGGGCGCGTGCCACCGCGCCCGGTTCGTCGGGATCCTCCCGCGGCCGGGGTGGAACCCGGCCCTCCCACCTGTCGCACCGAGCCGGGAGGGGCGCGTGCCACCGCGCCCGGTTCGTCGGGATCCTCCCGCGGCCGGGGTGGAACCCGGCCCTCCCACCCGTTGCACCGAGCCGGGAGGGGCGCGTGCCACCGCGCCCGGTTCGTCGGGGATCCTCTCGCGGCCGGGGTGGAACCCGGCCCTCCCGCCCGTTGCACCGAACCGGGTGTGGCGCGCTTCACCGCGCCCGGTTCGTCGGGATCCTCTCGCGGCCGGGGTGGAACCCGGCCCTCCCACCCGTCGCACCGAGCCGGGAGGGGCGCGTGCCACCGCGCCCGGTTCGTCGGGGATCCTCTCGCGGCCGGGGTGGAACCCGGCCCTCCCACCCGTTGCACCGAACCGGGAGGGGCGCGTGCCACCGCGCCCGGTTCGTCGGGGATCCTCTCGCGGCCGGGGTGGAACCCGGCCCTCCCACCTGTTGCGCAGAGCCGGGAGGGGCGCGTGCCACCGCGCCCGGTTCGTCGGGGATCCTCTTGCGGCCGGGGTGGAACCCGGCCCTCCCACCCATTGCACCGAGCCGGGAGGGGCGCGTGCCACCGCGCCCGGTTCGCCGGGATCCTCTCGCGGCCGGGGTGGAACCCGGCCCTCCCGCCGGAAATCGCTATGGCCGGCGGGGCCGACCCCGGCCCGCAGGAGAAGACCGGAACATCATCCTTTCGGCCATCGCCATTCGATGTCGCGCGCCTCGAACCGCGTCCGCGCCGGCGGATCGTCGCCCGTGAACAGCTCGTACTCGATGAACGGCGTCCGGCGGCAGGCCCCGCGGGCAGCCATCTCCGCGCGCCGGGCGAGATTGAGCGCCGCCCGCCCCGCTCGAATCCACGCGGGCGCGCCGGCCAGCAGACGCCACTCCTCCTCGCGGGACGCCGCCTGGCGGCTCAGGTTGCCGGGGCCGAGCGTGAACGCGGCAAGGGGTCGATCCGTCGTGCCCGCGCGGAACCCGGCGCGGAGCACGCGGACCACCCAGTCGGCATCGCCCACCGACCGGTACGATGGGTCGAAGCGGATCCCGGCTTCCCAGACCCGCCGCCGGAAGAACATCGCGCACGAGAGTCCGTGGAGGTGCGACGCGAGGACGTAGGGCCACCTCACGGGCGGCACCCGGCGTCGCGCGAGGAGACTGCCGTCCCCGCGCACGAGAAGGTGATCGCCGAACAGGAGGTCATGACCCGGATGCGCGGCGAACCAATCCGCGACGAAGACCAGCGTGCCCGGCAGGTACTGTTCGTCGGCGTTGAGCCAGCCGAGGATCTCCCCGTCCGCCAGGTCGAAGCCCATGTTCAGGGCGTCGTACATGCCGCGGTCGGGCGCGGAGAGCCAGCGAAGAGGGAGGGATGAGGGAGGAAACCTGAAACCTGAAAGGGGAACGAGGTCCGAGGGCCGAGGACCGAGGGCCGACGGACTGGGATCGAGGTCGGAGGTCGGAAGTCGGAGGTCGGACGGATCCCGCCCGGCAGCTTCCGATCTCTGACTTCTGCCCTCTGACGTCTGCCCTCCGCTCTCCACTCTCCGCTCTTCGCCCTTCGCTCTTCGCTCTTCGACCTCCACTCTCCGCTCTTCGCCCTTCGCTCTCCGCTCTTCGCCCTCCGCCCCAGAACCTTCGCCCTCCGCCCTCCGCCCTCCGACCTCCGACTTCCGGATCTCCCCCCCCGGAGCCACACGCCGCAGCCACTCCGCGGTGCCGTCGGCGGAGGCGCCATCCATGACGAGATGCTCGACGCGGCCCAACCCCGCTCCGTCGGAAAACGCGATGTACCCTCCCGAAGGTCCCCCGCCCGGCGGGGCGGGCCGCCCCGCCCTACCCGCGCTTCCCGTGGTATCGACGGTGGGGCCGGGCGGCGGCTCGACTGAGCCCGCCGAAGTCCCGCCCGGCCGCACGCGGGACTCCAAGGGCAACCCCGATCCTGAAAGCGATCCCGTCCCGGCCCGCGTCTGATCCGCCACGGAGGCGTGACAACGGCGCAGGACGAGCCCCGGATTCCGAACCGGCGTGACGATCGAGGCCCTCATCGGGATGCGGCGGCGGGCGTGGTCGCGGCCGGCTTGTAGAACGCGGCGATGGAGAACGCCGCGTTTCGGCGGACGAAATGCTCCCACAGCAGGCGCGGCATCAGGCGGAAGACCACGTCGGCCGCGCTCGTCCCCATGCCCTTCGCGAGCCGCCGGGGTTCCTGGAGAATCCGGTAGATCCAGGTGGTGCCCGTCTTCTTGATCCACAGCGGGATCGGCCGGGTCCGCCCGGAGAGGATGTCGATGTTCCCGCCGAACGGAAGGATCACCGGCACGTTCAGGGACCCGCGGTGCCGTTCGACGAACTCCTCCTTCATCGGGGACGAAATGCCGATCATCAGGATGTCCGGCGCCTTCGCGTTGATCTCGGCGACCACATCCGGCTCCTGCTCGCGCGTGTAGTAGCCATCCCGTCCGTCGAGCACCACCGCGCCCGGATAGCTGCGCCTCACGTTCGCGGTGGCGAGCCGGTTCCCCTCGGCGTCCGTCCCCAGGAGCATCACGCGATAGCCGCGCCCGGACGCGAGTTCGAAGAGGATCCGCATCGCATCCGTGATGGTCGCGTCGGACCGGACCGGGATCCCGAGCAGGCGGCAGAGCCAGTACAGGCCCTTGCCGTCGGCCACCATGACCTGGAACGTCTCGCTGATGGAATGGATCTGCGGCAGACTCCGGAACCTCGGCAGCAGGGTCAGGCTGTAGCCGTAGCAGACGGCCTGACGGCGCTCGCGGATGCACCGGTCGAAGTAGTCGCGAAGCTCCGCGTCGTCGAACAGGCTGACCTTCAACCCGTGGGCCGAGGCGCAGCGGAGATCCTCCATCGGCCGAAGCATCATCCACCTCCGGACGGCGGCGGGGACCACGACGCCAGCCGGTCGTCGGCCACCGCCTCCAGCCAGTCGCAGTTCGTCCGCTGGTACCTCTCGGCCGTGAAGCGAGCCAGGAAGTCGGCCCGGTTGGTCTCCATGGTCCGATGCAGGGCGGCGCGGTCGTTGAGGTACCCCTCGACGGCGGCCAGCACGCGCTCCGGGGTCGCCGCATCGATCAAGACGCCGTTGCGCCCCGCGACGAGCGTCTCGGGGATCGCGCCGACCGGCGTGCTGACAACGGCCAGCCCCTGCGACATGGCCTCGAGGATCGTCAGGGGCTGGCCGTCGAGCGACGTCGGATGCACCAGGATGTGCGCCCTCCGGAAGTGCTCCCACCGCGCGTCGCCGACGACGAGACCGGGGAATTCCACGGCCGGCCCGAGCCCCTCGTCCGCCACCGTCCTCATGGACCTCGCGCGGAATCCGTCCGAGGCCCACTGGCCGACCAGCGTCCAGTGCAGCGGCAGGTTGCGCTTCCGACCGAGGGCGGCCGCCGCGAGCAGGACGCCGACACCCTTCGACTCCTCCAGCGATCCGACGTACAGCATGCGAAGCACCGGTTCGGCGGCCATCGCCTCGGTTCGCGGCGCGCCCTCGGGCACCTCGACGCCGTTCGGGAACACCACCGGGTTCCGGAATCCAAAGGCCTCGTGCGCCGCGCGAATCCCCTCGCCAAGGAACCGGATCGAGTGGAACCGCCGGAGAACCGCAAGCCCCACCGCCCGCTTCCATCGCGATCCGAAGAACTCGAACCGCATGCCCGCGAGCCCCCCGCAGACCCGGATCCCCGCCCATGCCGCCGGCATCGTCACCAGAGCCGCCCACAGGAACGCGGCGAAGTTCTTCGGGATGGCCAGGAACACGGCCGCCGGCCTGTGGCGGAGCATCAGCCACCACGCCGACAGGATGCGCCGCAGGGCGAAGACGATGTTGTGGATCCTCACCCGCCCCTGGTTGGACTTCGTCCCCGCCGGGTTCGTCATCGCCGAGACGATGTAGCGCGGATTCGCCGCCACGCGCCTCGCCATGCCGGCGGCGCGGATCTCGCCGCCCCCGTACGGCGGCGGGAGCCGCAGCAGCAGCAGGATGCGCCCCACGGACGGCGCCGCCGCCTCGTCGCGCACACCCTCGAGCCACCCGCGGAACCGCGTCACATACTGGTCCGCGGTGAACGTGGCGAGGAAGTCCTCGCGGTTCGTCCGCATCGCGGCCAGGAGCGCCCCGCGGTCCGCAGCATACCGTCCGACGGCCTCCACCAGCGCCTCCGGCGTGGCGGCATCGAGCAGGATCCCGTTCCGCCCCGGCACGATGGTCTCCGGGATCGCACCCACCCGCGTGCTGATGACCGCGAGGCCCTGCGACATCGCCTCCAGGATCGTCAGGGGCTGGCCGTCCAGCCGCGTCGGATGCACGAGGACGTGCGCCCGGCGGAAATGACCCCAGCGCGCATCGCCCGTCACGAGTCCCGTGAGGACGATCAACTCCCCCAATCCATGCTCCCGGATCGCCTCCTCCATCCGGTCCCGGAACGCCTCGGACGCCCATTCGCCCATCAGCGTCCACCGCACCGCCAGCCCGCGCCGGCGCGCCAGCGCGGCCGCCTCGACGATCGTGCCGATCCCCTTGGACTCCTCCAGCGATCCGACGTAGAGCAGTTCAAGAACCGGCGACGACGCGAAGTCCCCGTTCCGCGGCTCCGCGGCCGGCGCAACAACGCCGTTCGCCATGACCACCGGCTTCGGGAGTCCGTACTTCGCATGCTCCGCACGGATGCCCGCGCCGAGAAACCGGATGGAATGCATCCGGCGAAGCACCCTCAGGCCGACCGCCCGCTTCCACGGCACATCGAAGAACTCGAACCGCATGCCGGCCAGTTCGCCGCAGACCCGGACCCCCGACCACCGCGCCCGGCTTACGACGACCGACATCCACAGGAACGCCGCGAAGTTCTTCGGGATGCTGACGTAGAGGACCGCCGGACGGTGATCCCCGATCATCCGCGCCGCCTCATGGAT
The DNA here is from genome assembly GCA_016873715.1 of Lentisphaerota bacterium. Lineage (GTDB taxonomy): Bacteria > Verrucomicrobiota > Kiritimatiellia > PWTM01 > PWTM01 > VGWF01. Next base: position 8,218 of record VGWF01000107.1, on the reverse strand, counting down.
TCGCCGCACCGCGAACCGGATGTTGCCCCAGTTGACCCGTCCCTGGTTGGACTTGGACCCCCGGGGATTCGTCCGCGCCAGGACGATGTAGCCCGGCTCCCCCGCAAGCCGCTCCCGCAGCAGCGCGTTCAGGATCTCCCCGCCCCCGTACGGCGGCGGCACCCGCAGCAACAGCAGGATCGGCCGGCGGCCGGCCGGATCGGGGACCAGAGCATCGGGTTCCGTGATCACGTGCCTCGTCCAATCCTCGGAATGGAGTTCATCGGTCTGCGCCCGCAGGCAGTCCTGCCCGGGCTCCCTTCACTGCGGGCTCGGCTCGGCGGCCATCCACACGACCCGCCGCACGTAGTCCGTGTAGCCGAGGATGATCTTCGCAACCTTCCACGAGACGTTGGGAACGTCGTAGTCGTCCGGAAGACGCGCCGGCCCGAACCGGTCGAACTGATGGCGCGTCATCTCGACGGACTGCAGAATCCGCTCCGGACGCAGCCCGCTCATGACCACCACGCCCTCGTCCATCCCCTCGGGCCTCTCGTGGGCCTCGCGGACGGTGATGGCGGGGAAGCCGAGAATGGAGGATTCCTCGGTGATGGTGCCGCTGTCCGACACCGCACAGAATGCGTGGAGCTGGAGGGCGTTGTAGTCCAGGAAACCCATCGGCGGCATCGCGCGGACGCTCGGGTCGAGCGCCACGCCCGCCGCGTCGAGCCGCTTCCGCGTGCGCGGATGTACGGAGAAGACCAGCGGATGGCCGTACCGCTCCGCGAGGGCGTTGAGGGCCGCCACGAGACTCGCAAGGTGCGCGGGGTCGTCGACGTTCTCCTCGCGGTGGATGCTGACCGTGAAGTACCGCCCTTTCTCGAGGCCCAGCCGCGCGTGGACGTCCGACGCCGCGATGCCCGCGCGGTGGAAGTCGAGCACCTCCTTCATCGGCGACCCCGTCTTGATCACGCGGTCGCCGCGCATGCCCTCGGCCAGAAGGTAGCGCCGGCTGTGCTCGGAGTACGTCAGGTTGATGTCGGAAACGTGGTCGACGATGCGCCGGTTGATCTCCTCCGGCACCCGCATGTCGAAGCACCGGTTGCCCGCCTCCATGTGAAAGACCGGGATCCTGCGGCGCTTCGCGGGGATCACCGCCAGGCAGCTGTTCGTGTCGCCCAGGACCAGCATGGCCTCGGGCTTCTCCGCCGCGAGAACCTCGTCGACCTTCGCAATCACCTGGCCGATCGTCTCCGCGGCCGTCCGGCCCGCGGCCCCGAGGAAGTGATCCGGCTTGCGGAGCCCGAGATCCCGGTAGAAGACCTCGTTGAGTTCGTAGTCGTAGTTCTGCCCCGTGTGGACCGTCACATGGTCGCACACGTCGTCCAGAACCTGCATCGTGCGCGACAGCCGGATGATCTCCGGCCGCGTGCCGACAACGGTCATGACCTTCAGCTTGCTCATGCGTGCGCTCCTTGGGAGGACTGGGGCTGGGTTCTGGGGACTGCCCAGTGCCCAGCACCTAGTGCCCAGTGCCTAGTGTCTAGTGCCCAGTGCCTAGTGTCTAGTGTCTAGTGCCCAGCACCCAGCACCTAGACCCCTTCGAAATACGTATCCGGCCGGTCCGGATCAAACACCTCGTTCGACCAGAAGAGCGTCAGCATATCGCCTTCGCCCGTATTCTCGATCGAGTGCGTCCAGCCGGCGGGGATGTCGACCACGCGGATCGGGTCGTCGGACACATCGTAGGACACCACCTCATCCGTCAGCATCCGCCGCATCCGGATCCGGCCCCGGCCCTGGATCACGCAGAACTTCTCGATCTTCGAGTCGTGGTAGTGGTTGCCGCGCGTGATCCCCGGCCGCGTCCGGGAGACGAAGATCTGGCCGGCATGCGGCGACTTCACCAGCTCGAAGAGCCAGCCGCGGGGATCGGTCTTGAGATCCACCGGCACCTCGCGTTGGTCCGGGTCGAGATACGACAGGTATGTCGTGTAGAGAACGCGCGTCCACCGCGACGAAAGATCCGGCACCTCGTTGCGCACCCGGGCGTCCCGGAACGCCACCAGTTGATCGTGCAGGTCGCCCAGCCTGACCCGGAACGTCTCGGCGACCTCGCCGAACCCCCCGCCGGACAGATCCGGAACCATGCAGGCGAGCAGGCACCGCACCACCTCGTCGATGTAGACGAACGTGACCTCGTTGTCCCGGTTGCTGACCTGGACCGGAAGTCCGTGGGCGAGGTTGTTGCAGAAGGTGCTGACGACCGAGTTGTAGTTCGGATTGGACCACTTGCCGAACACGTTCGGGAAGCGGAACACGCGGACCGCCGCGCCCGTGTTCCGATGGTGCGCCAGGAGCAGATCCTCCGCCCTGCGCTTGCTGACCCCGTACGGATTGTCCTGCGCCGCCTGCGTCGACGAACTGAACACCACGGGCGCCCGGCGGCCCGCCGCGGCCAGGGCGCCGAGGAGCCGGGCCGTCAGATCGACGTTGCCGGCGACGAACTCCGCGGGATCCTTCGGCCGGTTGACCCCCGCCAGGTGGAAAACGAAGTCCGCCTCCGCCGCAAAACGCTCCAGGTCCCCCGCAGGGCTCGCCACGTCGAACCCGAGCACCTCAACGCCGGGGCGCCGCCTCAACGCCACGCGGAGGTTCCTGCCCACGAAGCCGTCGGAACCTGTGACCAGTACCTTCATGTCGATCCTCCCGGCGCGCCCAAAACCTCGGCTAGACCTTGGATATCCGGTGACCACCCGTGTGAAGTACGCATGGCCACGGCCGCGACAGAGCACGGCCCTCCAGTCCCGTTCCACAAAGACACGAGAGAACGGGCTTGGAGGGCGCCGCTCCGTCGGCGCCGTGCAAAAGGCACTCGAAGCATCGTTCGTTCCTGCTCGACCGAGCTGTGCCCAGGACTTGGACGCGTCCAACCACGGCCCTACGCGATGGCCTGGTAGGGCGGGGCGGCCCGCCCCGCCGGGCGGCTTGCCCGCGTGAATTCTGCCCGTCGCCGCTCATGAATCCGTGATGCCCCCGGCGTCACGGACGCCATCCGGCCAGCTCCGACCGGATGAAATCGAGATTCCGGAGCATCGCCTCCATCTCGTCGTCGCTCAGCGCATGGGTATTGGCGGACGTGTAGTCCTCCTCGCGCGTGATCTTCGTCTCGCCCTTCTCGAAGAACACCGTGTAGTTGAGGTCGCGGCTGTCCGCGCCGACGCGGAAGTAGCCGCCGAGATCGTCCGACCGCACCATTTCCTCCCGGTTCAGCAGCGACTCGTGCTTCTTCTCCCCGTGCCGGGTTCCGATGACCTTCACCTCGACCTGGCGGCCGAACAGCTTCATGAGCACCCGGGCGAGCTGCCCGATCGTCGCGGCCGGCGCCTTCTGCACGAAGGTGTCGCCCGGGGTCCCCTTGCGGAAGGCAAAGAGCACGAGATCGATCGCGTCCTCGAGCGACATCATGAACCGGGTCATGTCCGGATCCGTGATGGTGATCGGCTGCCCGGCCTTGATCTGCGATACGAACAGCGGGATCACCGATCCGCGCGACGCCATCACGTTGCCGTAGCGAGTCACGCACACGACCGGCATCCCCTTGCGCCACGTGCGGGCGAACGCGACGGCCACCTTCTCCATCATCGCCTTCGACATCCCCATCGCGTTGATCGGGTAGACGGCCTTGTCGGTGCTCAGGACGATCACGTTCTTCACGCCGTTCCGCGCGGCGGCATTGAGGGCGTTGTCCGTCCCCATCACGTTCGTGCGAACCGCCTCCATCGGGTAGAACTCGCACGACGGAACCTGCTTGAGCGCCGCGGCACTGAAGACGTAGTCGACGCCCCGCATCGCCGCATCGAGGCTGCCGAAGTCCCGCACGTCGCCGATGTAGAACTTCACGCGGTCGGTCTTCAGCTCGTGCCGCATGTCGTCCTGCTTCTTCTCGTCGCGGCTGAACACGCGGATCTCGCCGATGTCCGTCTTCAGGAACCGGCGGAGCGCCGCGTTGCCGAACGATCCCGTCCCGCCGGTGATCAACAGGGTCTTGCCGCTGAACTCATGCATGTTCGCCTCTCCTCGTTCGATCCGATCTCACGTTCTCCGGCGGGATGGGCCCGCCAGACCATCCAGGAACTCGTACAGCCTCCGCGAATGGACACGGTAGTCGAACTCGCGCCGGGCGAGTTCGCGGCCGGCGGCGCCGATCCGGGACGCCAGCGCGGGATCGTCCAGGAGGCGGACGATCCGGTCCCTCCACCCCTCCAGGTCCCCCGGTTCGGCAACCATCGCCGTCTCCCCGTCGGACAGGCACGCACCGACCTCCCCCACCCGGGACGAGACCACCGGCCGGCCGCTGGCGAGATACTCGCCGAGTTTCGTCGGGAAACAGCACTCCCACCGCACGCCCGTCGGAAGCGGTGCCAGCAGCGCCGCGGCCCCGGCAATCGGAGCGGCAAGCTGCTCCTTGGGCACGAAGCCGTGGATTGTCAGCCACTCGTCCGCACCGGATTCCGTGCGGGCCAGCGACGCCAGATCGGCTCGCTGGTCGCCTGTGAAGCTTCCCATCAGGATGAGACGGCATTCCGGCCGGGCCTCCCGGACACGCGCCATGACGCGGATGAGGAAGTCGAGGTGGCTTCGGATCTCGCCATGCGGACTGCCGGTCCAGAGCACATAGGGATGGTCGAACCCCGGGCCTTCGGTCGCCCGGCCGTCCGTGGCCGCGTCCATGAGGATCGGAAGCCTGAGGACCGGCAGGGACCGACCGTGCGCGCCGAGTTGCGAGACGCGCCTCGCGATCCCCCTGCTGATCGCCACGACGCCGCTCGCACCCCTCACGCGACGGCGTGGATCCCGCCGCTCCCATCCGTCGTACCACTCGCTCAGATCGAGCACCACCGGAACTCCGGTCGCAGCCAGGAACCGGTTCTCCCACGAGTAGAACCCCGCCGCATAGGCCACCACACGGCTCCCGTCCGCGCGCAGGCAACGCATCGCCCTCGCGACGCCCGACAACCCGAGCGCGTTCAGAATCCGACGTCGCCACCCACGGGGCTCCCTTCCCGTCTCCGGGGGGAAGTACCGGTAACGGATTCCCCTCCATTCACCCTCCGGCTCCGCATTGGGGAACGGACTGCCCCCGACATGGTACACGCTGAATCGCGCGCCCGCCGCGATCAGGGCCAGCCCCACCATCTTCAGCCGGTACGTGATCGCCATTCCATTGGGAAACCCCTGTCCGCAGCACACCGCGACGACGTGAAGCCGGTCCGGATCCTCTGCGCTGGGGCGGGTGTCATTCACGCAGCGAGCGGATCCTCCGCGCGGGGTTGCCGGCCCAGACCTCGTCCGGGGGGACGGTTCCGGTGACCACCGATCCGGCGCCGATGACGGAGCGGTCCCCGATCGTCGTTCCTTTCAGGATCAGGGCCCCCGTGCCGATCAGGACGTCGTCGCCGATGCGGACAGGCGTTGTCGCGCAGGCCGCCTCGTCCGCCCGCCGGTCGCGACGGTCGCGCCAATCGAGGGAGTGAAAGTCATGGTCGAAGATCCGCGCGTTGCCGCCAACCAGGGTGTTCCGGCCGATCACCACCGACGACCGGGAGGACACGACCGCCGATGAAAGCCCGCTCCCCTCGCCGATCTCGATGCGCCCGTCGCCGATGCAGTGAAGGATGACCGGTCCGTTCAGTCCCACCGGATTCGCCGCGGGGCGCGACACGAGGCGCACGCCCCTCCCGATCCGCACCGAATCGCGCCGCGCCATGCGGATCACGACCTTCCCGTCGGCGCGCAATCCGGGCGCCGGACGGCATCCGCAGAACCGAAGCGCGGCGACGGCCCGGGCCGTCCACCACGCGACGGACAGGAGCCCCGCAATCCTCGCCGCGATCACCGGGAGATGCAGCGGCCCATCGTAGCGTTCGACGAACGACCGCCATCGTGAAACCGGCTCCTGCCGCCGGTCATCCACCGGCGTAGATCTCCTCGATCCGCCTCATCGACCGATCCCGGCTGAACTCGCGCTCCACCTTCACCCTTGCGGCCGCTCCCATCGCCGCCGCCGCCCCGCGGTCCGCGGCCAGGCGATCGATGGCCGCAGCCAGCGCCAACGGATCGCCCGGCGGAACGATCAGCCCCGTGTGTCCGTCCTCCACGTACTCCCGCGCTTCCCCGCAGTCCGCCGCGATGGAGGGCACGCCCAGCATCCCGGCATCCAGCACGGCCTTGGAGGCATGCGCCGTGGTGAACGGGCTCAGGACCGCGTGGCACTGCCGGAGGATCGACTGCATGTCGAGGGTCCGGGGAAGCAACCGCACGGAAGCCCGCCGGTCCGGCCCGATGAGGGCGAGATCCGACGACGCCCCCCGGCCGGAAAACCCGGAGTTCTCGAACCCAAGGAAGAGGATCCGCGCGGAGGAACTCCGAACCCGGTTCCAGGCCGACATGGCGACGGCCGAGCCCTTGTACGAGGCCTGTCCGCCGGGAACGAGGACGAGGAAGTCGTCCGGCCCGAGGCCGATCTCCGCCCCCAGATCGCGGTCCCGTCCCCGGGGGTCGAAGGACGGCCAGTCGCGCAGGATCTCGGTCCTGCCGAAGTCCCCGAAACAGTCCGCGCCGGTCCGGGTGATCGAGACGATCCGGTCGACATGCCGCGAAACCCCATGGTTCTTGATCCAGGTCCGCACGGGATGCCACGGGTACTCGGCCCAATGCTCGCGGTTGTGAAGAAGCACCCGGCGGACTCCCGCACGGCGGGCCCCCGCCGCAACCGGGAACAACGCGCTGGTATTGATGTGGACGACATCCGGCCGGAGCTGCCGGCACCAGCGCCCGGCGGCCGTCGATGTCCGCCGCACGCCCAGAATTTCCCTCATCAGGATGTACGGCAGGCGGGCGGGCCAGTCCCGGCGGGCAAGATACGCATCGTGCGAAGGCATCTGAACGACCAGTTCCGGCTCGTGGTGGACGGGGCAGCCGAGGCGCCGCAGGGCATCCTCCAGCGGACCGCGCTCGCGCATCACGACGTGGAGGTCGTAGCGGGACCGGTCCAGGGCGCGGACGATCTCCAGGAGGCACCAACTGGCCCCGCCGATCACCGCGGCATGCTGGAAGAAGACAACCCTCATCGTCACGGCGGACATGAGTCCGCGCGAAGCACGACGCCCCTACATCATGGCAGGGCCCGCCACCGCGGGCCGGCCTGTCGCGACGCGGTCCCGCCATCCGACCAGCGTCATCGCCGGAGCGGGCGCCTCCGGCTTCCGCCGGGCCTCCGCAAGATGCATGCGGACGAGACGGAGGACGATCGCGTCAATCACGAACAGCGGCAAGGAAGCGCGCACGTCGCCCGTGATCAGGTAGAACGAGAGAGCCGACACGCTTGTCGAGATCAGCAGGTAGAGATAGTAGCGCCAGATCACATCGCTGTAGTCGGGCTTGCTCCGTCGGAGAAAGGCCCACCCCTCCGTGCAGACCGACACAAAGAAGAGCGTTCCCGCGATGAAGCCCGTCAGGCCGAAATCCAGCAGGAGCGAGAATGGACCGCTGTGATAGCCCTTCATCTCGTAGTAGAATTCCGGCGAGATGTAGAACTCCCGCCGCATCCACGCCAGCGAAATCACGTCCGTGACAATGCCGCGGCCGACCAGCAGGAATTCAGGGACATGCTTGATGCACTGCTTCCAGATCTCCAACCGCCACGTGATCGACGCATCGGCACTGATCGCAACAACAGGATCGACATAGACACCGGGGAGGAACGACAACGCGCGCTGGAACGGGCCCGGAAGGCTGTGCCCCAGAAGAACGGCTGTCACCCATGCCAGGAGGAAGGCCGTCAGGATGAGCACCGCTGCGCCCACCCGATGCCGGGAGCGGACCCAGAACCACCAGGTCAGGATCAGCATGACTGCGATCAGCACGGACCGGAACCCGCTGAGGAGAACCAGCAAGATGCCTCCGGCAAGGAACACGAACCGCAGGAGGCTCTTCATGAGATTGCGATAGCGGAACACGAGGGCCATCGCAATCAGGGCGAGACCGAGCGTCCGGCCGGACGAGATGCGCGCCAGCCCCGCCTCGCCGACACGGACGGACTCCATCGTGTACTCGGGGAGCAGCGTAACGAACCCCATCAGCCATCCCGTGGCACCGCCCGAGATGATGATCGAAACCTCGATCAAGAAAGGAACGAAACTGGCCACGGCCGTCCCAACCACGATCCAGAGGAAAA
>VGWF01000106.1 GCA_016873715.1 Lentisphaerota bacterium | reverse complement strand
GGGTCGGCGCCCGCGTCCGACGCCGCGCCCGAGGGGCAGGCGGCCCCCGCGGCCGGGGGCGAGTCCCCGGCCGGCGGCTCCGGCGCGCCGGGCGGCGCGGCGGGCCAGCCGCGGAAGTCGAAGACCCCCGCGCTCAGCACGTTCGGCCGCGACCTGACGGAGCTGGCGGCGAAGGACGCCCTCGACCCGGTCATCGGCCGCAGCGCCGAGATCGAACGCGTCATCCAGATCCTCTGCCGCCGCACGAAGAACAACCCGGTCCTCATCGGCGAGGCGGGCGTCGGCAAGACGGCGATCGTCGAGGGCCTCGCGCAGTCGATCTCGTCGGGCGACGTCCCGGAGCTGCTGCGCGAGAAGCGGGTCGTGACGCTGGACCTGGCGCTGATGGTCGCGGGCACGAAGTACCGCGGCCAGTTCGAGGAGCGCCTCAAGGCGGTGATGGACGAGATCCGCAGGGTGAAGAACGTGATCCTCTTCATCGACGAGCTGCACACGCTCGTCGGCGCCGGATCCGCCGAGGGCGCGATGGACGCGGCGAACATCATCAAGCCGGCCCTCTCGCGCGGCGAACTCCAGTGCGTCGGCGCGACGACCCTCGCCGAGTACCGGAAGTTCGTCGAGAAGGACGCCGCCCTCGAACGGCGCTTCCAGACCGTCACCGTGCGCGAGCCGACCGTCGAGGAGACCGTCCTGATCCTCAAGGGCCTCCGCGCCCGCTACGAGCAGCACCATCACGCGACGTTCAGCGACGACGCCCTCCGTCTCGCCGCCGAGCTGTCGTCGCGCTACCTGACCGACCGTTTCCTCCCGGACAAGGCCATCGACGTCATCGACGAGGCCGGCGCGCGCGCGCGCATCCGCACCATGACCCGCCCCGCGGACCTCAAGGAGATCGAGGCCCGCATCGAGCAGGTCCGCCGCGGCAAGGAGGCCGCGATCGCGAAGCAGGATTTCGAGGCGGCCGCGAAGCTGCGCGACGAGGAGCGGGTCGAGCGCGAGTCGCTCGACCGCCGGATCGAGGACTGGCGCAAGAGCCGCGACGGAACGATCGTGCCCGTCGATACCGACGACATCCTCTCCGTCATCGCCAAGTGGACCGGCATCCCGGTCACGCGCATGGAGGAGCAGGACATGGCCCGCCTCCTGCGCATGGAGGAGGAGCTGGAGAAGCGCGTCATCGGCCAGAACGAGGCCCTCGCCGCCATCTCCAAGGCCCTGCGCCGGTCGCGGGCGGACCTCAAGGACCCGCGCCGGCCCATCGGCTCGTTCGCGTTCCTCGGCCCCACGGGGGTCGGCAAGACGCTTCTCGCGAAGGCCCTCGCCGAGTTCATGTTCAACGACCCCGACGCCCTGATCCAGATCGACATGTCGGAATACATGGAGAAGTTCAGCTCCTCGCGCCTCGTCGGTTCGCCGCCGGGCTACGTCGGCTACGAGGAGGGCGGCCAGCTCACGGAGAAGGTCCGCCGCCGTCCCTACTCGATCGTCCTCTTCGACGAGGTCGAGAAGGCCCACCCGGACGTCATGCACATGATGCTGCAGATCCTCGAGGAGGGGAAACTGACGGACGGCCTGGGGCGGACCGTGTCGTTCAAGAACACGATCCTGATCATGACCTCCAACCTCGGCGCGGAGTTCCTCCGGAAGGGCGGGGGGCTCGGGTTCGGGGGGACCGACGAGGCGGCGGACTACGCCGCGCTCAAGACGCGGATGATCGAGGAGTCGCGCAAGGTCTTCAAGCCGGAGCTGATCAACCGCATCGACGAGATCATCGTGTTCCGGCCGCTCGTCCGCGAGGACCTGGTCCGCATCCTCGACCTCGAGACGGAGAAGGTGCGGCAGCGCCTGGCCGCCCGGAAGATCGAGATGAAGCTCTCCCCCGAGGCGCGCGATTTCCTGATCGCCAAGGGGCACGATCCGCAGTTCGGCGCCCGGCCGATGCGCCGGTCCGTCCAGCGCTACCTCGAGGACCCGCTCGCCGAGCACATCCTGCGCGGCGGCATCACGGGCGAGGCCGTCGAGGTGCGCGTGGAAGGCGACCGCCTCGTCTTCGAGCAGCCCGCCGCGACGACCGCCGGATGACATGGCGGCCGTCGTCCCACCCTCCGACGGTGCGCCCGTGCCCGTGGGCACTCGTCTTCTCCTGGCGCTGTCGCGGGCCGTTTCGCGCATGGATCTCGACCGGGCCCTGGCCCTGGGCGGCGGCATCGGGTGGATCATGGGAACCGTCGTGCGCCACCGCCGCTCGGAATCCGCCGCGGCGATCCGCCGCAGCCTGACCGGACTGGGCGAACGGAAGATCGCCGGCGTCCTGCGCGGGATGTACGCCCACCTCGGCCGGTCGATGATGGAGTCGTTCTGGCTCTCGCCGGAGGCCGTGGAGGCCTACGTCCGCGACCGTGTCACCGTTCACGGCCAGGCGATCGTCGATGCGGAGCTCGCCAAGGGACGCGGGGCGCTGATGCTCACGGCCCACACCGGGGGCTGGGATCTCATGGGACGTCTTGCCCGGCCGCTCGGATTCCCCCTGACGGTCATTGCGAAGGCGATCCGGAGCCCGTCCTTCGAGACGTTCGCCCGGATCGTTCGCGACCGGTTCGGCATGAAGGTGCTGTCGGCCCACGGCTCGTTCCGCGACTGCCTCCGGACGCTCCGGAGGAACGAGGTGCTGGCCTTCATGTTCGACCAGAACATGACGCGGGCCGACGGCATCTTCGTCGACTTCTTCGGCCGCCCGGCCTGCACGACGCCCGGGCTGGCCTACTTGGCGTCCCGGTCCGGCGCCTCGGTCATCCCGATCTTCGACGAGAGCCTCCCAGACGGGCGGCATGCGGTCCGCGTCCTGGCCCCGTTGCCGCCTCCGCCGGACCTCGATCCCGGGAGCATCCACGCGGCGACCCAAGCGTACACGAAGGTGGTCGAGGACTGGATCCGCGCCCATCCCGAACAGTGGATCTGGATTCATCGTCGCTGGAAGACGCAGCCGGTCGAGGGGGCGGCGGACCGGGCCGGCTCGGACGGAAGCCCCGCATCGCCCTGACCCCGGGCGTTTCGCGGCTGGACACGGCGGCCGCGGCGGACGAAGCTGCGGCAGGCGGAGGCATGACGATGAAGAATCCCCCGGGCGCCCTCGTGACGGCTGCGGCCGGCCTGCTGTTCCTCGCGGCGGGGCTCGCCGGCTGCGGGGGCGGGTCGGGCGGGCCGGAGGGCCGGCAGGCGCGGAAGCAGGTCGAGGCCGTGGTTGCGGCGCTCGACCTCTACTGCCTCGGCAACGCGCGCTATCCGGAGTCCATCACCAACGCCGCGGTCGTCCGGCAGTTGACGAACGCAGTCCCCGGCCTGTCGCTCGCCGATCCGTGGGGACGCCCGTTCGGCTACCGCTCGACGGGTCCCGGAGCCTGCGAGGTGTGGTCGGCGGGCGCCGATGGCGTCGACGGCTCGGGCGACGACATCCGCGTCCATCGCGGCGCCGCGCCCTGACCCGCGGGCAGACCCGCGGGCTTTACTTTGCGCCGTTCCGGGACGATACTGCTGCAGCGGCGGGAGCCGCGCGGACCAAGAGCAGGTGCACCATGAAATCGCGTCGGCAGAGACTCAGGAAAGCCTTCACGCTGATCGAGTTGCTGGCGGTCATCGGCATCATCATCGTGCTCGTCGGCATCGTCATGGCCGGCGCCGGCTATGCGAACCGCGCGGCCGATCGCGCGAAGGCCCGGTCCCAGCTGGAGATGATCCAGACCGCCCTCGACCGATACAACACGACCTACACGCGGTATCCCCCGAGCAAGATCACCTACAAGATCTTCACCAACATGCTTTCGTTCGTGCCGGACCTGACGAACCACTTCGGCTGGCAGACGAACCAGGTGACCAAGGGGCTTGAGTTCCTGGACCCGTGGAACCAGCCCATCTGGTACCAGAAGTACAAGGACGACTCCTGCATCCTCCGGTCGTTCGGACCGGACGGCGTTTCGAACACGGTCGACGACATCGTCACGATGCGCGGCGAGTAGGCGGCCGCCGGGTCCGCCGGACCGCGCGGATCAGCGGCGGCCCGCCCGAAGAAGCGCGGGCAGTTCGGCCAGGGTCTCGAGCACGACGTCCGCACCCGCCTCCATCAGCACCGCCCGCGTGTGCGCCCCGGTGGTGACCCCGACGGACAGGGCGCCGGCTGCGCGCCCCGCCCGGACGTCGTCGGGGGTGTCGCCGATCATGGCGGCGGCGGCCGGCTCGACGCCAAGCTGCGCGAGGGCCCTCAGGACCGGCTCCGGGTGCGGCTTGGTGTTCTCGATGTGTTCCAGCGCGACGATCGCCGCGAAGAAGTCCCGCAAACCGAAACCCTCGAGGATCTGGACGGCGCCGCGGCCGGACCGGTGCGTGGCGATCGCCAGGTTCAGGCCGTCGGCGCGCAGCGCGGCGAGGCACTCCGCCAGGCCGGGCAGCGGACGCGTGTGGCTGACGGCGACGGGCCAGAAGGCGTCGCGGTAGGCCTCGATGTAGGCGTCGAGTTTCCCGCCGGCGGCATCGGGTTCCAACCCCGGGAACATCTCGTAGAGGGGGCGTCCAACCCACGGAAGGATCGTCGAGCGGGGCAGGGCGGGACGTCCGTGGCGGACGAGCGCGGCGTTGAACGAGTGGACGATGGCGCCGGTGGCGTCGAACAGGGTGCCGTCGAAGTCGAAGACCGCGGCGCGGATGCGGGAGCCGGATTGCGGCGACGGGGGGACGGGATTCATGGCGTGGAGGGTTCCCGGGGCGCAGGGGCGGCGTCGTGCGCGGCGAAGACCGCGAGCAGGGGGCGGTGGTCCGATGCCTCCGCCACGGCCGGGTCGCGCACGGCCCGGGACCGCTCGCGGACGAACTCGAGGGCCATGCCCGGGCTGGCCAGCACGTAGTCGATGCGGCTGTAGATGTCGACGGTGCGGCCCTGGTGGGTCCACACGTCGCCGACCGCGTCCGCCGGACGGAGATCGATCAGGCGCGTGGATCCGTTGCCCAGGATCTCGTTCAGCGGGGCGGAGTCGGGCGAGTCGTTCAGGTCGCCGACGACGAGGAGGTTCATCGCCGGGTTGCCCCGGAGGGCCTTGCGGACATGGTTGGCGAGCAGGCGGGCCTCGTTGCGCCGCATCTCCGTCTGGCCGAGCGGATGGTAGATCTTCGACTTCAGGTGCGCGACCATCAGCCGGAACCGGTAGCCCTCCGCCGGCTCGACGACCACGTCGGCGAAGCCCCGGAGCACCGGGAGGTTCGTCTCGCCGATGCGGTAGGTGTCGTCGATCCGCGGCGTCCGCTCGACGAACGGGAAGCGGCTGAGGACCGCCAGGCCGACGTCCGATCCGGGCCGGATCACGTGTTCGACGTGAGGGTAGTCGAGGCCCGCGGCCCGCAGATCGGCCACGAACCCCCGGAGGACGGGCTCCGTGCCGATCTCCTGCACGGCGAGGATGTCCGGCCGCAGTCGGGCGAGAAGCGACGCCTGGGCGGCCCGCTCCGCGGAGGGCTTCGGATCGTTGCGCTGTCCGTCCCGATCACGGTCGTCCAGCGTGTGCCGGGCGAGATTGTAGGTCGCCACGCTGAACTCGCCGGGCGCGGGCACGCCTGCGGGCTCGCGGAGCGCGGGGGCGGCTGGAGCCTGGGGGCGGCATCCCGCGGCCGCCGCGACGAGCACTGCGGCGAGCCGCCGGATCAGCGCGGGCGGGAGGGACACCTCATCCCTTCTTGTAGGACTTCTCGATGCGCTCGGCGACGTCGCGGTACGCGATATCGACCGAGTAGATCTGCTTGAACAGGTCGACGGCCTTCTCGCGCTGGCCCATCTGGTCGTAGACGACGCCGAGTTCGTAGAGGATGTCCTTCTTCGTGTTGTCGAGCACCGACAGCTCCGACGACGCCTTCTCCAGCTGCTCGGCGGCGATGTCGAGCTGGCCCTTCTGCTCGAAGCACCGCGCGAGGTAGTAGAGCGACCGGATGCGGCGCTGCGGGTTCCGCTGCGACAGCTGGAACTGCTGGATCGCCTCGATGAACTGCCCGTGCTCGAAGAGCAGGACGCCATGCTCGTACTTGAACTGGAGATCGTTCGGGTAGCGCTTGACGCGTTCCTCGGCGTCGGCCAGCAGGTAGGCGTCCTTCTCCTGCTCCGCGGCCTGCACGCCCGCCTCGTCGCCGGCGGCGCGGAGTTCCTCGATGCGCGCGTCGAACTTGCGGACGCGGAGGTTGCTGATCGACCGGTCGATCTGCGGGTCGCCGCCGCCGCTGATGCGATCGGCCTCCTGCAGCGTCGCGAGCGCCTCGTCCAGCCGCTCGGCGCGGATGTAGTGCTCGGCCAGCGCCCGGCGGTAGTTGATGTTGTTCGGCTCCCGTTCGATCTTCTTGAGCTGGTCGGCGATCAGCGTGTCGATGTCGCCGGCGGTCTTGACCGCCTTGGCTTCCTGTTCCAGCCGCTGCGCCTCCTCGGCATCCTTCATCACCTTGCGGTAGCCGCCGACCTCGCCGGCCGCCTCGGTCCAGCGGCCGGACTTCATCGTGTCCATCGCCTGGGCATCCTTGAGCGCCTTGATCGCCTTCGGGTCGTTGGGGCGGAGGGTGCCGATGCGTTCGAAGCACTCGCGGGCCTTGTCGGTGATCCCGCCGTCCTTGTAGAGGCCGCCCAGCCAGTAGAGCAGGTCGATGCTCTCGGGCTCCGCCTCGAGCGCGAACTCCAGCGTGTGGATCGCCGTCTCGGGAAGGTCGGCGGCGATCGCCGCCTTGGCCAGCAGGGTGTAGAACTGCTTGTTCAGCGGGTCCTTCATCATCAGCTTCTCGGCCGCCTGCAACGCCTTGAGGGGCTTCGATTTCAGCATGGCCGATCCGGCCATCACGCCGCCGATGCCGGCGAGGGACGAGGTCAGGTGGCGCATGGCGCCGCCCCCGGACTCGCGGAACTTCTTGATCTGGGCGGCTCGGAGCAGCTTCCGGGCCTGAAGGAGCCGGGGTTCCGTGTCCAGCAGCGCCAGCAGCATGTTGGTCGCGTAGTCCGCGTTTCCGCGCTCCATGGCGGAGACGGCCTTCTCGAACACCTCGCGCATCTTCCGCGGGACTTCCTCTAGCGTCACTTCCGGCATGGCGAAGACTCCTCGTTCCCGCCCGCGCCGCCCGGAGCCACGCCGCTCCGCGGCCCCGGCCGCGGGCGGTTTCCCGGCGCGTGGCGGGGAACGGGATATGCTATTCCAGCATCTTTTGGCTTGCAACCGCTTTCTCGCCCGTGGATATGGTTTGCCCCCGCGCACCGGGTCGGGTGGGGCGCGGGGATCACGATGCATTGTTGCGGGGCGAAAGAGCGGATGCTGACGCGGGGGGCGGCGCTGGCCGCCGGCCGGTCGCTTGCGCTCGCCCTGGCCCTGGCGCCGGCCTGGCGGGCCGTTCCGGCGGGCGCCGCGCCGCGAAGCCTGTCCTACGTCCAGGTCGGCAACCAGTCCTACGTGCGCCTTTCCGACATGGCCCGGCTCTATGGCCTGCGCGTGTCGGGTGCGGCGAACGGACACGTCGTCCTCTCCAGCTCCTATCACTCGATGATCTTCGAGCCGGACAGCCGCAAGATGTCGCTGATGGACGTGCAGGTCTGGCTGCAGAACCCCGTCTCGCGCGTCCGCGGACGGTGGGCGGTCAACCGTCTCGACGCCGAGAACACGCTCGATCCCATCCTTCGCTCGTACCAGTATCTCCGGAACCGGGGCGCGTCCGTCGTAGTCATCGACGCCGGCCACGGCGGCAAGGATGGCGGAGCCGAGTCCCCGGCGACGGGCCTTCTCGAGAAGGACGCGAACCTCGACATCGCCCTGCGGGTGCGCGCCCTGCTCGCGCGCGCCGACGTCCGCACGCTCATGACCCGGGAGGACGACACCTTCCTCGAGCTCGAAGACCGCAGCGCCATCGCCGCGCGATGGTCGCCCGACGTCTTCGTCAGCATCCACTGCAACTCGGGCCCGGACTCCGAGGCCGAGGGCGTCGAAACCTACATTCTGTCCAAGGCCGGTGGCGCCTCCACGAACGCCCGGGACCAGGCCCCGTCGACCGCGTATCGCACCCAGCCGGGCAACTCCCACGATGCCGCCAGCGCCGTGCTCGGATTCGTCCTCCAGAAGCGCCTGCTTCGCGACACGGGCGCGGAGGACCGGGGCCTTCGTCACGCGCGCTTTGCGGTGCTGAAAGACGCCCCCTGCGCGGCCGCCCTCGTCGAATGCGGCTTCCTCTCCAACCGCGCCGAGGCGCTGCGGCTGGGCGATTCCGCCCACCGCGACCGCCTGGCCCGCGCGATCGCCCAGGGCGTCCTCGACTACTGCGCCGCGGTTCGGAAGGCCCAGATCTCCGCGCGTTGACGGTCCGTCCGCCGCCGCCTACGATGCCGCGATGCCCGATGCCAGCCGCAGACGTCCTCCGTCCGCGCCCCGGGGCGGCCCCGGCGCCGCTCCGGCCCGCATGATGGTGACGCCGGTCGAGGACGGCCGCACCCTCGAGGTCGTGATCGGTGAACGCCTCCGCCTCTCCCGGCGCGCCGCGCGACGGCTGCTCGACGCCCGCTGCGTCTTCGTCAACGACCGCCGGGTGTGGATGGCCCGCCACCGCGTCGATGCCGGCGACCGCATCGAGGTCCACGCCGCCGCCCTGCCGCAGGCCCCGGTGGATGTCGCCCCCGGCCGGAGCCCCCTGAGGGTCCTTTTCGAGGACGCCCGCGCGATCGTGGTCGACAAGCCCGCCGGGCTGCTCTCGAACGGTGAGGACAGCGCCGAGGAGGCCATGCGGATGCGACGGAAGGATCCGGCGATCCGCGCGGCGCACCGGCTGGACCGGGACACGACCGGATGCCTGCTCCTCGCGCGGTCCGACGCGGTGTTCGACGAGGCCGTCGAGTGGTTCCGCGCAGGCCGCGTGAGGAAGATCTACGAGGCGATCGCCACCGGCCGCGTGGGCCGCGACCTGCGCGGGATCACCCGTCCGATCGACGGGCAGACCGCGGTCACCCGGGTGACCGTGCTCGATGCGAACGACGAGGCCTCCCACCTCCGCCTGGCCATCGAGACCGGGCGCACCCACCAGATCCGGCGGCATCTCGAGGGGGAGGGCCATCCGATCGCCGGCGACAAGACCTACGGCACCTCGCGCCGGGCCGGGGACCGCCTCCGGTCGATCCCGCGCCAGATGCTCCACGCGGCCGAGATCGCCTTTCCCGCGCCGGGCTCGGGCGTGGTGTCGGTTCGCGCGCCGCTCCCGGCGGACTTCCGGGACGCGCTGCAACGCCTCCGGTTGAGGTGAGGAAACGAAGGGACCGGTCCGCCCCGCCTAGTTGCGGTGACGGAACGTGATGCGACCCTTGGTCAGGTCGTACTGCGAGATCTCCACCGTCACGCGGTCACCGGTGGTGATCCGGATGAAGTGCTTGCGCATCTTGCCGGAGATGTGGGCCAGGATCTCGTGCCCGTTCGGCAGCTTGACCTTGTACATCGTGGCCGGCAGGACCTTCGAGACGACGCCGTCGACCGTGATGCAATCTTCCTTGCTCGCGGGGTCTCCGGCGCCCTGGTTGCTGGGATCTGGCGTCATGCGCGCCCATGCTAGCAGAGCCCTGCGCGAAGGCAAGCGCCATGCAGCTCAGGGCCGACACCTCTTCCCCGAGGTCGTGGCGCCTTTCGGTCGGCGGGGCGCGGAGTGGCTGGTGGACGCTGGAGCCCTTGCGGTTGCGGGGGTGCGACGCCTTTGCCTTGATTCGAGAATCGTTCGTCTGGGATCTCCCTTTCCCGGCGATGGAAGGGGAATCCTGAGGATTCAGTGCAAGCGGCTCGATTCCGGGCGTCTGCCCTGCCATGCGGTGCCGTCGGAAGCGCGGGGTGCGTTTCCAGTCCGGCGCGGCGGTGAAGAAGACGCTCGTACGGGCATTCCGTTCGGCCGGCCCGCGGCTCGACTGAGCTCGCCGAAGTCCGGCCCGGCGGTTCGATGGATCCCGGCAACCCTACGGACTCCGGGAGGCGTCCGCAGGATCAGGTCCATGAACCGCAGACGCGCCCGGAAGCGCGGAAACGGGTTGAACCCCGGGGCGGGTCGGACTAGGGTGCCCGCAGGGCCCGCCGGACGCCGGCGGGGCGAAGACAGGAGCATTGCATGACCACTCGGCGCGGGTTCTTCAAGCAGGCGGGGTTCGGGCTCGCGGCGGCGGCGGGCGCCCCGGCGATGCTGGCCGGCGAGGCGCGGGCGGCGGCTGGCGACGCGAAGGACACGTTCCGGCTCGGCCTCGCGGGATACACGTTCAACAAGTTCCAGATCGATCCCACGCTGGAGATGGTGAAGAAGGTCGACGTCCATTTCCTGTGCATCAAGGACTTCCACCTGCCCTTCACGAGCACGCCCGAGGAGATCGCCGCCTTCCATGCCAAGTGCAAGGACGCCGGCGTCACCGGGTACGGCGTCGGCCCCATCTACATGGACGGCGAGAAGGCGGTCGATGACGCGTTCGAGTACGCCCGGCGCGTCGGCGTGAAGCTGATCGTCGGTGTGCCGCACGGGACGGTCGAGAAGAAGAAGGTCGAATCGCCGGAGCTGATCCGGTACGTCGAGGACAAGGTCAAGGCCTACGACATGCAGTTCGCGATTCACAACCACGGCCCCGACAACCTGCCCTACGCGACGGCCGGTTCGATCATGGAGTTCATCCGCGACCTCGACCCGCGCGTCGGCATCTGCCTCGACATCGGCCACAACCTGCGCGCCGGCGCCTGCCCGATCGCCGAGATGGAGGCCTTCGCCGGCCGCGTGCACGACATCCACATCAAGAACGTCACGGCGGCGAGCAAGGAGGGGAAGGGCGTCGAGATGCCCCGCGGCCTGATCGACATCCCCGCCTTCGTCCGCGTGCTGCGCAAGGTCAAGTATCCGGGCGTCTGCAGCCTCGAGTACGAGAAGGACATGGCCGACCCGATCCTCGGCGTCGCCGAGTCGATCGGCTACTTCCGCGGTGTGATGGACGCGACGCGCTGACGTCGCCGAAAGGAGCACGGACATGGACCCCGAATCGTTCTCCACGCCTCCGCCCCTGCCGCCGCCCCCCTCGCGCTTCCCGCGGCGGGATCTGCGCCGGCCCGCCCCCGCGGTGCCGGTCCACGTGCCGTGGATCGCGCTGCTGCTGGTCGCCGTGCTGCTCTTCGGCCCGCTCTGGGTCTGGTTCTTCTGGCGCATCGAGCCGGGGACCGGCCAGATCGCCGTTCTGATCCGCAAGACGGGCGACCCGCTGCCGTCGGGCGAGATCCTCGCGACGAAGGAAGGCCGGAAGGGCATCCAGCTCGACGTGCTGCCGGAGGGCCGCCACTTCCGGAACCCGTACACCTGGAGCTGGGAATACCATCCCGCTTGCGAGATCCGCGCCGGCCAGCTCGGCGTTCAGACGCGGCTGTACGGTGCCAACCTCGAGGACGGCGCGATCATCGCGGGCCCCGACCAGAAGGGGATCCTCGCGGAGATCCTCAGTCCGGGCACCTACCGCGTCAATCCCTACGCGGTGCTCGTGCAGCCGTTCGACGCGATCTCGATCCGGCCGGGCCACGTCGGCGTCGTCACCTCGCTGATCGGCAAGGATGCGATTGTCGGCGACGTCACCGGCACCAACCGCAACAGCCTGATGGTGGACGAGGGCGTGAAGGGCGTCGGTCCGCGCGTGCTCGACCCGGGCACGCACTACCTCAATCCCTACATGGTGAATGTCATCGAGGTGAACCTCCAGAGCCAGCGGTTCGAGATGAGCGGCGACGACGCCATCTCGTTCCTGACCGCCGACGGCTTCGCCGTCGAGGTCGAGGGCACGCTCGAGTTCGCGCTGATGCGCGAACAGGCCGCGCTGCTGACGCATCGCATCGGCGACATGGACGACATCATCAAGAAGATCATCCTGCCCCGCGCCCGCGGGTTCAGCCGGATCGAGGGCAGCAAGCAGCCCGCGACGAGCTACATCATCGGCGAGACGCGGCAGAAGTTCCAGGACACGCTGGAGACGCACCTGCGCGACCGCTGCAAGGAGTGGGGCGTCTCGATCAAGTCGGTCCTCGTGCGGAACATCAAGGTTCCGGACGAGATCGCCAGCATCATCCGCGAGCGCGAGATCGCCGTGCAGGACGCCAAGAAGTTCGATCAGCAGATCGAGCAGGCCCGGTCCAAGGCCGAGCTGACGAAGCAGGAGATGCTCGCCCAGCAGAACAAGGCCCGGGTGGAGGCCGAGACCGCCAAGCTGAAGGCCGTGATCGAGGCGCAGCAGCAGCAGTCGGTGACCGTCACCAACGCGATCCGCGAGTTCGACGTCGCCAAGCTCGACGTCGAGGCCGCGACGTTCCAGGCCGCCGCCGTGCTCGCCGCCGCGAAGGGCGAGGGGCAGGTCATCCGGCTGGACAACGAGGCGCAGGCCTCGGTGATCAGCAACCAGGCCGCCGCGTTCAACGGGGGGATGGGCTTCGCGCGCTACACCTTCTACCAGCAGGTCGCGCCGCGGATCGGCAGCCTGCTGACCACCGACGATCCGAAGGGACTCGGGGGGCTCTTCCAACCGCTCCTGCCGGACGCGAAGGCGAAGACCAGGGAGGTGCGGCCGTGAAACCGATGGTGCGAGCAATCCTGGGGTTCGTGGCGATCGTCGCCGTCCTGTGGGGCGTCTGGCTCTGGTTCTTCTGCCGGTTCTACGTCGGGCCGGACCAGGTCGCCGTCATCACGGCCAAGGCGGGCGATCCGCTCCCGCCGGGGCAGATCCTGGCGAAGGAAGGCCAGAAGGGCATCCGCGAGGACGTCCTCGGCGAGGGCCGGTACTTCCTGAACCCGTTCCTCTACGAGCACAAGATCGTCGAAGTCCTGAGCATCCTGCCGGGAAAGGTCGGCGTGGTCACTTCGAAGATCGGCGATCCGCTGCCGCAGGGGGAGTTCCTGGCCGGTCCCGGGCAGAAGGGCGTCTGGCGGAGCGTGCTGGGGCCGGGCAAGTACCGCCTCAACCCCGTCGGGTACGATGTCGAGGTCGTCGACGCGGTCAGCATTCCGATCGGCTACGTCGGCGTCCTGACGTCGCTGTCGGGCCGGCAGGCGCCGGAGGGCGCGTTCGCCGGTCCCGACGAGAAGGGGATCCGGAAGGACATCCTCCAGCCGGGCATCTACTACGCGAATCCGAAGCAGTACAAGATCGACGTGCTGGAGATCGGCCTGAACCAGGTCTCGCTGCTCGGCAAGACCGGCGGCGAGGTGCTGACGAAGAACTTCCAGATCAACGAGGGCCAGCAGCAGGGCGGATTCAACGCCCTCGCCCAGAACATGCTGATCCAGCAGCAGGCGCAGCGCGAGGACTACGTCGAGAAGTCGTCGATCTTCAAGGGGCTGACCTCCTCCGCCCGCGCCCGGCCGCAGGTGTCCGCTCAGCAACGGCCGGCGGGCCGTCAGGGCCGGCAGCAGGACGCGGAGCAGACGGTGCAGCAGGTGATGCCCCAGATCCAGGTCCAGAACACCTTCACGCTGAACCAGTTCGTCACGTTCCCCTCCCGCGACGGGTTCGAGGTCAGCCTCGACATGACGGTCGAGTTCGAACTGCTCCCGGAGAAGCTCTCCGGGATCTTCCGCGCGTACGGCGACCTGCCTGCGGTCGTGGAGAAGGCCCTGATGCCGCAGATCCTGTCCATCTCCCGGCTCAAGGGTTCGGCCTACAAGGTGACCGAGTTCATCGTCGGCGAGGGGCGTGAGAAGTTCCAGATCGATCTGACCGAGACCCTCGCCAAGGTGCTCGGCGAGCGCGGCATCAGCGTGCACAACGCGCTGATCCGTCATGTCAACGTGCCGGCGGACATCCTGATGCCGATCCGCGATGCGAGCATCGCGATCGAACAGGACCTCACGAACAAGGAGAAGCAGAACACCGCGCGCAAGCAGGCGGACCTGAACACCGAGACGAGCATGATCGAGCAGCGCGGCGAGCAGGTCAGGCAGGAGACGCTCAAGCTCGCCGGCGAGATCCGGGCCGCACAGGACCGCGAGGTCGCGCAGATCGGCGCCGAGGCGCGCAAGCAGGTCGCCGAGATCGAGAGCCGCACCGCCGCGCTGATGGCGGAGAAGACCGTCAAGCTCGGCCAGGCGAAGGCCGATGCCGTGCGCATGGTCGAGGGCGAGAAGGCGCGCGGGTACCAGATGAAGACCGCCGCGTTCGGCGACCCCGAGGCCTACACGATGTGGGAGTTCGCGAGCGGGCTGAGCCCGGATCTGCGCATCCAGGTCATCTACGCCGGCCAGGGGACCCTGTGGACGGATCTCGAGAAGGCGTCGCTCGGCGACCTGGGCGGTGCGAAGCTCCTGCAAACCCCGGCGCCGCGGCCCGCCTCGGTGTCCCCCGTGAGGGTCGCCCCGCCGCCCGCGACAACGCTTCCCGCGGTCCCGCAGCCGCGACCGGTGCCCCCGGCCAAATAGCGGACCGCACCGTGTCCGGCGGAGGGGGCCGCCGGACGCGGTGCGTAGTCCCAAGGGTGGCGGAAGGCCGGACTCCGCGGCCCGGACCTACATCCCGTAGACCGCCTTCAACTGCGCCTCGGTCGGCATGGAGCTGTAGTACTCGCCGCGCGGGCCGATGTACTGCCCGCCCTCGGTCATCCGGAGCTGCACCGGCGTCTTCGACCCGTTGGAGTTGCTGATCCAGACCGTGGTCATGAACTGCTGCTGCTGCAGGTAGTTGACCTGCTGCTGCGTCTCCATCTGACGGCCGTACTGCCGGCCCAGGGCCCCGCCGAGCAGCGCGCCGGCCGCCGCGCCCAACGCGCGGTCGTTGCCGCTGCCCTCGCCGAGATTGTGGCCGAGGATCATGCCCAGCCCGGCGCCGATACCCGCGCCGAGCGCCGTCGTCTGGTCCGCCTGCGTCGTCGTGCACCCGGTGGTCTGCAGAAGAAGCGCGGCCGCCGCCGCCAGTCCGAACAGGGTTCTTGTCATGGCCTTCCTTCCTTTCCCGACGCGACAATTTCCGCCGCAGATCGGCGTTTTCAAGTATATAGACGCGATGCGGGGCCGGGTATTCAAAAGAAGCGGCCCCGCGCCGGTGCCCGGATGCACGTGCGGAATGGAGAAGGGACAGGGTGAAGCCGATGAAGACATGGTGGATCGCGGTCCTGGTTGCGGCGATGACGGTTCCGGCGATGGCGGCTCCGTCGATGCCGGAGAAGGTCAGGGTGACGGCGACGAAGAAGACCGCCGCCTCGCGCAAAGGGCCGCAGCAGAGCCTGCCCAACGTGTCGGGGCGCGTCGAGGAGGACGAGGTCTTCTACCGGTTCGAACTCCAGCGGATCGCGATGGATGTGCCCCAGGACCTCCGGATCCAGTACATGGTGGTCGTCCAGGACGCCGCCGGGCAACTGCGGGCCGGCGCGGCGAAGGAGGAGGAGGTCGTCCTCGAGGCCCTGCGCCCCGTCGCCGTCGAGTCGGAAACCGTCACGCTCAAGAAGATCGAATGGAACCGCGCCGGCCTGGGCACGGGCGCGCTCAAGGAGAAGCTCTACGGCTGGGCGGTCCGCGTGACGGACGGCAAGGGGACGATCCTGACCGAGAAGTTCCAGCCGAAGGACCTCGAGACGCAGATGGACCGGCTCCTGGAGCAGTGGCGGAAGACCGGCGGCGAGGCCCCCGCGCGCCCCCTGCGGCCCGCCGTGGTTGCGCCCGACCCTTCGCCGCGCGTGCTGCCCGCGCGCCCCGCCGGCGGCCCGCGTCCGCGGCGGTAGGCGTCAGCGGTACCGGTCCAGGATCGGCCGCAGGGACTCGAGCGTCTCCGGCGGGATGGCGTCGCGCGGCGTGATCAGCGCATGGCGGAGCGCGTCGCGGCAGCCGCAGGTTCGGGCGGGATCGACCGCTCCGATCGCTCGGGCCACCGCCTCGCGCGCGAACGACGTGTTGGCGTGGAGATGGCCGACGATCTGCTCGATCGTCACCGCCGCGTGCTCGCGGTTCCAGGCGTCGTAGTCCGTCACGAGCGCGAGCGTGGCGTAGCAGATCTCCGCCTCGCGGGCCAGTTTCGCCTCGGCCAGCGCCGTCATCCCGATCGCGTCGAACCCCAGCTTGTGGTGGAACTCGGACTCCGCGCGCGTCGAGAACGCCGGCCCCTCCATGTTCACGTAGGTTCCGCCGTCCTGCACGCGGCGGGCGGCCGGGCGTTCGGCGGCGGCGGTCTCGCGCGCGGCGGCGGCGAGAACCGCCCGCAGCGCCGGGCAGACCGGTTCGGCGAAGGCGATGTGGGCGACCGCGCCGCGGCCGAAGAACGTGTGGCGTTCCGAGGCCTTCGTCCGGTCGAAGAACTGGTCCGGCACGATGATGTCGCGCGGGGCGAGGGCCGACTGCAGGCTTCCCACCGCGGAGACGGCCAGGAGCGCATCGACGCCGAGCGCCTTGAAGGCCCAGATGTTCGCACGGTGGTTGAGCTCCGAGGGCAGGAGGTGGTGGGCCCGCCCGTGACGCGCGAGGAAATGGACGTCGTGGCCGGCCAGGCGCCCGTGGATGAAGGCGTCGGACGGCGCGCCGAAGGGCGTCTCCATCCGCACCTCGCCGAGGCGCTCCAGGCCGGGCAGTTCGTAGAGGCCCGTTCCGCCGATGATGCCGATGCTCATGGGTGATGACTCCAGGGCGGACACTCTGTCCGGTCGGCGCCGGCCGCGCAACAACAATAGGCGAGGCGCATCAGCGCTTCATCCACACCGTCCGCAGCCATGCGAGGGTCGGGGCGAGGTCGATCGACCCGGCGATGCGGACGAGGTCGTCCATGCGGTTGACCGCGTCCATCGGGATGAGGTCGTCCGGCGCGAAGGCCGGGGAGAGGCGGTGGTAGCGGCGGCCGAGGAACTGGCGGCACTGGTAGTCCACGACGCCCATCCCGCCCTCGGTCAGGATGCCCAGCAGCGGCTTCGCCCACTGGCCGAGGCCCCAGTCGAGGCGGCGGCCCTCGATCCGCATCAGCGGCCGCCCGGTGCCGAGCGACAGCATCCGCACCTGCCGGAGCGGCGGGACGGGGCCGTCGGCCCGGTCGTCCTGCGTCTGCGCGAGCGCCGCGAGCGACGGGTTGTTCGCCACGACCCCGCCGTCGATGTAGCCGTCGGCGGAGGGGAAGTAGGTGGGCGCGGCGGTCGTGTAGAGCGCGATGTCGCGCACGAGCCGGTCGCCGTCGCTGTCGCTGCCGGGAATGTTGTGGAAGAACTTGGCGGCCCACGCGCGCCGGGCCGGATTCGCCGCCTCGTTGTCGAGGTCGAACGCGGGGATCAGGACGCGGCGCCGGAGGTCCTTCAGGCGCAGGTCGCCGAAACGCGCCTTGAGGACCCGCTTGAGACGCACGTTGTCGTACCCCGCGCCGGCCAGCCGCCCGAGGTCCTGGATGTTGTCGAGCCAGGTGTCGTGGAAGATCTCCCTGCCGTGCCGTTCATAGAGCCCGCGCACCTCGGTGGGGCTCATGCCCCGCGCGAGGCCCAGGGCGATGAGGGCGCCGGTCGACGTTCCGGCCAGCAGGTCGGCACGGTCGATCCAGCCCGGCACCTCCCGCTCCAGGCGCTCCAGGAGGATGACCGTGAGAAGGCCGCGGATGCCGCCGCCGTCGAACGACAGGATTCGATGGGCCATGGCGCTGGATCTCCGCCGCCACTCTACCAGAAGACCGTGAACGCGCCGCTCTTCAACTGCGGCTTC
>VGWF01000105.1 GCA_016873715.1 Lentisphaerota bacterium | reverse complement strand
AAAAGCCCGTGCCGTCCCCCGCGACCACCGGGTTGTCGCCGTCGAACAGGCCGACGCGGAAGCCATCCCCGGCGAGAGGCGCATTGAAGGTCACGGTTCCGGTCAGGCGAACGAATTGGCCGTCCGCCAGGGTGACGGGGCTGACGTTGGCCGCGATGGCGTCCCCGTCGGCGTCGGTGGTGACGGGGGATGCGGTCGTCCCGCTGCCGCCGGCGAAGCCCGCGTTGCCGGAGACCGTCCCCCACCCCGCGACCGGGGCCGGGGCGCCGCGGGGCGCGGCGAGGTATCCGAGCGAGACCAGGAACTCGTCGGTCTTGAACAGGGTGTCCCGGTAGCCGTAGAAGGGCCCGCCGGAGTCTCCGGGCACGTCGTAGTTGAAGAAGCTGTGAGGCTGGCCCTCGTAGAGGTGAAGGTCGCAGCGCCGTCCCTGGGCTTCCATCAGGGTCTTGTAGTTCTCCGCCGTGGCAACGGGTATCAAGGCGTCGCCGGTGCCGAGGAAGAACACCGTCGGCGGGGCGGTGTTGGTGATGTTGTGGATGGGCGAGATGGTCTGCCAGTAGGCCTGCACCGTTTCGTAGCCGTAGCCGCCGGGGCCGTTGTCGATCACCGGGTTGTACAGCACCAGGGCATTCGGCCTCGAGCTGACGCCGAGATCCTCCCCGGGTTCCTCGTACGCGGCGAGCGTGCCCGCCGCGGCGGCCACGTGGCCTCCCGCGGAGCCCCCGCCGGCGGCGATGCGGTTGGGGTCGACGCCCAGCGCGGCGGCCTGCCGGCGGATGTAGCGGACC
Organism: Lentisphaerota bacterium; assembly: GCA_016873715.1. Taxonomy (GTDB): domain Bacteria; phylum Verrucomicrobiota; class Kiritimatiellia; order PWTM01; family PWTM01; genus VGWF01. The sequence continues at coordinate 17,201 of VGWF01000105.1, read as the reverse complement.
GCCGACTTCCCGTCCCTCACGCACTCCTGCGGCGTGGTGCCGTGGAGGTCCTTCACCCGGTACTCCGCCGAGATCGCCACCATGCCGCGTGCGGCGAGGTACTCGCACTGGGGGTGAAAGTGGCTCGGGGAACCGCTGGCCCAGCCGCCGCCGAAGAAGAACACGATGGCGGGACGCTGGTGGGACGGCTTGTGGCCGGGAGGCGTGAACACGTGGAGGTACAGGGTCACCGCCCCGCCCGTGCTGTTCGTGGTCTGCTTGTAGGAGATGACCTGGTCCGGCGTGAAGCCCGGGATATCGTACGCCCGCAGGATCGGGCATACGGCCAGGAATGCCCCCAGGAGCAGGAATCTCAGGCTGTTGTGCATGTGGCTCGAGCCGCTGGTGCTTGTCTACTGTACGCCGGCGTCCGGATGCAAGCCCGACCACGAGGAGAAACGACGGGGCCAGGGCGCTCACCCTCGCCTCCAAGGTCCCGCTGTCCCCTCCGTGGCCGTGAGCCATCGGCATTTCTTCTCCTCGGCTTCCCGACGCCGTGCGCCGGCCGGACCGTGCTTCCGGTCACGCTTGCAGCCATCTCGATCGGGATACGTTTCTGATTCACAACGGAAACAGAACTCGAACTGGATCGAATTCAAGCGCCGGGTGCTCGACTTCGTATGCGTCAGCCTCAAGCATGTCCCCACGCGCAATCCGGGACGTGACCGGAAGAACTCCAGCCGCCGGCCCAAGCGCGGTGATCCGGTGCGATTGCGCCAGGGGCTCTGCACGCTTCCGGCCGGGGAATGCCCCGACTGCCGGAGCCCCTTCGCGTCGCGTTCTTGCCTTCCCTTCAGCGCTCTGGCAGCCTCGCCGCCATGAGAACGCTGCGTCAGGCCGGTCCCGACGGGCGCGCCCGCCCTCGAAGCCCGCAGGGCGAAGCAGGCTGCCCCTACCGGCCGAGAAGCGATTTCCCATCCGGTGTTTGGCCTCGAAACCCAGGGCTGCGGCGAGGTCTTCGAGGCGGCGGATCGCGAAGCCATGACCCGCGTCATCCGTCAGCTTCCGAAACCGTGCGTCGCCTTCAAGGTGCTGGGCAGCGGGCTGCATTGCCAATCCGCCGAAGCCATCGAGGCCGCCTTGCATTTCGCGTTCAAGAGCATCAGGCCCGCCGACGCGGCGCTGCTCGGCACGCGGCCGAAGCGCGAAGATCAGGCAACCCAAGACACCGTGCTGGCACGGAAGGTCCCTCGTGTTGGCTGACGCCCAGCATCCAACATCCAGTTTCCAGTATCCAGAACCCAGCATCCAGCACCCTGAGTCCAGTACACGGCATCCAGTAACTCGTAATGCACATCCAGAAACCGGCGACAATGAACAACACAACCAACTCAACCGGCATCAACCGCCGGGATTTCGTGAAAACCACCGCCGTCGGCCTTACCGCTCTTTCGGCCAGCCGCGTGCTCGGTGCCAACGAGCGCATCAACGTCGGCCTGATCGGCTTCGGCTTGATCGGCCGCTTTCACATGTCCGCACTCACGTCGCAGCCGGACGTCCAGGTCACCGCCGTCTGCGACGTGCACAAAGGGCGCGTCGAACAGGCGGCGGAGATGGCCGGCGGCAGCCCGGCTCGCTACGGCGATTTCCGAAAACTCCTCGAGGACAAGAACGTGGACGCCGTGTATGTGGCCACGCCGGATCACTGGCACGCGCTCATGACCATGATGGCGTGCGCCGCCGGCAAGGACGTGTACGTCGAGAAGCCCACCACGCTGTTCGTGCGCGAAGGCCGCTGGATGCTTGACGTGGCGCGCCGCACCCAACGCGTCGTCCAGATCGGCACGCAGAACCGGTCTGGTCCGCCCTTCCAAAAGGCGCACGAACTGATCCAGCAGGGTAAGCTGGGCCGGATCGTGTCGGCCACCAACAACAACTCCCGCAACGTCTCGCCCGGCTTCGGCAACCCGCCCGACCAGGCGCCCCCGCCCGACCTCGATTACGACCTGTTCCTCGGCCCGGCGCCGAAGCGACCGTACAATCCGAATCGGTCCATCTACCATTTTCGCTGGTTCTGGGACTACTCCGGCGGACAGGCGACCAACCTCGGCCAGCATTCGCTCGATCTCGTCCATTGGATGCTCGGCGTGAAGGCGCCCAAGTCCGTTTACAGTCACGGTGGACGCTGGTTCCTCGAGGACAACTGCGAAGTGCCCGACACGCAGGACGTGATCATGGAATACCCCGGATTCACGGTGACCTGCCAATACCGCGAAGCCACGGCGGGCCGCGGCGGATTGGGCATGGGCGGCCTCACCCTCTACGGCACGTACGGTTGCTTGCCCATCTCGCGCTCCGGATTCGACCTGCACGGCGATCCCAAGGTGAACCCGAACAACATGGTCGCCGGCATTCTCGGCGTGAAGGGCCACCCCGTGGGCGGTCCGCAATTGGAACCGGAAACCAAGGGCGATTCCTGGACCGAGTCGGTCAGCGACGATAGCGGCGATGCCATCAAGGACTACGCCCGGCACGGGCGGAATTTCCTCGACTGCGTCAAATCGCGGCAGCAACCGCTCTCCGACCTGGAAAGCGGCCATCAGATCGCCACCGCCTGTCACTTGTCCAACATCTCCCTGCGGCTGGGCGGGCGCAAGCTGGTCTGGGATGCAGACAAGGAACAAGTCGTCGGCGACAAGGAAGCCAACGCCATGCTGGTGCGGCCGTATCGCGCGCCATGGGACAAGGAATTGAAAGCGTTGCGCGTGGGGCAGGCCTGACATGAGTGCCTTCTTCCATGTCTCGCGTCGCGGTTTCCTTCGACACGGTGTCGTGGCTGCGGCCGGCGGCGTCCTTGCACCTTCGCTTCGGGCGGCGGTGCGGAGCGGCAAAGCGGAACCCTCCGACACGGTGCGCCTGGCCATCATCGGCATGGGCAGCCGTGGCAAGTACCTCATCCGCGACCTGCCCGAGTCGGCGCGGGTGGTGGCGATATGTGATTGCCACGAAGACCGGATGCGCGAAACGCTGCGTCCGCCCGGCGAGTTTGCCAACCTGCTGCGACGATTCTGCGAACGGGACGCCCCGCATTGCGCCACCGTTCAGGACTACCGCAAACTGCTCGACCGGCCCAAGGCCTTCGACGCCGTCATCATCGCCACGCCGGATCATCAGCACGTCCTGCCCGCCATGCTCGCGTGCCAGGCGGGATTGGACGTGTATTTGGAAAAGGCCCTGACTTTGACCATTGCCGAGGGCCGCGCGCTGGTCAACGCCGTGGGCAAAACCAAACGAATTCTCCAGGTGGGCAGCCAGCAGCGTTCGATGGAGATGAACCGGTTCTCCTGCGATTTCATCCGGCGCGGCGGTTTGGGGAGGATCTCACGCGTGGACCTGCCGAACCATCCCGGGCCGATGCCCATGGCGGCGCTGCCCGAGGAAGCAGTGTCCAAGGGCCTCGCTTGGGATTTGTTCTGCGGCTCGACGCCGTTGCTGCCCTACAACCGCCGGCTTTGGGAAAAGGACGTTTTCAAGGTGGACGGCGTGTTGTGGCGGGGCTGGGACGTGTGGCGGAACTACTCCGGCCATCTGATGACCAATTGGGGTGCGCATTCCGCCGACATGGTGCAACTGGCGTTGGGCATGGATCACACCGGCCCGGTGGAAATCCGTCCGGACACGGGCGGCAAGCCCGTGGAGCCGAGGTCTCGTCCGGTGACCATGCGCTACGCCGATGGCGTGGAACTGCGCTTCACCCCGGAAGCCAGGGGATGGGTGTTTCACGGCGAGCGCGGCCAGCTGATCATGCCCCGGAACCAGTTCAAAGTGGATCCGCCCGACTTGGTTCGCGATGGACCCGGTCCCGAGGCTGCCCGGATTTGGAACGGCCCCGGCCACGTCGCCGGCCCGCACGTGAAGAACTGGATCGAATGCATCAAGACCCGCAAGGAACCCAACGCGCCCGTGGAAGCCGGTCACCGCTCAGCCACCATCTGTCACCTCGCCAACATCGCCCGCGAATTGGGCCGTCCGTTGCGCTGGAATCCCGAAACGGAAGCCTTCGCGGGCGATGCCGAAGCTGATGCGCTTCGAGACCGCCCCCGCCGCCCCGGCTTTGAACTGCCCGCCATGTGAAATCCATGACCCACTCCATCCCCCGTCGAGAATTCACGGCCAAGCTGGTTGCGGCCACGTTCGCCGCCGGCGCCGGCCTTTCGGTGCGAGGCCAGGCACCCGCCCCGCGTTCCAAGATGGGGCTGGTGACCTACGTGTTCAACGTCCATCACAGCGCCGCCAGGACCAACAAGTCGTTGCCGGCCTTGAACGATCCGTTGAACTTCCTCGAAGAATGCCATCGCCTCGGCGCGGGCGGGATGCAGGTGCCGCTCGGTGTCAGGGATTCGGCCTATTCAAATCGGCTTCGCCAAAAGGCCGAACTATACCGCCTGCACGTGGAGAGCATCCTGGGGTTTCCCCAGAACGAGGCGGACGTGGAACGTTTCGAGAAGCAGGTCGCCGCCGCCAAGGAAGCCGGCGCCACGGTCGCGCGGATGACCCTGCTGCCGGGCCGGCGTTACGAGCAGTTCAAGACCCGGGCGGATTACGAGCGCGCCTGCGAACAAGGGTTGAAAGCGTTGCGGCTGGCCGAGCCGGTCGCCGCGCGGCACAAGTTCCGCCTGGCATTGGAAAACCACAAAGACCATCTGATCGCCGAGAAGCTGGACGTCCTCAAACAAATCAGCAGCGAATACGTAGGCTTGTGCGTGGACGTGATCAACAACTTCGCGTTGCTGGAGGACCCGCTCGAGACCGCGCGTGCCTTTGCGCCGTATGCCATGACCGTTCACATCAAAGACCAGAGCATCCGCGAATCGGAGGACGGCTTCTGGCTTGCCGACGAAGCGCTGGGCGAAGGCTTTCTCGATCTGCCGGCCATCGTGGGCATTCTGCGGAAGGCGAAGCCTAACGTGAACTTCAACCTCGAAACGATCACCCGTGATCCGATCAAGGTGGCCGTGCGGACCGAGCAGTACTGGGCCACGTTCCCGGGCCGTCCGCGCAGCGACATGGACGCCGCGCTCAAGCTGGCGAAGGAAAGAGGTTCCGCCAAACAGGTCCAGGTCTCCAAACGGGCCCCTGCCCAACGGCTTGCGCTGGAGCGCCGCAACGTTGAGCAAAGCTTGAAGTACGCGCGCGAGAAACTGGATTGATCCCGGAGGTCGTGAGCAAGTTCCTCGACTGCGGCGACCCGCCTCCGCGTGGACGCCACGGCGTGGCAAGCCTCGAACGACCACCTTGTCGCGGCGTAGCCCGTAGGGCGAAGGCGGTGCCACGACGACGAACGGGGCGTGGCGTACGCGAACGGCGGAGCCCCCGCGGCGGGATCGGTCTTTCTCTCCCTCACGCTTCGATCCCGCCAACGCGCCTTCGCGCCGCGTTCTTGCCTTCCCTTCAGCGCTCTGGCAGCTTCGCCCCCATGCGAACGCCCCTTCAGGCCGGTCCCGACGGGCGCATGCCCTCGAAGCCCGCAGGGCGAAGAAGCGTGCCAGTACCGGCCGGAAGACGATTTCTTATCAGGCATGGTGGAAGGAGGAATCACGCACGCTGCCTTCGATCTGCCGGAAGGAGTCACGGCGCTGCTCGCCACGCCTGTTTGATACGACCATGACCACCACTCCAAGCACCGCTGCCGAAGCCAACTCAGCCCGTCTGCTCTCGCTGGATGCCTATCGCGGCTTCATCATGATCTGCCTGAGCTGGGGCGGGTTTGGGCTGGCAAAGTTCTGCGACCTGAAGATGCAGGCGCATCCCGAGTCGGGCTGGTGGCGGTTTCTTCATGCGCAGTTGGATCATGGTCCGTGGGCGGGCTGGGGCTTCTGGGATCTCATCATGCCGGCGTTCATCTTCATGGTGGGCATGGCGATGCCCTTTTCCCAGGCCAGGCGCGAGCGCGAAGGCCACACGCGCGGCCGGATCGTGCGTCACACTCTGATTCGCTCGGGCGTGCTCATCCTGCTTGGGATCTTCCTGGCCTCGCACAGCAGGCCGAAGGACGCCTGGACGCTGACGAACACGCTGGCGCAGATCGGCCTGTGCTATCCGCTCGCCGCGCTGGTTGTCGGGCGTGGTTTTCGCGTGCAGGCCATCGTGGCGTCTGGCTCACTCGTCGTGACGTGGCTGCTTTTTGTGCTGCACGGCGGTTCATCGCAGCTCGGCCCCGGTGTCACGCCCGAGTGGGCCGCGGCCCATCATGCCGGCATGTCGCAAGCATGGTGGAAGTGCTCGAATGTCGCCCATGCCTTCGATGTGTGGTTCCTGGGTCTGTTCCCGCAAAACGCGCCCTTTGTCGCGAACGAGGGCGGTTATCAGACGCTCAATTTCCTGCCGTCGCTCTTCACCATGATCGGCGGCATCGCGTGCGCGGACTGGGTGCGGGCAAAGGACGCCGACGCCTCACGCAAGCTGCGTGTCATGCTCATCGCGGGCGCCGCGCTCGTGCTCGTCGGCGAAATCATCGGCCACAGCGGCCTGTGCCCGCTGGTGAAGCGCATCTGGACGCCCAGTTTCGGCCTCGTCTGCACCGGCATGTGCGTGCTGATGCTCGCCGCGTTCCATTACATCGTGGACATGCGCGGATGGAAGCGCTGGACCTTTCCGCTGATGGTCGCCGGGGCCAATTCCCTCGCTCTCTACATGATGTCGCAGCTCCTCAAGCCGTGGGTCGGCGGCTTGTGGCAGCGCTACCTCGGGAAGGATGTCTTTCTCATCGCGGGACCGGAGCCGGAATCCGTGCTGCGCTGCTCCGCGATCGGCTTCACCTTCTGGCTGGTGGTGTATTGGATGTATCGAAACAAGTTCTTCGTGAGGATCTGATGCTGAACTCCACCAATCCACCGCTCCATCACTCCACCACTCCACCACGCCCCATGAAACTCCCCGCCTTGCTCCTCGGACTCACCTTTCTCACAGCTCTGCACGCCGCGGACACGCCCAAAGCCGTGGGCACCCACGGCACGGTGGGCACGCTCGCGAATCCCAAGAAGGTCTCCCGGCTCGAGATCACCGAGCCTGGCGTCTATGAAAACTACCTTGTGGATGCCAACGGTGCGGGAGGCAATATCGTGAAGGTGACCGCGGACAACGTCACCATTCGCCATTGCGAGATCTGCAACGCCACGGGCAATGCCATCGGCGTGTTCGGCACCAAGGTCGTCATCGAAAACTGCCGCATCCATCACCTGCTGAACGGCACCTTTGCCAGGCAGGAGGACGCGCACGGCGTCACCGGACGGTGGGGCGATGTCACGATCCGCAACTGCGACATCTCCCACACCTCGGGCGATTGCGTCCAGTTTGATCCTGATCGCGCCTCACAGGGTCGCGTGGTGATCGAGGACTGCGATCTCTGGACCGGACCGCTGCCCGCCGATGCGCTCGGATTCAAAGCAGGAGAGAGACCCGGCGAGAACGCCTTCGACTCCAAGACAAAGCCCGATGGCGAGCGCTGCCGGCTCATGGTCCGCAACTGCCACATGCACGGCTGGAACCAGCCCTCGCAGATCAGCACCATCGCCGCGCTGAACCTGAAGGAGAGGGTCGATGCCGAGATCATCCACTGCGTCTTCTCAGACAACGAGGTCGCCTTCCGCGTGCGAGGCCCCGGAAAGCGCGGCGGCGCGCATGTCGTCATCAAAGACTGCGCCGTTTATGAAACGAAACTCGCGGTGCGCGCCGAAGACAAGATCGAGCAGCTCAAGATCACCGGACTCACCCTGGGCACCGGAGTCGGCGCACGCGTTCGTTTCCACGGCGGCAAGTCCGAGTCAGGTTTCGAGGACAGCGGCGGAGGCGCGGCCCCGCCCATGGAGACGCTGCTCAAGAACGGGTTTTCAGCCCCCTGAGGCATCACGCCCGCGAGCCGCCTCATCGCCCCCTTCTTGCTCCCGGCCGCCGGTTGGTTAATCGCGGCTGATTTGACCAACTCGGAGGGTTTCTCCGGCGCGCTGAATCATCGGCGGACCGAAGGCGGTGAGCGCATCGCCATCGAGCACGGTCATCTGCGCGTGAGCGTTGCGATGTCCCGGCATTTCGACGCGTTCCTCGTCGGCTGCAGGGAGCGCCACCAGCCCCGCTACGGCGTGGCAAGCCTCGAACGACCACCTTGTCGCGGCGTAGCCCGAAGGGCGAAGACGGTGCCACGACGACGAGCGGGGCGTGGCGTACGCGAACGGTGGAGCCCCCGCGGCGGGGCCGGGCTGTCTCTCCTCGCGCTTCGATCCCGCCAACGCGCCTTCGCGTCGCGTTCTTGCCTTCCCTTCAGCGCTCTGGCAGCTTCACCGCCATGAGAACGCTGCGTCTGGCCGGTCCCGACGGGCGCATGCCCTCCGAAGCCCGCGGGGCGAAACAGGGTGCCCCTGCCGCCCGAGAAGCGGTTTCCTGTCAGGATCAGCGGGGCGGCCGCTCGATGACGAACTCCCGCACAACCGGGGGACTCCCCTTCACGGGCATGCTGATCGCGTGCATGGCACTCACCTTCCCCGGAGCGGCATCGGCCGCCCTGTCGCAGGAGGAGTTCCGCAACCCGCCGCTCCGGGCGCGGCCCTCCTGCCTGTGGAGCTGGCTGAACGGTCATGTCGATCACAAGCAGATCACCCGCGAGCTCGAGCAGATGAAGGCGAAGGGCATGCGCGGTGCCATCATCTGGGACGTGGGCAGCATCGCCGACCCGGACAGGGTCATTCCCGCCGGCCCGCCATTCCTCGGGCCCGAATCGGTCCGGTCGATTCATCATGCCATGGATGAGGCGGAGCGCCTCGGTCTTGAACTCGGCCTCTTCGCCTCGAGCAGCTGGAATGCCGGCGGGACGTGGATCACGCCGCGCGACGGGAGCAAGGCTCTTCGCTGGAGCGAGATCACGGTTCGCGGGCCGGCGGAGTTCTCCGATGCCCTTCCGCTGCCGGACAAGGTCTCCAAGCCGTACCAGGAGATCGCGGTTCTCGCCGTGCCGGACGACGCGGGCAGGGCGCTCGCAGGCTCCGGACGCGCCCTCCGGCTGGATGCCCATCTCGACGCGGACGGCCGCCTGGCGTGGTCGGTTCCCTCAGGCGCGTGGCGGATCCTGCGCTTCGTGTGCGATGACACCGGGGAGTTCCTCAACTGCCCGAGTCCCAACTCGAGGGGCCTGGTCATCGATCACCTGAGCCGCCAGGCCGCCGACGCTCACCTCGCCCACATCCTCGACGCGTTGTCCGAAGGCCGCAAGGGATTCGGACCGCTGAAGTGCCTGATGCTCGACAGTTACGAGGTCCGTCCCGCCGTCGATTGGACCCCCGGCTTCATCGAGGCGTTCGTCGCGCACACCGGCTACGATCCCGTCCCCTGGTTGCCCGTGCTGGCCGGCTGGACGGTGGGCGGCCGTGAGACGAGCGAGCGGTTCCTGCACGACTACCGGAAGACCGTGAGCGATCTCATCATCGAGAACCACTTCGCCCGGGAACGCGAGATCCTCAACCGGCGCGGCCTGCAACTGCTTGCCGAGGCCGGCCACGGCGGCTACGCCCGGGTCGATCCGCTCAAGGCGCTCGGGGCCACGGACATCCCGATGGGCGAGTTCTGGAACCACCGCAAGAACTGGGTGACCAAGGAAGCCGCGAGCGCGGCGCACATCTACGGCAAGACGCTGGTCAACGCCGAGTCGTTCACCGGCTGGCAGAACTGGCAGGACGGACCGGCCGCCTACAAGCGGCTGCTCGACATCGCGCTCTGCGCCGGCCTGAACCAGGTCACGTTTCACACCTTCGCCCACAACCCGCCCGAGGCGGGGCTGCCCGGGTTCGCCTACCATGCCGGCGAGCACTTCAACGTCAACGCCACGTGGTGGGATCAGGCCGGACCGATGCTCGCGGACATGGCGCGGTGCTGCCACATGCTGCAGCAGGGGCTCCCGGTCGCCGACGTCTGCGCCTACTACGGCGACGAGGCGCCCAACCTCGTGCCGGCGCGGCGCATCGCACCGACCATCACGTCGCAATGGGGCACGAACTTCTGCGCGCATTGCGGGCGGCCCAAGCCGGTCAACCTGGACTCCCTCGGACCCGGCTACGATTACGACTACATCAACGAGGAGGCGATCCTCACGCGCATGCAGGTCCGCGAGGGCCGGCTCGTGCTGCCACCCTGCCCCGCGAAGCCCGGCGAACCCATCGGGGACGTCGTGAGCTACCGTCTCCTGGTGCTGCCCGATCGCACGGCGATCTCCCCGGAAGTCCTGCGCCGGATCGGGGAACTCGTCGAAGCGGGCGCCACCGTGGCCGGCCCGCGGCCGGCGCGATCCAACAGCCTGCGGGGGTTCCCCGACTGCGATCGCCAGGTCCGGGAACTGGCCGCGCGGATCTGGGGCGACTGCGATGGGGACCGCGTGCGAAGTCATGCCTTCGGGAAAGGCAGGGTCGTCTGGAACATCCCGCTGGCCGACGTTCTCGCCGGCATGGAAGTCGCGGCGGATTTCGTGGCTGAGAACGTCGTCCTCGCGGACCGGCACATCGACCATATCCATCGCACCACCGGCGACGAGGAGATCTACTTCGTATCCAACAGCAGCACCAACCGCGAGGTGGTCCGCTGCCGGTTCCGCGTCGGCGCGGGACGGAGCCCGAGCCTGTGGCATGCCGGGGATGGCGCGGTGACCCCGTGCCACGCGTACACGGTGGACGGCGGCTTCACGCGCGTGACGCTGGACCTGGCTCCGGCCTCGTCGGTCTTCGTCGTCTTCGCCAAGGACGCGGGCCGGGACCATCTCGTCCGCATCGATCGGACCGCCGCATCCGACGCCGGCGCCCCGGCCGGGGACCGCCCGGAGATCGAAGTGCCTGCGATGACCGCCGGCGGCGTTCAGGCGAGGGTCTGGCAGCCCGGCGTCTACCGGGTGCAGACCGCCGCGGGCCTGACGGGGAAGATGGTCGTCGAGGCGGTTCCCGCCGACCAAGCCATCGAGGGCCCTTGGCGCGTCACGTTCGAGGAAGGCCGGGGTGCGCCGAACGAGGTCGCCATGCCGGCGCTCGCCGACTGGACCGCATCGTCCGATCCCGGCGTGCGCCACTTCTCCGGCCACGCGACCTACCGTGTCGCGTTCACGCTGCCCGACACGGCCAGCGGGGGGCGGACCCCCGTCGTGCTCGATCTCGGCGCCGTGAAGGAGGTGGCCGTGGTCCGGGTGAACGGACGCGAAGCCGGCGTGCTCTGGAAGGAACCGCGCCGAGTCGACATCGCCCGCCTCGTGCAATCCGGCCGGAACCAGCTCGAGATCACCGTGGTCAACACCTGGAACAACCGCCTCGCCGGCGACGCGCGGGCCGCGCCGGAAGCCCGGATCACGCGAACCAACCTGACCCGCAAGTTCGGCGGGAACGCGCCGCTGTTGCCGTCGGGGCTGTTGGGCCCGGTGTCGTTGAAGTTCCCGGTTCCGGCTTCCTGCGAGCTGCAACGATGAGCACACCCCGCCTTGCGAACCGGCCCGCCGGCAGGCTCCTCGGAATCCTCCTGCTCGGGTTCGCCGTCCCGCGGTTCCCGGCCGCCGAGGTCCTCGCCGCCGACCGGCCGAACATCCTCCTCATTCTCGCCGACGACCTCGGCTACGGCGACGTGGGCTGCTACAACGACCGGGCCCGGGTCCCCACGCCGAACATCGACCGGCTCGCGCGCGAGGGGATGCGCTTCACCGATGCCCACAGCCCGGCCACCGTTTGCACGCCGACACGCTACAGCCTGATGACCGGACAGATGGCCTTCCGTGTCCCGCGCGGCGGCACGGTCTTCACGGGCGTGGGAGGCCCGTCGCTCATCGAGCCCGGGCGGCTCACGTTGCCCGCGATGCTCCGCGCCAACGGCTACGCCACGGCGTGCGTCGGCAAGTGGCACGTCGGCCTCACGTTCCGCGATCGGGACGGCCGGCCGGTTCCCGACAACGGCGTCGAAGCGGTCCGGCGCGTGGACTTCTCCCGCCGCATCGAAGGGGGGCCGCTGGACCACGGCTTCGACCGCTTCTTCGGCACGGCGTGCTGTCCCGGCACGGACTGGCTCTACGCATTCATCGAGGGCGACCGCGTGCCGGTTCCGCCCGCGGGCCCGATCGACAGGTCGCGGCTCCCGAGGCATCCCTATGCCGACGACTGCCGGGCCGGTCTCATCGCCACCAATTTCCCGATGGAGGAGATCGACCTCGTCTTCCTGGGGAAGAGCCGCGAGTTCCTCGAGTCGCACGTGCGCAACACGCCGGGCAAGCCCTTCTTTCTCTACCACGCCACGCAGGCCGTGCATCTGCCCAGCTTCGCCGCCGGCTCGTTCCAGGGGAAGACCCGCGCGGGGCCCCACGGCGATTTCATCCATGAACTCGATTTCGTCGTCGGCGAACTGCTGGCCACACTCGGGAAGCTGGGCGTGGCCGGCGACACGCTGGTGATCTTCACGAGCGACAACGGCCCCGAGACCACCAGCGTCATCCGCATGCGCGCCGACCACGACCACGACGGCGCACGGCCGTGGCGCGGCATGAAGCGCGACGGCTGGGAGGGCGGCCATCGCGTGCCGCTCCTCGTCCGCTGGCCCGGCCGGGTGAAGCCCGGCACAACGAGTGCGCAGCCGGCCAGCCTGACGGACGTGATGGCCACCGTCGCCGGCATCGTCGGCGCGGACCTGCCCGACGACTCGGCCGAGGACAGCTTCACCATGCTCCCGGCGCTGCTCGGACAGGACCGCGGTCCCATCCGCCCCTATCTGCTTCAGCAGTCGTTTGCGGGGGCGCGCTATCTCTCCATCCGACGCGGCCCGTGGAAGTACCTCGACCACGCCGGTTCCGGCGGAAACAACTACGAGAAGAACCCCGGACTGAGGCCGTTCATCCTTCCCGACACCGCGCCGGGCGCTCCGGGGCAGCTCTACAACGTGGAAACCGACCCCGGCGAGACGAGGAACCTGTACCATGAGCGCCCCGAGATCGTGAGGGAACTGAAGGCGCTCCTCGATCGGGCCAAGGCATCCGGCCGCAGCCGGCCCGGGCGTTCCAACAGCCATCCATGAATCACCGTCCCATGAGACGCCCCTCGGTCCCCGCTGCGGCCCTGAGCCTTCTCCTCTGCGCTCCGGGACCGGGCGCCCGTGCCGCCGATGCCGCGCCGCCCAGGCCCAATGTCATCCTCATCATGGCCGACGATCTGGGCTACGGCGCCCTGGGCTGTTACGGCCAGCGCCTCATCCTCACGCCCGAGATCGACAGGATGGCCGCGGACGGCATGCGCTTCACGGACTTCTACGCGGCCAATACCGTCTGCGTGCCCTCCCGCGTCGGCATGCTGATGGGGATGCATCCCGGTCACGCCCCGATCCGCGACAACTTCCTGCCTCATCTCCCGGGCTTCGCAGGCTACATGGAGGCGTACCCCGTCGAGTTGTGGCCCCCGCGGCGTACGACCCTCGGCCAGGTCATGAAGCAAGCCGGCTACGCGACCGCCCAGTTCGGGAAACTGGAAGCCGGAATCCCGCTTCCGGCGGGGACGATGACCCGGCATGGATGGGACTACTGGTTCGGATTCAGGGGCACGGGCGACGCCTTCCAGTACTATCCCCTCGAGTTGTGGAAGAACGACGGGAAGATCACCTTCGAGGAGAACCGGCCCGACGACGTCCGCCGGCCGGGGATGGTCGGAACCCGGGGGGTGTACTCGCAGGATCTGTTCGTCGGGGAAATCCTGGATTTCATCCGGCGAAACAAGGCGAACCCCTTCTTCATCTACTTCCCGACGCAGGTTCCACACGGCCGCTCCCCCCGGGATGGCGACGAGATCCAGGTGCCCGACGTCGGGCCGTACGCCGACCGGGAGTGGACGCACCTGGAGAAGCTCTATGCGGCGGCGATCACGCGTCTCGATTCCCACGTCGGGCGCATGATCCGGGAGCTGAAGGACCAGGGCCTTGACGAGAAGACGGTCATCCTGTTCACCAGCGACAACGGAGACGAGAACAGCTACTACAAGTACACCCGACGGTTCGGGGCGACGGGTCCGCTGAAAGGCAAGAAGCGCTTCCTCTACGAGGGCGGCATCCGCGTGCCCATGATCGCCCGCTGGCCCGGCCGGATCCCGCCCGCCCGAACCAGCCGCCTTCCCGCCGCGGGGTGGGATCTCATGGCCACCCTGGCGGAACTGGCCGGGGTTGCGCGGCCCGCGCACACCGACGGGATCTCGCTGGTGCCCGCCCTGCTCGGACAGCCGGAGCGGCAGCAGGCGCGCGAGTACCTGTACTGGGAATACCACATGGGGAAACAGCAGGCGGTCCGCCTGGGTTCGTGGAAGGGCATCCGGTTCGGGGGGACGGGAGAGCCGATCGAGCTTTATGACCTCGACTCCGACATCGGAGAGACCCATAACATGGCGACGGACCGTCCGGACATCGTGGCGAGGATCGCGACCATCATGGAGCAGGCCCGCGCAGGTTCGGAGTTCAACCGGTTCTGGCCGTTGCCGGAACGTCGCCAGAATCAAGTTGCGTCGGACAAGGCGATCTTCGACCAGCTTGAACATGGAATCCGGTAGGTCCGGGGCCACGACCGCCGCGAGCGGGCGGAACGCAGTCCGCCTTGCCGGCATCGGTCCGGACAGGCAGGGTCGGTTCGGGAAGACGGGCGGCGGGGTGTTCGCCGGGATCGGCTCGAGGCCGAAACCGGCTGCGGGAAAGGAGCCAAGACAGGAATGCAAAGGACATCGAGTGCGGTTGGCGTGTTGTGTCTGCTGGGGCTGGCGTGGACGGCGACGGTTCCGGCGGCCCGCCCCGCCGGCCCGGCCCCCGTTCCCGACTTCACGCAGGGCGGCCAGCCGGACGCCTCGCACGACTGGAACCTCGGGCCGACGGGTGCGCGCGGATGGATCTACGGCTCGAAGGGCCAGACGGCCGAGGCGCGGCAGATCCTCGTGACCGCGGTGGCCGGGGGGTCACCGGCGGACGGCATCCTGAGCCCCGGCGACGTCATTCTCGGCGTCGGCGGCCAGCCGTTCAGCGGCGACGCGCGTATCCAATTCGGCCGTGCCGTCACGGCGGCGGAGGAGGAGAAAGGCGCGGGCATGCTCCGCCTCGTCCGCTGGCGGTCGGGCAAGACCGACGTCGTGCAGCTCAAGCTCGACGTCCTGGGCACGTACAGCGACACCGCGCCATTCGACTGTCCCAAGTCGAAGCGGGTGTTCGACCGCGCCTGCGCGGCCATCGCGACGAAGGGGCTGACCGGGGTGTCCATTCCGAACGATCTGAACGCGCTGGCCCTGCTGGCGAGCGGCCGGCCGGAGTACCGCCCGCTGCTGGCCGACTACGCCCGGAAGGCGGCGGAGTTCAGCGCCGACTCGATGGCGACATGGCATTACGGCTACGCGAACATCTTCCTGGCCGAGTATGTCATGGCCACCGGCGACCGCTCCGTGGTCGACGGCATGCGGCGGATCGCGCTGGAGTCGGCCCGGGGCCAGAGCGCCGTCGGCACGTGGGGGCACAAGTTCGCCCTGCCGACCGGCAACCTCAACGGCTACGGCTGCATGAACCAGCCGGGCCTCAGCCTCGCCGTCGGGATGGCGCTCGCTCGCGAGGCCGGCGTGAAGGACCCGGTGCTGGACCGGGCCATCGACAAGGCCGCCGGTTTCCTGCGGTGGTTCGTGAACAAGGGTGCGATTCCCTACGGCGACCATCAGCCCTGGCCGGGCCACGAGGACAACGGCAAGTGCTCGAGCGCCGCGGTGCTCTTCGATCTCCTCGGAGACCGGGAGGCGGCCGGGTTCTTCGCCAGGATGTCCTGCGCCGCCTACGCCGAGCGCGAACGCGGGCACACCGGGAACTACTTCAACATGCTCTGGGCCCTGCCGGGCGTGCTGCGGTGCGGCCCGGTGGCGGCGGGCGCCTACTTCAGGGAGCAGTCGTGGTACTACGACCTTGCGCGCGGATGGGACGGCAGCGTGGGGTATCCCGGTTCGCCCGTCGGCGAGGAGGAGCACGGCAAGTACAAGAACTGGGATTGCACCGGCTCCTACCTGCTGGCGTTCGCGGTGTCGCAGCGGAGCCTCTTTCTGACCGGCAGGAAACCGTTCTCGGTTCCTGCGCTCACGCGCGCCGAGGCGGACGAGGTCATCGCCGCCGGGCGCGACTACAGCTCCGCGACCGCGAAGAACGCCTACGACGGACGGACCACCGACCGGTTGCTCGCCGGGTTGTCGAGCTGGTCGCCCGCCGTGCGCAAGCGGTCGGCCCAGGCGCTGGGCCGGCGCGAAGGGGACTTCGTGCCCGCGCTGCTCCGGATGCTGGCCGCTCCCGACCGCAACGCGCGCTACGGGGCGACCGAGGCGCTGGGCTGCCTCGGACCGCGGGCCGATGCGGCGGCGGCGCCGCTGCGCAAGCTGCTGGAGGATCCGGACCCGTGGATGCAGAGCCTGGCGTGCACGGCGCTTCCGGCCCTGGGACCCGAGGCGCGCAAGGCCAGCGTGAGCGACCTGCTGCGGATGTCCGTTCGCGCCAATCCGGCCGACCCGCGGCGCATGGCGCAGCGGGCCGCCGCCACGGCGTTGTTCGCGGCCTACCCGGGTTCCCGCGAGCCCGACAGCATTCTCAAGGAATCCCTCGACGGCGTTGACCGCGACCTCCTGTACCCCGCCATGCGGTCCCTGCTGGAGAACGAGGACAGCGTCGCCCGCGGCTCGCTGGCCCGCGTGTACGGCAAGTTGACCGACCGGGATCTGGCGGAGATGCTGCCGGCCATCGTCAAGGCGATCGCCCCCCTGGCGCCCAGCAACGAGATGTTCGCCGACGGTATCCGGCTGGCGGGGCTGGACCTGATGTCCCGGCTGCACATCCGCGAGAAAATGCCGCTCTGCGTGGCGGTGATCGAGCTGGACCGGTGGGGCGCGGGGAATCGCCTGCCGAAGTGCCTCGAATACCTCGGGCGCTACGGCGTCCACGCCCGGGCGGTCCTCCCTCCGTTGCGGGACATGCGGCAGCAGCTTCTCACGACAGGGCGGAAAGGCTCCAACGACGAACAGGTGAAGCTCCTGGAGAAGGCCATCGCCGCCATCGAGGCCGGCACGGCGTCGCCCACGGTGATGAGCCTCGGCGAGTTGACGACCGCCATGTCCGCCGCTCGAACGCTCGGACCACCGTGAGGGATGCCGCCCCAGCCGCCGGACTCGCCGCGCTGGCCG
>VGWF01000104.1 GCA_016873715.1 Lentisphaerota bacterium | reverse complement strand
GGGCGCGGAGGATGACAAACGAATGGGGATGGACGTCAGTGGCAGAGAGTATGGAACCAGGTCCTGGAGGGGCGAGCTACCGCGAGCCCGAACGGTGGATCCGTGATCGCCCCGCGGCCTCGCATAGCTCGGCCCTCCAAGGCTTGGAAGCGGCAGACCCGCGAACCTCCGAACCTTGGAACCTCCGCCCTACGGCTCGTGGATGAGGGCCGGGCGGGCGAAATGCAGGGTGCCGCGATAGGGCCGCTTGTGATCGCGGTCGATCAGCAGCAATGCCTGCCACTTCACGGGCAGGTCGGCCACCCCGTTGTCGTTGCCGCCCCAGTGGCTGTCGTTCTGTCCGGCGAGGGACAACTCGACGTACTGCCAGCCGTTCTCCAGCCGCGCGTGGGCGGACTGGAAGGTCTCGCCGCTCGCGTCCTGGATCCGGCACGACAGCGTCGCGGGATCGCCCTGCGCATGGACCCACACGCCGAGCGCGGTGGGGCGCCCGGTGATGCCGGTCTGCGTGCCGTCGCGGTGGACGAGGCAGAGATAGAGGTAGCCGGCGTCGACCGAGGCGTCGAGGTGAAGCGCTTCGCCGGGACCGACCGGCAGGCCGGCGGGCGCGGCGACCGCCGACAGCGTCTGCGTCGAGGCGGTGGCGCCTTTGCCGTCGGTGTTGGCGTGGATCGAGAAGTCGGCGGTGCGCGTCTCGAAACCGGTGACCGATGCGAGCCGCCGCGGCTTCGAGTGGAAGACCGCGAGGCCGTCCTCCCGTTCGATGCGGACGGCGACCGACGACCCCGCGGGGGCCGTGGTCTTCACGGTGAGCGTCGCGCGCGCGGCGCCGGCCTCGACGTCCAGCGGCATCGAGCCCGCGTCGCGACCGTCGGCGGCCAGCGTGAGCCGTCCGCGGAGGCGCGGACCGAAGGCCTTCTCCACCGTCACAAGCAACGCGCCATCCGGACCCGGGGCCTGGGTGACGGCCACGATGCGCCCGTCGGACCAGTCCTGCCGGAACGTCGCGGACTCGATCTTCGCGGCGTCGCCGGCGGACGGGACCAGGTAGACCGGATCGCGCGTGAGCGGAACGACGAGCCCGGCGGCATCCGGCACGAGATCGGGCAGGGCGGCGCCGGTGTATCCGACGGCCTTCACGGGTGCGGCGGGGCCCGGAAGCACGATGCGCTGCGGATCGGCCGCCGTGGTCCACGCGGCGAGGCGGACCTCGCTGCCGCGGCGGAACAGGAGGACCCAGTCCTCCGCGCTCGACTCCGCCCCGGCGCGCGGCGGCGACAGGCGGCGGACGAAGCGGAAGCCGTCCAGTTCGCGGTTGAGCGTCGTGGCGGCGAGGTAGGCCGGCTTCGGGTCGTAGATCGGCGTGCGCCCGGCGTGCAGGGCGTTCGAGACGGTTCCGAAGTTGTGCTCGGCCTCCTTGGGGTCGCGGCCGTCGTCGTGCCAGTCGTACCAGATCGACAGCGGGATGCCGCACGCGGCGTTGACGAGCCACTGGCGCGGCAGCATGGCGCCCTGCGAGGCCGCGTCGAAGCCGTTCCAAGCGGCCGAGAAGCCCCATTCGCCCGAGACGATTGGGATGGCCTTCCCCTTCGGCGCGTGTTTCACGATCAGGTCGCGCAGGCGGCCGTACTCCGGCACGACCGTCTCCGGGCCGCTCTGGTGGCGGTAGGGGTGGACGGTCACGGACGACCAGTATTCAAGCAGCCCTCCGCGGAAGCACTCCTCGAGGAACGGCAGGTCGATCCGCGAGGTGCCGGGGCCGCAGTAGGCCTCATCCGGCGCCGCGGCGCGCAGTGCCTTGCCGACGGCGAGGGCGAGCGCGACGTAGTTGGTCACGTTCGGCTCGGGCTTCCAGAAGCCGATGTTCGGCTCGTTCCACATCTCCCACAGGATGCCGCGTCCCTTGAAGTGCGTCGCGGCCGCCGCGGCCCACTTCGCGAAGGCGGTGCGCCCGGCGTCGGTGCGGGGAGCCATCCCGTCGTCGTAGAGCTTGTTCGCGTAGTCGAGGATGAACAGCGCGCGGATTCCGTGCTTGTCCAGCGAGGTCATCAGCCGGTCGTAGGCGCTGAAGTCGTACTCGCCGGCCTTGCGTTCGGTTCCACCCCAGGCGAAGTCCATGCGGACCCACTTCACGCCCGACGCGGCGATCATCTCCATCTCGCCCGGCTTCGGATCGGTGAAGTGGATGTTGTAGCCGTGGCCGTGCGGAATCGCGACCCCAACGGGCTCGGGAGCCGGCGCGGGCGCCGCCGGCGGCTGCTCCGCGGGCGGGGCGGGCGGCGCGATGGGCGCGCAGGCCGCGAGCCCCGCGGCGGCAAGGGTGGAAAGGAGGGCCATTCGCTGCTTCATGTCGTGACTCCGAAAGGCGCAAGAAAACCCCGAAACCCGCCGCGCGTCAATGCCGGGTCGCGGGGCAGGGCCGACGCGTCCCCCACACTCGCCACTCGCCCCTCGACACTGTCCTCCCTCGCCCCTCGCCCCTCGTCCCTCTCGTATCTTGGAGGGCCGAGCTATGCGAGGCCGCGGGGCGATCCCGGATCCACCGTTCGGGCTCGCGGTAGCTCGCCCCTCCAGGACTTGGTTCCATGTTTCCTGCCACTGACGTCCATCCCCATTCGTTTGTCATCCTCCGGGCCGGTCCCCGACACTCGCCACTCGCCCCTCGACACTGTCCTCCCTCGCCCCTCGCCCCTCGTCCCTCTCGGGCGCTGGAGGGCCGAGCTATGCGAGGCCGCGGGGCGATCACGGATCCACCGTCCGGGCTCGCGGTAGCTCGCCCCTCCAGGACCTGGTTCCATGTTTTCTGCCATTGACGTCCTTCCCCATTCGTTTGTCATCCTCCGGGCGGGCCCCGACACTGCCTCCCTCGCCCCTCCGCGGCCTGCGCTTTGCTCTGGCGCGGCGGGGTGGGGAGGGTACGATGGTCGGTCTAACCGGAGGACATGGATGAACAGGATCGGCCGGGCGTTTGTGATGGCGGTGGGGTTGGCGGTCGGAGTTCAGGCGGCGGTCACGAGCGGGAACGCGACGACGCCGGACGAACGGATGAAGGAGGAGTGGTGGAAGAAGCGCCACGAGGCCAAGCTGGCCGAGGTGGCGAAGGGCGGGTACGACCTGGTCTTCCTGGGCGACTCCATCACGCAGGGCTGGGAGGGAGCCGGGAAGTCCGCCTGGGCGAAGTACTACGCCCACCGCAAGGCCCTGAACCTCGGCTACAGCGGCGACCGGACGGAGCACGCGCTGTGGCGGCTCGACAAAGGCGAGATCGCCGGACTGTCGCCGAAGCTGGTCGTGATCATGCTCGGCACGAACAACACCGGTCACCGGCAGGACCCGCCGGCGCAGACGGCCGAGGGCATGAAGATGATCCTGGAGCGCATCCAGAAGGGCATGCCCGGGGCGAAGGTGCTCCTGCTTGCGGTGTTCCCGCGCGAGGCGTCGGCGGACGGCAAGCTGCGCAAGATCAACGACGGCGTCAACGCGATCTACAAGACGTTCGCCGACGGCGACCGCGTGACGTTCATGGACATCAACGCGAAGATGCTCGAGGCGGATGGCACGCTGACGCGCGAGATCATGCCGGACCTCCTGCACCCCCGGGAGAAGGGCTACGCCATCTGGGCGGCGGCGATCGAGCCGTTCATCGCCAAGACCCTCGGCGACCAGCCCGTGGCGCCGTAGGGCGCCTGTTCAGGTCCGCGGCGGCCACGGCCGTCGCGGGCACGGCGTGGGGCAGACAGGTGTGTCTGCCCCACGTGCGTTTGCGGGACGGCCGTGGCGGCCGTAAGGTGTGGTCATTTCCCGGGCGGATCGCGCGGGACTGGAGCGTGTCATGAGGGTCGTGATCGTCGGCGGTGTGGCGGGCGGGGCGTCGGTGGCGGCAAGGCTGCGGCGGCTCGACGAAGGTGCGCAGATCGTGGTGATCGAGAGAACGAAGTACGTCTCGTTCGCCAACTGCGGCCTGCCGTACCACATCGGCGGCGTCATCAAGGACCGCAACCTCCTGCTTCTCCAGTCGCCGGAGAGCCTCAAGGCGTCGCTCAACATCGATGTCCGCATCGGCCACGAGGTGCTGTCGGTCGACCGCAAGATCAAGTCCGTCCGCGTCCGCGAACTCGATGGCGGTCGCGAGTACACGGAGCCGTACGATGTGCTCGTGCTCGCGCCCGGCGCCACGCCGCTGCGTCCCGAACTGCCGGGCATCGACGACCCCCGCGTGCTGGTGCTGCGCAACGTCGAGGACATGGATGCGATCAAGCGCCGCGTGGACGACCGCGCCCGCGGGGCGATCGTGATCGGCGGCGGCTACATTGGCGTCGAGATGGCCGAGAGCCTCCGGCAGCGCGGGCTCGACGTCGACCTCGTCGAGATGGTCGACCAGGTCATGCCGCCGCTCGACAAGGAGATGGTCGCGCCGCTCGAGGATCACCTCAAGGCCCGCGGCGTGCGCCTGCATCTCGGCACCGCCGCCGCCGCGTTCCGCACGTCGCCGGGCGGGCGCATCCAGGCCGAACTGAAGACGGGGACGATGCTGACGGCCGATTTCATCGTGCTCGCGGCCGGCGTCCGGCCCGACGTGAAGCTCGCAAAGGCCGCCGGGCTCGACGTCGGTCCGCGCGGGGGCATCAGGGTCGACGCGCACATGCGCACCTCGGATCCGGCGATCTACGCCGTGGGCGACGCCGTCGAGGTCACGCACACGGTCGTCGGCGACTCCTGGCTGATCCCGCTCGCCGGGCCGGCCAACCGGCAGGGGCGCGTGGCGGCGGACAACATTGCCGGGCGCAACAGCACCTACACGTCGACGCAGGGCACGGCCATCGTCAAGGTGTTCAACATGACCGCCGGAGGCACCGGCGCGACCGAGAAGACCCTCGTCCGCGCCGGCGTCCCGTACCGCAAGATCCACCTGCACCCGTCGGGCCACGCGGGCTACTACCCCGGCTCCGCGCCGATGCACATCAAGGTCCTCTTCGCGCCGGACTCCGGGAAGCTCCTCGGCGCGCAGGTGGTCGGGTTCGACGGCGTCGACAAGCGGCTCGACGTGTTCGCGACCGCGATCCGCGCGGGCATGACCGTGTACGATCTCGAGCACCTGGAGCTGGGCTACGCCCCGCCCTACGGCTCGGCGAAGGACCCGGTCAACATGGCGGGGTTCGTCGCGTCGAACGTGCTGCGGGGCGACGTGAAGTTCTGGTTCGCGGAGGAGTACCCCGGCAAGACCGAGGGGGCGGTGCTCGTCGATGTGCGGGGCCCGGGCGAGTTCGAGGGGTGGCATATCCCCGGTGCGCTCAACATCCCGCTCGGCGAGCTGCGGCGGCGGATGGGCGAACTGCCGGTGGACGGAAAGGTGCGCGTGTACTGCAAGGTCGGCTTCCGGAGCTACCTGGCCTACCGGGCGCTGCGGCAGGCAGGCTTCGCGGACGTCGCGACGCTGGCCGGCGGCGTGACGACCTTCCGCTGCATCCACCGTGCGCTCGAGCCGGAGGGGGAGGAGGAGCCCGTTGCGACGCTCGCCTACGCCGAGGAGGAGATGTCCGCCCCGCCGCCGGCGGCGAAGCCGTCGGACCCCGTGCGGGAACTCGACTGCACCGGACTCCAGTGTCCCGGGCCGATCATGAAGATCAAGGAGGCCGTGGGCGCGATGAACCCCGGCGCCGAACTGCTCGTCCGCGTCAGCGATCCCGGCTTCGCGGCCGACGGTCCGGCCTGGTGCAAGCGCAACGGCCATGAGCTGACCGGTCTGCGGGAGGAAGCCGGCACGCTGACCGCGCGCATCCGCAAGGGCGTTCCGCGCGCCGTGGCGGCTGCGCCGTCCGCGGCGGCTGCGGAGGACCGGAAGACGCTGGTCGTCTTCTCCGGCGACCTCGACAAGGTGATGGCGGCCTTCGTCATCGCCAACGGAGCGCTGGCGATGGGGAGCCAGGTGACGATGTTCTTCACCTTCTGGGGCCTCAACGCCCTCCGCAAGACGCCGGCGCCCGACGTGCCCGGCAAGTCGGCGATGGAGCGGCTCTTCGCCGCGATGATGCCCGGCCATGCCGGGGATCTGAAGCTCTCGCGCATGCACATGGGCGGGGCGGGAACGGCGATGATGATGAAGACGATGGAGGCGAAGAAGGTGCCGACGCTGCCGTCGCTCATCGAGTCGGCCCGCAAGGCCGGCGCCCGGCTGATCGCCTGTGCGATGTCGATGGAGGTCATGGGCCTCCGCCGCGAGGAGCTGCTCGACGGCGTGGACGTGGGCGGCGTCGCCGCGTTCCTGGCCGACGCGGACCGGTCGGGGACGACCCTCTTCATCTAGCCGCGCGTGCAATAGCGCGTCGCCTCCGCGCGTTCAATCCCCATGGCGGTCGTCCATCGGCCGTCGCGGAGGATGCCATGAAGCGTTGCGGGTGGCGGGCGATACCGCTCGGATTGTGTCTTCTTGCCTCGGTCGTCGCGGGGCGGGCCCAGGCGCCCGGTGCGCGCGGGGACCGTCCGTTCGACCCGTTCCGGCAGTTCGACCGGAACCAGGACGGGCGGCTGACGAAGGACGAGGTGCCGCCGCGGATGGCGGAGACCCTGTTCGGCCGGATCGACAAGGATGGCGACGGCGCGATCACGCGCGAGGAGGACGAGGCCTTCCAGCGCAGCCGCGGCGGGGGCGGCGGCGAGAGGCCGCAGGCCGGCGGCGCGGCGCAGGGCCGGTCGCCGCGGGGCGGCGCACTCCCGGAGCCCCCGGTGAAGCCGGACTTCGCGGACGTGAAGTACGGCCCCCACGAGCGGAACGTCTTCGACCTCTGGAAGGCGAAGGGCGAGGGGCCGCGCCCGCTGGTGATCTTCTACCACGGCGGCGGGTTTCGGGGAGGGGACAAGCGGCAGGTCAGCGGCCGGCTGCTCTCGGGGCTGCTCGCGAAGGGCATCAGCGTGGCGGCGGCCAACTACCGGCTGACGGACAGCGCGCCGTATCCCGCGCAGATGCGCGACAGCGCCCGGGCCCTTCAGTACATCCGGCTTCACGCGGAGGCGTACGGCATCGACCCGAAGCGCATCGGCGCGACGGGCGGCTCCGCCGGCGCGGGCATCTCGCAGTGGCTGCTGATGCACGACGACCTCGCGGACGCAACGAGCGACGACCCCGTGCTGCGCCAGTCGTCGCGCATCCAGTGCGCGGTGGCGACGGCCGCGCAGAGCACCTACGACCCGCGCGTCCACCAGCGGATGTTCAACGTGACCGGCGTCGAGAGCGCGCTGTTCCCGTTCTACGGCCTGTCGTCGCCCGAGGACGCCAGCAACCCGAAGTTCTTCCCGCTGTTCGAGGACGCATCGCCGATCACCCATGCGACGAAGGACGACGGTCCGCTGATGCTCTTCTACCCGCAGGCCAACGAACCGCTTCCGGAGAACGCGCCGGGCAACCTGTACATCCACCACCCGAAGTTCGGTTTCCTGATGAAGGAGAAACTCGACAAGCTCGGAGTCGAGTGCGTGCTGAAGCTGCGGGAGGACTACGCCGCGGAGGGATCCGGCGGCCGCCGCGTCGATCCGACCGACGACCACGTGGCGTTCTTCGTCGCGAAGCTGAAACCGTAGGCGAGGTTGGAGGCGCGGATCGGAATCGAACCGATGATTAGAAGCATTGGCCGCAAGGTGATATTTTCAAGCCAAATACGACCTTTGTAGACACGGTTGACGACCTCGGAGGTTGCCAGTATTGTTGCCAGTAGGTTGCGGGGTGACTCATGGCAAGCGTACATCGGCGGCCGGGAAGCAAGGTGTGGAGGGCGGCCTTCACGGGGCCGGACGGGAAGAAGTGGTTTCGAACGACCGGTTCCCGCAACCGGGCGAAGGCCCTCCGTATCGCCATCAAATTGGAAGATGCAGCCCGGCTTGGCCGCGAGCGGCGCCTGACGGAGGCCGCGGCGCGGCGCACCATTGCGGAGATCTTCCGCATTGCTAACGCGGACTCCCTGCCGAACACCACCGTCCACGCCTATCTCGATCAGTGGATGCAGGCGAAAGCCCTCGAGGTGGCAGACTCCTCCGCCGTGGAGTACCGCCGAGTGGTCGCCGACTTCGTCGATGGACTCGGCAAACGGGCGGATCTGCCTCTCGATGCGATCGGCGCCAAGGATGTCCTCGCATGGCGTGCCCGCATGGCCGAGCGAGTGTCTCCCGGCACGGTGAACCGGAATCTCAAGATCCTGCAGGGCGCGTGGACCGCTGCCTCCCGCGCCGGGTTGGTCGACAGCAACATCGTGCGCGCCGTCGAGACCATGAAGGCGGACCGCACGCGAACCGAACGGCGCGCGTTCACGCTCGACGAGCTCCGGCGCATTCTGGCCGTTTGCTCTTCCGAGTGGCGCGGGATGGTGCTCTTCGGCCTCTACACCGGACAGAGGCTTCGCGATATCGCCGAACTGAGCTGGAACCAGATCGACACCGCGAGGGGTGTCGCGCACTTCATCACACGCAAGACCGCCGCACGCATCACGGTCCCGCTGGCGCGCCCTGTGGCCGAATGGATCGCCACGACGCCGGCCCCCGACCAGCCCGACGCGCCGCTCTTCCCCGAGCTTGTGGCGCTGGACCAGACCACGCTATCCGCGCACTTCCGCAACATCCTCGAAGCCGCCGGCATCGTGCGCAAGAAGACAAGGGCGGAAGCCGCCCACGCCGCAACGGGGAAGGGGCGATCGGCGCGCCGGGAGACGTCCGAGGTCTCCTTCCATGCCCTCCGACACACCGCCGCCAGCCTGTTGCATGACAGCGGTGCCGGGCAGGCCGTTGCGCAGGCCATTCTGGGCCACCAGAGCGAGGCCGTGCACCGCAGGTCCGTCCACATCGAGACTGACCAGAAGCGGCGGGCGGTTGAGGCCCTCCCGGATGTCACGAAGGCGGGGCCGAAGTCGTGAAGTCGTCGGAGGCGGTCCGGCGGGGATGGGATATCGTTGAATTGACCATTCGCCTGCTCGGCATGCGTGGCGACATGAATCGGGGCGAACTCCGTCCATTTGTGCTGATCCTACGCCGTCACGCCAGGCTCGTTGATGCCGAGGCCTACCGCTCGCTGCGAATGGGGCCCCGGGCCGATTTGCTGACCGCGCCGGCGGAACTGGCCGCCCTCGTGCGTCGGAGCCGCTCCTTCCAGAAGGAGTTCGACGCCGCCGAGGCGCAACGATTCGAGCGGTACGATCGTGACAATCTGACGGACTTTGAAGCGAAGATCCAAGCCGTCGTCGCAAAGGCCGAGAGCGTTCGGGTTCCGCAGTTCCAGATGCGCCAGCTCGACGAACTCCATAAGTTGGCCGCGTCGATTCCGGTCAACGCGGCCGGTTTCGCATCGCGGTGGCGAGGCGAGGGAAGGGCCGCTCTTGCCGCAGCCGTTGCGCGCATCGAGGCTCTTATGGCTCGCGACACCGATCCATCCCGGCTTGACGGGATCGAAGCCGCAACGAAACGCACGGAACAGACCATGGCCAAGATCGCCCCCACTCTCATGGGCGTGCCCCAGATGGTTAAGTGGGCGAGCGATGCCTCTCACGCCCCGATACAGGCCGCCGACGAAGTCCGCCGCGTGGTGAATCTGACCCCTGAAGAGGTGATCGTTCGCGATGCGTTTCTCAAGTATGGCGAAGGCAAGCGCGTTGCCAATGCCTTGGGTCTCAGCCCCGCGACGGTCTCACGGCGCAAGAAGTCGATCATCGCGAAGTTCGCGGCATTGGGTATACCCCGCGATGCCATATTCAACCGGCGTCCCTCGCTCGAAACGCAACGCCACTCCGACGGAGACATGTTGGATCCGTCTTCGGATTGGCGGGAGGACTTCGACGGCCGGATCCGTACGATTCAAAGCTACCTGGCCGCTTCGCCCGAGGTGCAGACGCAGTATCGCGACCGCTACCAAGACATTGCTGCTGAGGCTGACAAGTACGAGCGAGTGAAATCCGGCATGAAATCCCGTGTAACCCCGGAATCCCTTGACGCCCCGTAGGTAACAGCCTTCTTTTCGCTACTTATCGCGCCGTTCTGAAATCCCCCGCCAGCGGTGACGCGGGCAATCGCCCGTGGACTAACACCGGGGGTAGAGATGAGCGCGAATGAAGTGGTCGGAACGGAACGCTGGATCCGGATCCCTGCGAAGGGTGTCGAACCTCATACGGGCCTACATCGCTCGTTTATCTACGGGTTGCTGGCGGCAGGGTCCATCCGGACGGCCTCGATCCGCAAGCCCGGTGCCCTGAAGGGCGTCCGCCTGGTGTGGTTGCCGTCTCTGCTCGCGTTCATCGAGCGGCACGTCGAAGGCGGTGAACGGTGAATCCGCCCGAAGATGCCCCGTTTCGAGGCCCTGACGCGGCCGAAATCGACAGGAAACGGGCGATCCGCCTCCAGGAAGTGTCCCGGCATGCCCGCCGTCATGTGGCCGCGTTTCGACGCGCTTATGAGGGCCGGAGCCGGCGCGCGGCCATCGCCGCCTTCTGTGTCGAGTGCATGGGCTACGCCGCCCGCGAGATCCCCCGGTGCACCGCCTTGGACTGCCCCCTGTGGCCCTACCGGCCGGGCGGTGGACAATGATCGCCGCCGGGATGGACTGCGAGCGGAATCTCGTCGGCTGCCTCTACGCGCAGTTGGACGATGCCGCCATTGCCCGTGCCGTGTCCGCCGGGCTGCGGAGGTCTCACTTCGCCGATCCGCTGGCCGCGGCCCTCTACGAGGCGGCGGTCCGCCACGCCGAGCGGGCGCCCGGCATCGCCGCGGCCTTCGACCCCGAAGCGCTCACCGATGCGAGTCGGAGCTTGGGGCGCGAGATCGACATCTTTGAACTCCAGTCGCTGATCGACCCCGCGCCTCCAACCGCCGAGGCGGTCCCCGCCCTCGCGCGACTGATCATGTCCGGCCACGCCAGGCGACTGGCGCAGTCCGCCGTCGAACGGGCCATGGGGGACCTGCGGGATGGGGCGGATGCCGAGGCCGTGTCGGTCGCCCTGCGCGACGCCACCGACGCGCTGAGGCAGACCGGTCCGCAGCGGTCCGCCGCCGTATCGCTGGTCACCCTTGCCGACCAGCCCATCGAACCCGGCGAGACGCTGCTCGGCGCTGGCAAGTGCCGGTGGCTGGAGCGGGGGGCCGTGGCCCTGCTTGCCGCACCCTCGGGCGTCGGCAAGTCGCACCTGGCCGCCCAGGCTTCGGTGTGCTGGGCCTGTGGGATGCCCGCATTCGGGCTCCCGCCGGCCAACGGGCCGCTGCGCGTCATGATCCTCCAGGCCGAGAACCCGCCCAACGACTCCCGGCAGATCGCCCATGGGATGATCGAGGGGCTCGGCCTGAGCGAGGACGAGCGGGCCGCGGTGGACAGGAACACCCGCCAGGTCTGGCTACCCGGCCACACGGGGGATGCCTTCCTGGCCGCCGCCCGTTCCCTCCTCGCCGAGTGGCCCGCGGATCTGCTCTTCATCGATCCGCTCGCCGGCTTCGCGGATGGCGACCTGACCCGACCCGAGATCGTGCAGCGCTTCTGCCGGGCCGGGTTGGGCCGGCTCGCGGTCGAATCGAAGTGCGGACTCTTCGTCTGCCACCATGTGCCCAAGCCGAATTCGAATCGCGATCCGTCGAAGCTCGGCGTCTACGATTTCCAATACGTTGGCGCCGGTTCGGCGGACCTCGCCGCCAACTGGCCGCGGGCGGTCCTGACGCTGCAGGCCCTGACGCGCGGCGAGTTCCTGCTCCGCGCGGCCAAGCGCCGCCCGCCGTGGAGTACTGAGGCCGGCGAGCAGGCGTGGGAGTTGGGCCTCCGCCACACCGATGCCGGCACATGGGAGACCTTCGCGCCGGATCCCGTCACGAAGCGCACCGGCCGCCCCCCGGCCCCCGATCCCTCGACGTACCGCACGCCGGTCATCCAGCTCTTTGCCACGGGCGGACCGTTGCCCAAGGTGGCGGCGGAGCAGTGCATCACCGCCCAGGTCACCGGCACCCGCGGCCCGGCCCGCGCCGTTCTCTCGCTGCTGCTGGCGGACAACACCCTCGTGACATGGCGCGGTCGCGGCCGCGGCGGCGTCCACATGATCGGACTCACCGGCCAGGC
The DNA here is from genome assembly GCA_016873715.1 of Lentisphaerota bacterium. GTDB lineage: Bacteria > Verrucomicrobiota > Kiritimatiellia > PWTM01 > PWTM01 > VGWF01. The sequence goes on along the minus strand of VGWF01000104.1, from coordinate 5,966 downwards.
TCCGAAGCCGGAAGAGGAGGGAACTCCGCCGGAAGCCCTTTCCGGCGAGGTTGGCGGAGTTGGCGAAGAGCCCACGCCGAACTCCGCCGCCGCCCCCCTTTAAGGGGCGGCGCGGCGGAGTTCGGCGACATGGCGGCGCCGAAGGGCGAGAAGGCACAGCTAGTTCTTGATGCCATTCAGCGCCAGACGAGCCCCTTCCGCCTTGCGGACATCGAGCAGGCCTGCCCCGGCGTCGGCCGTGATTGGATCCAGACCATCTTCACGGAGATGAAGGAGAACGGTGAGCTGGCCTGCACAGGCAAGGGACCGGCCGCCCGTTGGCGACTGGTTCCCAAGGGTGGAGGTAGTACCTCCAAGTAAGGGTAGTAGTGAGGGTAGCGTTCATTGGATCCTGCGAAAATCGTCGCCAAGGTGCCCGTGACCGAAATCGCCTGTTCCCGGCCGACCGCGTGCCGATGATGCTGAAGGAGTTTTGCTTCGACTGCCGCCGCCGCGCGGTGTCCGCCGGAACATGACCATGATCGAGTTATGGCCGTCCTTGCGGACCCCGCGCTGTGCGTCAAGACTGGACTGTATCGGAAGGCGGATCGCGGCGGGGATGGAGGATCTGAGTCCTGCGCCCAGTCTGGACTGTCTTAACTGTCTCGACGCACACCCGCCGTCAAGATTGTCGAGACTGGCGACCGCGCGTCGGCCGCGAGCCCGAGCAGCCCTCCCGCTGCGCGCCGCCGCCCCCACGATGTCCGGAGGTTGCGCCGCGCGCTACCGAGCCCGTGTCCGCGCATGCCGGAATCACGCTCCTCGCGCCCCGATGCCCTGAAAACGCGCGGGAGAGCCCTTGGCAGCCCCGCCAGCGGCGCAATCGCCGAACGCGATGGAAGACCGCGGCCCCCGCGAGTCGGACAAACTTCTGCAGAAACCCGCCCCACGGCGGTGCCCCGGCAGATGGCCGACGTCTCCAGGCTCCGAAGCCGGAAGAGGATGGAACTCCGCCGGAAACCCTTTCCGGCGAAGTTGGCAGAGTTGGCGGGGCAGGGGACGAGTTGTCGGCGGAGTTCGACCACCATCGCGGCCCGCGACGAAGTGTCACGGTCGGAAACATCATCGGGAGTCGCGGATCTTCCGGCGGGCCGAGGTGACGCGCATCATGGCGGGAGCACGCAAAGGGCGCGTACGGAGGTCAAGGTTGATCTTGACTCAAACGCTTGCATGGGCCGATCCTTCGGACTCGGGACGAGCGCGTGATTGCTTTCGGAGCGCATCGAGAGTGCGGAACGAGGATGTCGGCCATTCGAAGGGACGTCTCGCGATGGATCCAACAGAGAGCATTGTGTTTGATTGTCCGGCCTGCGGGCAACGGTTGGATGCACCAGAGGACATGACGGGCGAGAGCATTCATTGTCCGGCGTGTCAGACTGGCATCCGGGTTCCAACTGTACGGCAGAGATCCTGCGAGACCAGCCTGCGGCCCCCGCCAACCATTTGCTCCAAGTGCGGGGCACCGATTCCTGAGAGTGGGCGGGCCTGTAGTCGGTGTGGAGCGAGCCGCGATGCCCGCCCCGAGCGCCCTCTATCGGATCCCCGCCAGCCCGCGAAGCCCGCCATGGACCGGTCGCTGTTGGGGGGGGTGGCGATTGTGCTCGTCATCAGCGCCGCCGCCGGCGTCTGGGTTTGGACCCACTGGGCAAGTCTGCGCAAGTCATCAGCCGCGTCAAGCCCGTCCCCCGCCCAATCGCCGCAGGAATCCGCCCTCGCCGACTTACCCAAGCGGCCAATCGCCAAGCCCATTCGGCTAAGGAGATTCTCGGAGACCGCACAGTACGAAGCCCTGCAGCAACAGGCCGATGCAATCACGCTGGCGCTTTCCCAGACGCTTCGATTCGAAGACTCAGCCTATCGTGCCATATGTCACCGTTCCGAGGCCTTGCGTCTTCTTCTGGGCCTGCTCACAGAATCGGAGGGTGCGGTTCTGGGAACCCAAGCGGCGTCCGGGGTCGCTGTGGCGAACGACGCGGCCGCATCGGACCTGAGATCAGAGGACTCTGCGATCCGCGCCATCTTCAAGAACGACCAAGGGTCGCTGCTGATGCTCGGCACGTGGTGCCAGGTGGTCTCGCGTAGGGATCCCGATCCCTGGTCTGTCTTCTCCCGCGCCGCAGAGCGGGTCGACAAGATGCTGGCCATGGAGGACTCCGCGTATCGCGCCGACACGGTTGTACTCTCCGGATTCGTGGTCACCCTTTCCTCGCTGGCCGAGACCTACTTGGGGGGCGGTCAATGTGCAGGGATTCTCTCGGATCTCCACTCGGCCACGCGACTCGATGATTCCGCGCTGCGGGTGGCCACTGCTCACGCCCAGGCGGGCATGAGGATCCTCTTGCTCTTGGTCGCCAAGACCGACGCGGCGAAGGCTGACGCCATTGCCCTTGAAGTGGGGAATGCCACGCTGCTGGACGATTCGACGCTTCGCGTACATGCCCAGTACAAGCAAGGGATGGTGGATGCCGTGCGCTTCCTAATCGCCCACCCGCCGTCCATGCGGTGACTATGGAAACCGCGCCCGAGTTCGATCAAGAGAGCGGCCCGATTGCTCCCGTCTCGCGGTCTTGCCTCCGCCTCGGGTTTCACAAGAGAGACGAAGATCGCCGCGCTTACCCATTGACGACGCTTAAGCATTGCCTTTCAATGGTCGCGGTGTTGGTGAATCCAGGAGGCTCCTTGGGAGGTTGCGCGGGTGTGCCGGTGGGAGGACCAGATCCCCGTGTCGCCGTCGAGGGGCACGCCGACGGCACCCGGCCGCGGGCCTGTGTGCGACAGCCTACCGGCGTCATCGGCGTGTTGCGGTTGATTTCTTTATGGCGGGGGGATGTGAAGTATGGGGCGCATTGTCCTTAAGAAGAAGTCGTGGCACCTGCGTCGGCTCGATGTTGATTCGCCCGCGTACGTGTTCAAGTCGTTTCCGGTCATCGTGGGGAGGGGGAGCCAGTGCGATGTCATCCTCGACGACCCATCCGTGGCGGATGTCCACGCCCAGTTCAACCAAACGGAGGACGGGCTCTTCCTCTATGATCTGGGCGGCGCACAGGGCGTATTCGTTGCTGACCATCGAGTCACCTCGATCCCCATTCTCTCGGGCTCGGAAGTCTCCTTGGAGGTCCGGTTCGGGAATGTGAAGTGCATTCTCGGCTTCGGTATGCCGCCCGCGCACAAGCCCCCCCCTCCCAAGGACCCGGAGGCTATCTGGTTCTTCGCCCACAACGGTGAAACACACGGTCCCTTGACACCCGCCCAGGTGTTTCAAGCCGTGGATGCGGGACGCCTTTGTCCGGCCGACGAGGTGTGGCGGGACGACATCGACTACAGGGTCCAAGCGTCCAGGGTCAAGGGGTTGTTCGGGCCGGAAACCGTACCGGCCTCCGAGAATGTACCCATCGCCGAAGCGCCGGTGGCCAGCATGGCGAATCACGGTCACGGTAGCGTGTCGTGCCCCTATTGCTGGTACCACTTCAATCCCGAGGATGTGCTCTTCATCGCTTCCCATCCAGAGCTGTTGGGCGATGCCGTGCTCGGCGCCGAGGAGTCCCAACGGTTCTTGCCAACCCGGTTCACGCCGGAAGGCCTCGCGTTGGATGCCAAAGGGATGCGTTGCCCGGATGTCGCCTGCCCTCGCTGCCATATCCGACTGCCCGCCCTGGCGGTTTCCGTTCCTCCGCTGTTCCTTTCCATCGTGGGAGCGCCGGCAAGTGGGAAATCCTATTATCTTGCCTCGAGCATGTGGCGGTTGCGAACGGTTCTCCCCGGCTTCTTCGGATGCAGCTTCTCCGATGCGGATGCCGTCACCAACCAGTGGCTTAATGACTACGAGGAAAGGTTGTTCTTCCAATCGGAGTACTCCCGCATCCAACCCATTGTGAAGACCGACGAGACGGCCGCGCATGTGTACCGGGCAGTGACGCTCGACGACATGCAGGTCTTCCTGCCACTGCCCTGCATGTTCGGATTCTCCTCCGGGGCCGAGGCGGCGGACAAGCGCTGCCTCGTCCTATACGACAACGCTGGCGAGCACTTCCAAGCCGGGCACGACAGTATCTACCGGCCCGGAACCCAGCATCTCCTGCACTCCGAGGGAATCCTCTTCCTCTTCGATCCGCTGGCCGATCCTCGCTTCAGAAGGTTCCTGCGGGACTCCATGACCACGGACCTCGCTGCCGCCGCGGTCCACCGGCAGGATATCCTGCTTGTCGAGATGATCAGCCGCATTCGGAAGCATCTTGGCCTCACAGGCGGAGAGCTCTACGAAAAGCCGCTGGTCTTGGGGATCTCAAAAGCGGACGTCTTCGGGGATCTCCTGAAGATGGAGGGCGACCCTTGGATCCACGACCCGTCCACCGGCGGCCATGCGCTGGATCTGGGGCGGATCGCCGAGGTCTCCTTCCGGACCCGCCGGCTTCTTATGCAGTACGCCCCCGAGATCATAAACACCGTGGAAGGGTTCGCCCGTTGCGTCGTGTACGTTCCAGTAAGCGCCCTCGGGCACAATCCGCCGCCCGAGGGAGTTCAGCCGTCGCTCATCCAGCCCCGGTGGGTCGAGGTCCCACTTCTCTATATCATGGCCAAGAACGGTTACCTGCCCAGCACCGGGCGACCCGCAGAAGCGGTCGCCGCTCCGGGTCAGGTCGAGCAACGGGGGCACCTCCTCCGCTTCCATGCGCCGGAAACGGGCGCGGTTCACGAGGTGCCATGGCATTACTGCGGTTACGAATTGGAATGCCACCAGAGCGGCCAGCGGTTCCGGGTTCCGCATGTGGACGGCGCGCCCGTCATCTGAGGAACCATGAGCTTCGAACTGATCTTCACATCGGCCGAGCGTGGGCTCAAACCTGGAACGCGAGGGTTCACCACCGTGGCGATGACGCAGGGCATGCCCGTCCATTGCGTCCAGTTGTGCGAATCGCTCAGCGGCTACGTGCATGCCTTCGATCTGAACACGCCGAACTACGAAAGGAACCCGGTTAACTGGAGTCACTACCGCATGAAATGCGGAGGGCGCCAGTACTCGGTTCTCTCCCGCGTGGCCGGTCACCCGAAGGACTACACCGGGCGCACGAACAAGATCGCTCACCACATGATGCTCGAGGTTCCGGAGGAGACGAGCCTGCTTCTGCCCGGCCCGGCGGCCATGCTGGCCCATCCCGGGCTCTTCCAGAAGCAGTGGGCAGGCGACCCCCGCTATCTGCCCGCACGAAACCGCTTCCAGATGAAGGAGGAGACACGCTCCTTCAAGGCGGACATGTGGGAGCGGCACGGGCTCAAGGCAGAGTGGGCCGCTATAGTCGCGCGCGCAGTCTGGCAGGATCCCGTCATTCCTGTATTCCTCATCTTCGACCCTGCCCAGGGGCACGACCCCCAGACGCTGATCGCTGACGCTCTCCGCCTGCTCCCTCCCGCTCGTCGCTGGGCCGTGACGTTCTCCAGCTACCTGACCTCCCTCCCTGCAGGCGCCGAATGCCACATTCGCGGTTGTCTGGCCGGATCCGAAGCCGCCTTTCGAGCCACCCGGATGCCGAACGTCGTCGTCTTCGATGTCTCCGCGGCTATCCGCAGCGGAGCCGACACTCTTCCCGCGGGCGATCAGCGCCTGGCCGTGGCCGCAACCACCGGCAAGTTGCCGCTTTGGAAGGAGAAGGCAGAGACGCCCGTCGGCGCGCCGGCGCAGTCGGAGCCCCAGGCGCCGTATGTCCGCTCCGCGGCGGCTTCCTCCCCGACGCCCACCAGGGCAGGCCGGTTCGGGCAGCCCTCCCGGCGAGTTGTCGCGCCGCCGGTCGATGTCGGCGGCCGCGGCATGGGTTCCCACGCGCCGGGGCCGAATAGGCTGGCCATTGTCGGGGTGATCGCCCTTCTTGTTATGCTCGTCGCTTTCGCCGTTCATCAGGGACGCCGGAAGCCAGCGGATTCGCACGAATTTT
>VGWF01000103.1 GCA_016873715.1 Lentisphaerota bacterium | reverse complement strand
CGCGAGCACGGGGCGAAGGAGGCCTGCGCGTTCGTCAAGCGCATGGACTTCAAGCCCTCGGCCGTCGCCTTCGACGCCGCGTTCGACAAGTAGGAAGGTTCGCGGGTTCCAAGGGTTGGACGTCCGCAGGGTCGGAGGGTCCAAGCCTTGGACGATCGACACCCGGCGGATCGGGCCCCACGCCCGATCCGCCGGGTCCGTTTCAGCGGGGCGCGAAGGCCTCCACGAACTTCGCGATCGCGCGGACGTCGTGGTAGTTCGCCTTCCAGTTGTGCGCCTTGTCGCGCCGCAGCGGGGAACCGTCGGCGTTGACCGAGTCGACCCAGACGCCGTCGCGCGGGTCGGCCATGTGCCGGTCGACGAAGCCGACGAGCTGGAGCAGCGGCGCCTCGAGGGCGGGCTCGCGACGGTGGACGAGGAGCTCCGTCAGCGCGGCCATCATCTCCGCCTGGACCCACCACACCTTCTTCCGGTCGTCGGCGGGCGCGTCGCCGGACCCGCGGTGGTAGAGCCCGCCGCGCTCCGCGTCCCAGCCGTGCGCCAGGGCGTGGTCGACGTGCGCGCGGGCGTGCTCCCACGACGGCGGGAGGCCGAGGGCGCGCTCGGCCTCGAGCATCAGCCAGCCGAACTCGACGTTGTGGCCGTAGGAGAGCCCTGCGCTCCGCGGATCGGTGACGGGCGTCCAGTCCGGGTTCCGGTGGAAGCAGGAGCGCCCGGGGTCGCGCGGGTAGAACATCGTCCGGTTGATCCGCAGCGATTCCTCCAGCGCCGCCTTCACCGCAGGATCGCCGGTGGCGCGGAACAGCTCGGTGAACGCCTCCATCAGGTGCAGGTGCGTGTTGGCGCTCTTGAGGCCGGCGACCTCGGGCTGGCCGTCGGGCGAGCGGAGCGGCAGCGGGGTCCAGTCGCGCTCGAAGTGCTCGGTCCAGCCGCCGTGCTGCGGGTCGTGCGCGCGGGCCTGCATCACGCGGAACAGATCGAGGGCGCGGTCGAGCGGCTCGCGGCCGCCGCCCGCCCGGTGGAACTCGACCAGCGCGTAGAGGACGAAGGCGTGGCCGTACATCATCTTCCGCGGATTGCGGGGGCGGCCGTCGTTCTCGGTCGTCCAGAAGCAGCCGCCGAGGTCGCGGTCGAAGAAGCGCTCCGCAAGGAAGCGGAAGCCCTGCCCGGCGGCCTTGAGGTGGTCGCGCCGCGCGTCGGAGTACCCGAGGCGGTGCGCGAGGGAGAAGGTCCACACCATGCGGGCCTGGGTGACGATCATCTTCTCCTTCGCCGGCCCGGGACCGCTTCCGGCGTCCGCCAGCGTGTAGCCGCCGTGCGAAGCGTCCTGCGCGGTGTCGAACCAGTACGGCAGGATCGAGTCGCGCAGTTCGGTGCGGTAGCGCGCGGCGCGGTCCGCCAGCGGATCGGCGGACGCCGCCACGGCGGCGAATCCTGCAAGCGCCGCGAAGGCGCCAAGCCTCGTGTTCATGGTGCGTCTCCTGCCCGTCATCCCAGCCTCCGCACCCGCCCCGCGTCACGTCCCCGCGTCCCCGGAACGGAGAGCCCCGGACCGGGCCGGAGATGCCACCCGCCCGCGCGGGCGGCCCGCGGACCCTCCTTGATCCCGGCAGCTACCTTACATTGGATGTAGCGATCGTTACAATGGATGTACGATGGCCGATGCGCGGGATGGGCGCGAAAACGCTTCCCGGGGGCGGCGGCCTGGGGGAAGATGGCGCGACACGACGAGGGGACCACGACATGCGCACTCTGGCTTGGCTCGGGATGGCGGCACTGGCGGCGGGGATGGCCTCAGGGCCGGACGTTGCACGCGCGGCGGACGCGCCGCCGCCCAACTTCGTGTTTGTCTTCATCGACGACCTCGGCTACGGCGACATCGGGCCGTTCGGCTCGGTCTCGAACCGGACCCCGAACCTCGACCGCATGGCGAAGGAAGGCCTCCGCCTGACCAGCTTCTACGCCGCCCCGGTGTGCACGCCGTCGCGCGCCCAGGTGCTGACCGGTTGCTACGCGAAACGCGTCTCGCTGCCGGCGGTGCTCGGCCCGTGCAGCGCGATCGGGATCGGCTCCGGCGAGCACACGATCGCCGAACTCCTCAAGGCGCGCGGCTACGCGACGATGTGCATCGGCAAGTGGCACTGCGGCGACCACCCGGACTTCCTTCCGACTCGCCACGGCTTCGACCGCTACCTCGGCATCCCCTACTCCAACGACATGGGCGGCAGGGGCAACCGTCCGCCGCTGCCTCTGGTGCGGGACACGACGGTCATCGAGGTGCTCGACGACGACGGCCAGAAGCGCGTGACGGAGCGCTACACCGACGAGGCCGTCGCCTTCATCCGGGAGAAGAAGGACGGCCCCTTCTTCCTCTACCTCCCTCACACCGCCGTCCACACGCCGATCCATCCCGGCGCCGCGTTCGCCGGGAAGTCCGCCAATGGCCGCTTCGGCGACTGGGTCGAGGAGGTCGACGGAAGCGTCGGCCGCATTCTCGACACGCTGCGCGGACTGGGCCTCGCGGAGCGCACGCTCGTGATGTTCAGCAGCGACAACGGGCCGTGGCTGTCGAAGGGCAGCGACGGCGGAACCGCCCTCCCGCTGCGCGGCGGCAAGGGCGGGACCTTCGAGGGAGGCGTCCGCGTGCCGACCCTCGCCTGGTGGCCGGGCCGCGTCCCGGCGGGCACCTCGTGCGGCGCCGTCGCGGGCAACATCGACCTGCTGCCGACCTTCGTCACCCTCGGCGGCGGCACGGTGCCGGCGGACCGCCCGATCGACGGACGCGACATCTCGGGGCTCCTGTTCGGCACCGCGAAGGAGTCCCCGCGCGAGGCCCACTACTTCTTCGCGGGCCAGTCCCTCCAGGCGGTCCGTTCGGGCCCCTGGAAGCTGGCGATCGCCCGCCAGAACGAGGGCATGGGCCTGAAGTCGAAGCCGGCGGCCGGCGCGTTCGAGCCCGCGCTGTACAACCTCGACGAGGACATCGGCGAGCGGACCGACGTCGCGGCGAAACACCCGGACGTCGTGAAGCGGCTGCAGGACCTCGTTGCGCGCGTGGACGCGGATCTCGGCGTCACGGGCGCGGGCCCCGGCGTGCGCGAGCCCGGCCGCGTATCGAAGAACCCCGGGCTCTGGCTGCCCGGCTCGCATCCCGCGGAACCCGCGGCGTCGACGCCGGTCGACGTGTCCAGCCTGAAGCCCGGCGACACGCTGCCCGCGGACAAGGCGCCGCAGGTCGGCGGGCGGACGTTCACGATCGCCTGCGAGGTCGACCCGAAAGGCGGCAGCGGCCCCCTCGTCGCCCACGGCGGCGCCTCGGCCGGCTACGCGCTGCACCTCGCCGCGGGAAAGCCGGCGTTCACGGTCCGGCAGAAGGCGAAGGTGGCGACGGTCGCGGCGCCCGACGCGCCGGCCGGGGCCTTCCGCGTCGAGGCGCGACTCGCGGCGGACGGCGCGATGACGCTCTCGGTCGATGGCCGCGTCGTCGCCCGCGGGAAGGCCCCGGGGCCGATCCAGAACCAGCCGGTCGAGGACTTCTGCGTCGGGTGCGACACGAGGATCCCGGTCGCCGACTACGGGGCCGCCGCGCGGTTCCGCGGCGAGGTCCGAAGCCTGGCCGTGACGGTGGAATGAGGAGGATGACCGTGAAGCGATGGATTCCGATGGTGGCCGCGGCCGCGATGGCGGCCGGGATGGCGTGGGGCGGGGCGGAGACCGTGCCGGCATCCGTCCGGGAGTACGTGGACCGGGGCGTCATCGCCGGCGCCGTGACGCTGGTGGCGGACCGCGACCGCGTGCTGGCGCTCGACGCGGTGGGCGAGGCGGACATGGCCGCGCACGCGCCGATGCGGACGAACAGCCTCTTCTGGATCGCCTCGATGACGAAGCCGACGACCGGCGCGCTGATCCTGATGCTCCAGGACGAGGGGAGGCTCTCCGTCGACGATCCCGTCGCGAAGCACCTGCCCGAGTTCAAGGACATCCGCGTGAAGGGCGCGACGGCCGCCGCGGACCTGCGGATCCGTCACCTGCTGACGCACACCTCCGGCCTCGAGACCGTCCCGCCCGCGCGGCCCGGCGCGACGCTCGCGGAGCTGATCGCCGCCTGCGCGGCCAGGCCCCTCAAGTTCGAACCCGGCAGCAAGTGGGAGTACAGCAACGGCGGCATCAACACGCTCGGACGGATCGTCGAGGTCGTCTCCGGCCGGTCCTACGCGCAGTTCCTCCGCGAACGCCTGCTGGAGCCGCTGGGCATGAACGAGACGACGTTCTGGCCGGCGGACGACCTCAAGGCGCGGCTCGCCACGTCCTACGGACCGCGCGGCGACGCCGGGCTCGAGCCCGTCCCGATCTACTTCCTGCAGGGCGAGCTGGACGACACGACGCGCACGGCCTTCCCGGCGGGCGGGCTGTTCTCCACCGCCGGGGACTACGCGCGCTTCCTGCAGATGCTGCTCCGCGGCGGCGAGTGGGGCGGCCGGCGCATCCTCTCGCGCGAGGCGGTCGCGCAGATGACGCGGACGCAGACCGGCGACCTCAAGACCGGCTTCGTCGACGGCATGTCCTTCGGCCTCGCCTGCGGCGTGGTGCGCGAGCCGCAGGGCGTCACGGCCGCGCTGTCGCCCGGCTCGTTCGGCCACGGCGGCGCCTACGGCACGCAGGCGTGGGCCGACCCGGCGACGGGGCGCATCTATGTCCTCATGATCCAGCGCGCCAAGCTGCCGAATGCCGACGCGTCGGACATCCGCAAGGCGTTCCAGGACGCCGCGGCCCGCGCGTTCCCGTAGGCGAGGAGGCGACGCGGACCGCGGCGATGCGCGCCGGCGGAAGCGGCGTCCCTCCCGGCCGGCGCTACGGCGTCGGGGTCTCCAGCGCGGCGACGGCGGGCTTGAGGCTGAACCTCATGTACATGGCGTGGCCCCCCGCATCCTTCGCCGCGGCGAGCGCCTCCCTCATCGCCGGCAGGGCCGGCCGCGCCGTGGGGCCGAGCAGTTGCAGGGTGCGCGCCGCGTGCAGCGACTCGTACGGATCGGCGCTGCGAAGTGCGGCGGCCAGCAGCGCGACGGCGGACGGCGCATCGCCGGGGACCGCGAGACATCCCGCCGCCTCGATGCGCACCGGGGGCGCCTCGTCCTTCAACGCCGCCTCGAGCGCCGCACGGTGCACGGCCGCCGCCTCCGCGCCCGCCGCGCGCAGGCCGACCGCCGCCCACCAGCGCACGGACGGATCGGGATCGGCGAGCCGCTTCGCGGATTCCGCGGCAGTGCCTGGCCGGCCGGAGAGCTCGGCGGTCTCGAGGACCCGCGCGAACGGGTAGAGCGTCTCGTCCCGCGCCGCGTCCCACGGCGCCGTTCCGGCCGCGGCCAGTTGCGCCATGCGCCACTCGGGGAAGAAGCCGGTGTCTCGGATCTGCGCGAGCCAGTCGAGGTTCGCCGCGCGCATCCGCCGCAGCGTGGCTGCGTGCGCCGGATCGGACGCGAGGTTCTTCAGCTCCCACGGGTCGGCGGCGGTGTCGAAGAGCGCCTCGGCGGGCTTCGCGGGGCCGGCGTAGGAGCGCTGGGCGTCGTTCATCCCGCCCGCCTGCGCGACGCGCGTGATCTCCTGCCGGAGCGCGGACTGGTCGGAGTAGCCTTCCGGCGCGTTCCACGAGAGGTGCGGCATGTAGTTGCGCACATAGTGGAACCGGGCGTCGCGCACGCTGCGGCTGAGGTCGAGCGCCTCGTCGACGCGGTCGCGCGCGGCATACACGTACTCGCGCGGCGCCCCGGCCGCGGGGCCGAGGAACGGGCGCGCCTGCGTGCGCTCCGGCTGCGGCACGCCGGCGAGGCTCAGCGCGCTGGCGTGGAAGTCGACGAAGCTGACGAGGCGGTCGCACGTGGTGCCCGGGCCGGAGGGCGCGAGCGCCTTGAACTTCGCCGGGAAGCGGACGACGAGCGGCACGCGGAGGCCGGTGTCGTACGTCGTGCGCTTGCCGCGCGGGATGCCCTGGCCGTGGTCGGGGTAGAAGAAGACGACCGTGTCCTCCGCAAGGCCGTCCGCCGCGAGTTCGTCGAGGATCACGCCCGCGCGCCGGTCCATCGCCGTGATGCAGTCGTAGACCCGCGCCATCCCCTTCCGCACCTCCGGCGTGTCGGGGTAGTACGGCGGCACGGGGGCCCTGGCGGGGTCGTGCCGCTCCTCCGGCTTGAGGATCGCGCCGATCTGCCGCTCGTACTCCGCCTCCGGCGTGACCCCGGTCCAGGACTGGTGGGTGTGCAACAGGTTGAAGATCGCGAAGAACGGCTGCCCCGGCTTCCGCGAACGCCAGTGGGCCTTGCCGCTGCACGCGTTCCACGACTCCTCGACGAGCCGTTTCTCGGCGGCGCAGTTGTAGTCGGTCTTCACGTTGTTCGTGCAGTGGTAGCCGGCCTCGCGCAGGCGCGCGGGCAGGCCGTGCACCCAGTCCGGCACGGGGAACTCCGCGCGGAGGTGCTGCGCGCCCATCGCATTGGCGTGGAAGCCGGTGATGAGGCAGAAGCGCGCGGGCGAGCAGACGGGCGCCGTGGCGAACGCCTTCGTATAGTGGACGCCCTCCTTCGCGAGCCGGTCGAGGTTCGGCGTGGTAGCGTAGGCGTCGCCGCAGAAGCCGAACCACGGCGAGGTGTCCTCGCTCGTGATCCACAGGATGTTCGGCCGCGGCGCCTCGGCCGCCCGCGCCCCACGCGCGGCCACCGCCGCCGCGGTCATCGCCGCCGCCCCGAGGAACTCCCGCCGCCCGATCCGACCCCTCGTTGCCGTCATCGCCGGTCCTCCCCGTGCGTATGCCACATGGAGGCCAGTATGAACCGCGCGGCGGATGGAGAAAAGCCCCCAAACCCCGCCGGGGGCGGAACGGCGCGCGGGGCCGGCCGCGATTGACACCCCGTCGCGCCGCGTGTGAGATCCATGCATGAGCTTCCGGCGCCCTGCCGCCCTCGCCGCCATTGCGCTGGCCGCCGCCACCGCGGGCGCGGCGGAGCCCGCCGCCGTGAACCTCCGCCTCGGCACCCAGGCCTTCGAGGGCCTCTACGCCTTCACGACGAACCCGCCCCTGGTCGAAATCGCGGGGCAGATCCGCGCGATGGGCAGCGACATCCTCAAGTTCCGCCTCGCGCCGAGCAGCAGCCCGCGCACCCCGCCGTTCGCGCCGGGCGTGACGAGCCTCGTGACGCTGGCGCGGGACGAGCCGTCCGTCCGCCGCGTGCTGGACATGCCGTTCCGCCACATCCTCGCCTGGGTCTACTCGTTCCCCCACGGACGCGAGATGCACTGGACCGACGGCCTCTCCCCCGCCGAGCGCGCCGACGATTACGCCCAGGTGTTCGACCTCACCCGCCACCTGCTGACGAACTACGCCGGCACCGGGAAAGCCTTCTACCTCGGCCACTGGGAGGGCGACTGGCACCTGCTGCCGGGCTACGGCACGAAGAACGCGACGCGGACCAACCCGCCCGCGGTCCGCATCCGGGGCATGCGCGACTGGCTCGCCACGCGCCAGCAGGCCGTCGACGATGCGCGCCGCGCCACGCCGCACGCCGGCGTCGAGGTCTATCACTACGCCGAGGTCAACCGCGTGCGCGACGCGATGAGGAACCCGGCCGACCGCAACCAGCGCGTCGTGAACGCGGTCCTCCCGTTCGTGACGAACCTCGACTTCGTCTCGTGGTCCGCCTACGACGGGCAGGAGCTGCCCGGCGACGAGTTCGCATGCACGCTGGATTACATCGAGGCGCACCTGCCGACGAACAAGGCGGCGGCAATCCGCGGGCGGCGGGTCTTCATCGGCGAGTACGGCTTCGGCGGCCGTTTCCCGCCCGACGGTCAGGAGGCGCCGACGCGGGCGCTGATGGCGAAGGCGGTCCGCTGGGGATGCCCGTTCGTGCTGTTCTGGCAGATGTACAACAACGAGGAGGGGCGCCACTTCGGCCTCGTCGATCCCTCGGGCGCGCACACGCCGTGCTTCGAACTGCACCGGCGGTTCCTGGCGGAGGCCGGGGTGCGCGCGGCGGCGTTCCGGGCGCGCCACGGCCGCGACCCCGACGACCGGGAGTTCGCGGATCTCGCCCTCCCGCTGCTCGGGCCCTGAAGACGGCGGCGGCTAGGACCCGGCCCGTTCGCCGCGCCCGGCCTGCTCCTCGATGAACAGCTTGTACTCGAGGCCGTCGACGAGCGCCTCCCACGACGCCTCGATGATGTTCCCGGAGACGCCGATCGTGTTCCACGTGTGGCTGCCGGAGGCGGACTCGATGAGCACGCGCGTCTTGGCGGCCGTCGCTTCCTTCGGGTCGAGGATGCGGACGCTGTAATCGGTCAGCTTCACGTCGCGGACCGACGGATGGAACGGCTCGAGCGCCTTGCGAAGCGCCTGGTTGAGCGCGTCGACCGGGCCGTCGCCCTCGCCGACCGTGTGGACCGCCTGGTCGCCCACCCGCAGCTTCACCGTCGCCTCGGAGATGCACGGCTCACCGGCGCGGCGCTTCTCGACGATCACGCGGAAGCCATCAAGGTGGAAGAACGCCTTGTGGCGCTTGAGGACCTTCTGGACGAGCATCTTGAACGACGCGTCCGCCGCCTCGAACTGGTAGCCTTCCTTCTCCATCCGCTCCAGTTCGTGCAGCACCTCGCGGACCTCCGGCGCGTCGCGGTCCATTTCGATGCCCATCTCGACCGCCTTGAGGAACACGTTGCTCGCGCCGGACAGCTCCGACACCAGGATCCGCCGCACATTGCCGACGGCCTCGGGGGCGATGTGCTCGTAGGCGCGAGGGCTCTTGCGGACGGCATCCGCATGGATCCCCGCCTTGTGCGCGAAGGCGCTCGATCCGACGAACGGCTGCTTCGACTGCGGCCGCACGTCGGCCATCTCGCAGACGAAGTCCGCGACCGACCGCAGCTCCGCGAGGGAACCCGGCCGCAGGCAGTCCAGGCCCATCTTCAGCGCGAGGTTCGGGATGATCGAGCAGAGGTTCGCGTTGCCGGTCCGCTCGCCGAAGCCGTTGACCGTCCCCTGGACGTGCATGGCGCCGGCGCGGACGGCCTCCAGCGAGTTCGCGACGGCCAGTTCGCCGTCGTTGTGCGCGTGGATGCCGATGCGGCCGCCGTCGGCCTTGAGCACCTCGGCGGTGATGGCGGCGACCTCGTGCGGCAGCGATCCGCCGTTGGTGTCGCACAGCACGAGCGTCGCGGCGCCGGCCTCGCGCGCGGCGCGGAGGGTCTTCAGCGCGTACTCGGGGCTGTCCTTGTAGCCGTCGAAGAAGTGCTCGGCGTCGTAGATCACCTCGCGGCCGTTCTCGCGGAGGACGCGGACGGTGTCGGCGATCATCCGCAGGTTCTCGTCCTCCGTCGTACGCAGGATCTCACGCACGTGGAGGAGCCACGACTTGCCGAAGATCGTCGCAACGGGCGTCCCGGCCTCCAGCAGCGCCTTCACGCCGGGATCCTCGCCGACGGAGAGCTTCGCGCGGCGCGTGCTGCCGAAGGCGGCGATCCGGGCGTGCTTGAGCGGGATCCGCCGGATCTCCCGGAAGAGCTCCATGTCCTTCGGGTTCGACGCGGCGTACCCGCCCTCGATCAGGTCGACACCGAGCGCGTCGAGCCGCTGCGCCACCTGGAGCTTGCCGGGGCCGGAGAACGAGATCCCCTCGCCCTGCGCTCCGTCGCGCAGGGTCGTGTCGTAGATCTCGATCCGCCGGCTCATCGGCGTCCCCGGCCGGCCGGCGGCGGGCGGCGGCGGGCCGCGGGGCGCGCGGCCGGCCGCGCCGCCCCGGCGGCGGCGGCCGCGGCCTCCTGCTCGAGCCTGAACTCGCCGTGCAGCACGCGGACGGCCTCGTCGGCCTGCGGCTTCGGGATCACGACCGAGATCTTGATCTCCGAGGTCGAGATCATGTGGATGTCGATGCCGTTCTGCGCGAGGGTCGAGAACATGCGCGCGGCGATGCCGGAGTGGCTCCGCATGCCCACGCCGACGATGCTGACCTTCGCGATGTTGTTGTCGTGCACGACGCCGGTGGAGCTGACCTCGGGCACCACCGCCTGCAGGACCGCGAGCGTCTGCTTCAGGTCCGTCTCCGGCACCGTGAACGAGAGGTCGGCAAGCTGGCCCTGGCCGCTGACGTTGAGGACGATCATGTCGACGTTGATGTTCGCCTTCGCAAGGGCGTTGAAGATGCCCGCGGCGATGCCGGGACGGTCCGGCACCTTGAGCATCGTCACCTTCGCCTGCTTCTTGTCCGCCGCCACGCCGCGCACCACGATGTTCTCCATGGCCTTCACCTCTTCCTTCACCAGGGTCCCGGGTTTGTCCTCGAAACTCGACAGCACCTCCAGCGTCACGCCGTAGGCCTTCGCGAACTCGACCGCTCGCGACTGCAGCACCGCGGCGCCCATGCTGGCCAGCTCGAGCATCTCGTCGTAGGAGATCTCGTCGAGCTTGCGGGCGCCGGGCACAACGCGGGGGTCGGACGTGAAGACGCCGGTGACGTCCTTGTAGAACTGGCAGCGGTCGGCCTTCAGCGCCCACGCGAGGGCGACGGCGGTCATGTCGGACCCGCCGCGGCCGAGCGTCACGATATCCTCGGCCGGGTCGAGGCCCTGGAAGCCGGCGACGATGACCACCTTGCCCCCGTCGAGCGCCGCGCGGATGCGCTGCGGCTTCACATCGACGATGCGGCCCTTGAGGTGGATGCTCTCGGCAACGATGCCCGCCTGCGGCCCGGTGAACGACATCGCGGGCACGCCGAGCCGGTGCAGCGCCATCGTCAGGATCGCGATGGAGACCTGTTCGCCGGTCGAGAGCAGCACGTCCATCTCGCGCGGGTCGGGATCGGGGTTGACCTGCTTCGCCAGGTCGATCAGGTCGTCCGTCGCATCGCCCATCGCGCTGACGACGACGACCACGTCGTGGCCGGCCTTGCGCGTGCGTCGGATGCGCTCCGCGACGTTCATCATGCACTTCGCGTCGGCCACCGAACTGCCGCCGTATTTCTGTACGTAGAGGGCCATAGGCTTGTTCCCTTCCCCGGGCCCCGCGCCCGGGGCTACTCCTTCCCGTTGAGATCCTCGATCCGGAAGCACACCGGCGCGGCGCCGGCGCCGTCCATCGCGGCCATGTCCTTCAGCGCGGCGTCCATCGCGGACGGCACGGCGCGGTGCGTCAGGAAGAGCACCGGCACGTGCGGCCCGGCGGCGCCCTCGCGCTGCACGACGGAGGCGATGCTGATGCCGTGGCGGCCGAGGATGTCGGCGGCGCGCCCGAGCATGCCGGGCCGGTCGGTCAGCGTCAGGCGCAGGTACCAGCGTTCCGGGTCCGCCGCGGCGGCGCGCGGCGCGGCCGGGGCGCCGGCGTAGGCGTCGTCGTGCGGCGCGCCGGAGGCCAGCCGGAGGGCCGCGTCGGCGATGTCGCCGACGATGGCGCTGGCGGTCGGATACCGCCCGGCGCCGCGTCCGTGGTAGAACGTGTCGCCCACGGCGTCGCCCTTCACCAGCACCGCGTTGAAGACGTCGCGAACCTGGCCCATCAGCCGGTCGAGCGGCACGAGGCAGGGGCCGACGGTCACATCCGCGCAGCCCTCGCCCGCGTGGACGACGGCCAGCAGCTTGACCCGGTAGCCCAGCTCGCGCGCGTACTCGAGATCGAGGTTCGACACCTGTCGGATGCCGCCGACGCGCACGGACTCGAGCGGGACCGGCCGGCCGCACGCGAGGGTCGCCAGGATCGCCGCCTTGTGCGCCGTGTCGTGGCCGTCGACGTCGAGCGACGGATCCGCCTCCGCGTAGCCCGCCGCCTGCGCCGCGCGCAGCACGTCGTCGAACGGCGCGTTCTCCTCCTCCATCCGGGTGAGGATGTAGTTGCAGGTGCCGTTCAGGATTCCGTAGAGGCGGTCGACGCGGTTGGCGACGAGCCCCTGGCGGAGCGCGCGGATGATCGGGATGCCGCCGGCGACGCTCGCTTCGAAGTAGACGCCCGCGCCCGTCGCACGCGCCGCCGCGAAAATCTCGGGGCCGTGGTGCGCGAGCAGTGCCTTGTTCGCCGTGACCACCGGCTTGCCGAGCGCCAGCGCCCGCAGGGTCAGCTCGCGGGCGATCCGCGTGCCGCCGATCAACTCCACGACCACCTGCACGCGGGGATCGTCCACCACCGCCGCCGCGTCGCGGGTCAGCAGCGCGCGGTCCACCGCGACCCCGCGGTCGCGGTCGAGGTCGATGTCCGCGACGGCGCGCAGCACCGGCCGGACGCCGGTCCGCGACGCGAGCAGGCCGTTGCCGCGGAGCAGGAGGTCCGCCACCCCCGCGCCGACGGTTCCGAATCCCAGGATTCCGACGCCGATGTCCTTCATGCCTTCGCCTTACAAAAAAGCCCCGCGGATGCGGGGCGGGAACGCGGCCGTGGATCGGCTCAGGCGCTCCCGCGCCTCGTCGTAATCGTCCCCATGATGGTTCGCTTCAGCCGCATGATTCACCAGAACCGCGGCATGCTACGCTCGAAAACGGCGCCTGGCAAGCCCGAGGACGGGGACTGTCGTGGAGTTTCAAGAAGCGGAAAGGTGGAAGGGGCTCGCGGGGAGACGGTTCTCGCATCAAGGCAAAGGCGCGGCGCGCATCCGGATGCCCGGAGTCCGCCCTCGCAGTCTTGGATGAAGCCTGGTGGGCGCTACAGGACTTGAACCTGTGACCCCTACCATGTCAAGGTAGTGCTCTAGCCAACTGAGCTAAGCGCCCGAAAAGCGGCGGCATTCAAGCATCCGGGAGGGGGATCTGTCAATCTCCCGGCCGGATGGGGACGCAGATGATGAATCGAGTTCTTGCGACCGGGATTCTTGTCATGGCCGCAACGATGGCGGGGGCGGAGGACACGGGAGCGACCGTCCGCGTCATGAGCTTCAACGTTCGCTTCGGCACGGCGAACGATGGCGAGAACCACTGGGACAAGCGCAAGGACTTGCTGCTCGACACGATCCGCGCGTTCGATCCCGATCTCCTGGGCACCCAGGAGACGCTCGACTTCCAGCGCGACGTCATCGCCGCCGCCCTGCCGGGGCACGAGGCCTGGGGCGTCGGGCGCGAGGACGGCGCGTCCAAGGGCGAGATGTGCGTCCTGTTCTTCCGCCGCGACCGCTTCGAGAAACTCGACGGCGGCCACTTCTGGCTCAGCGAGACGCCGGACGTCGCCGGCAGCAAGAGCTGGGACAGCTCCCTGCCGCGCATGGTGAGCTGGGTGAAGCTGCGCGACCGCCGCACGCCGGACACGCCGCCGATCCTCTACTACAACACCCACTTCGACCATCGCGGCATGCAGGCGAGGATCGAGTCCTCCCGTCTCCTCCGCTCCCGCATCGCGGCGGCCGGCGCGGACGGCCGCGTCCTCGTCACGGGCGACTTCAACGCCGCCGAGGGCAGCAAACCGTGGGAAGCGTTCTTCGGCTCCGCCGACGGCCGCGACTCCCCGCTGGTCGACACCTACCGCGCCGTCCATCCCCGCCCCGGACCCGACGAGGGCACAACGAGCGGCTTCCGCGCCGCGTCAACAAACGGTCCGCGGATCGACTGGATCGCCGTGTCCCGCACCTGGCGCATCGTCCACGCCGGCATCGACCGCACCTCGCGTGACGGCCGCACGCCGTCGGACCATTTCCCGGTGACGGCGGTCCTGGCGCCCGGATCCGCGGCACGGTAGACCCGCGCCGCGCCGGAAGGGACGCCGGCCCCGGCGACCGCGGGACCTCCTCTCGCGCTCATCATCATGCCCCGGGCGCCTCTCCGATTCGGCGCGGAGATCCGGCAAGGCACGCCGCATTCAAGTACTCCTCGCGCTCCGCGTGAGGACCGATGGACGCCCGCCACACCGACCCGCTTCGGCCGTGCGTCCATGGGCGGTCCGAAGGAATGAAAGGGCGCCCATCGCCGCTCAAAACGTGGTAGCGTGCGCGACGGCTTCACGAAGGAGACGCACATGAACACGAAGACGGTGGCGATGGCGGCGATCGGGGCGGCGATGGTCGCGACGGCGGCGGGGGCGCAGTCCGGCCCGGACGCGGCCGCACACGACGCACGGATGATGTGGTGGCGCGAGGCGCGCTTCGGAATGTTCGTCCACTGGGGACTCTACTCGGGCCTCGCCGGCACGTGGGAAGGCAAGCCGGTCGGCACCAAGGGTGGGATGGAGTGGATCCAGCAGCGCGTGAAGGCCGACACGGACACCTACGCCAAGCGTGCGATCCCGCTGTTCAAGCCGACGCCCGGCTTCGCGAAGGAGTGGGCCGCGCTCGCGAAGGCCGCCGGCTGCCGCTACCTCGTGTTCACCACCAAGCATCACGACGGCTTCGCGCTGCACGACTCCAAGGCCAGCGACTACGACGCCGGATCCACGCTGAACCGCGACCTGGTGCGCGAGATCGTCGACGCCTGCCGCGCCCAGGGCCTGCGCGTCGGCTTCTACCACTCGGTCATCGACTGGCACCACGACCAGTACGAGCACGCGAAATCGAAGCAGCTCCCCCACCCGCTGAAGGGCCAACCCTACCCGAACGGCGAGCGATCGCACGCGAAGTACGTCGACTACCTGCACGCGCAGGTCAACGAACTGGTCTCGAACTACGGCACCGTCGATGTCCTGTGGTGGGACTACAGCGCGCAGGACTTCCAGGGCGATGAGGCGTGGCGCGCGATGGAGCTGATGGCCAAGGTCCGCGCGAAGCAGCCCGCGATCATCATGAACAACCGCCTGTTCCGCAGCGCGGAGGCCGGCTGGAAGAGCATGGGCACCGACGGCTTCGCGAACAGCCTCGATACGAAGTACGGCGACTTCATCACGCCCGAGCAGCACATCCCCGCCACCGGCATGCCCGGCGTCGACTGGGAGACCTGCATGACGCTCAACACCACGTGGGGCTTCAGCGAACACGACCACGCGTGGAAGTCCGACGAGACGCTGATCCGCAACCTGATCGACATCGCGAGCAAGGGCGGAAACTACCTGCTCAACATCGGCCCGAAGGGCGACGGAAGCGTGCCGGAGGAGAGCGTGAAGTCGATGAAGGCCATCGGCGCGTGGATGAAGGTCAACGGCGAGTCGATCTACGCAACCGCCGCAAGCCCGTTCCCGACGCTGCCGTGGGGCCGCGCGACCCAGAAGGGCCCCGCGCTCTACCTGCACGTGTTCAACTGGCCGGCGGACGGCGTCCTCGACGTTCCCATGAAGGCGGACGTCGCGAAGGCCGTTCTCCTCGCCGCGCCCGGCGCCGCGCTCGACGTGAAGCCCGACGGCGCGCATCTGAAGATCCGCGTGCCCGCCGCCGCGCCGGACCCGGTCGCGACGGTCATCCGCCTCGACCTGCGCGGGGCGCCGGAGATCGATCCGACCCTGAAACCCCCGGCGGCGGCCCCCGCGAAGCACTGATCCGGCGCGCTACAGGTCCCACCCGGCCCGGTACTCGCGCCGGACCCAGCGGTTGGCCTCGGCGTGGTTGGTGAACCGAAAGGCGACGGGATCCCATTCGAGCTTCGCTTTCGTGCGGATCGCGACGTTGCCGGCGAGGACCATCTCGGTCATCGGACCGGCGTGGTCGAACGAGTTGTCGACGCGCGGCGCGCCCTTGATTGCGGCGATCCACTCCTCCGCGTGGCCCGGCGAGCGGGGCATCGTCGGGGGCGGGGCGTGCGGGGCGTAGTCTCTCTGCTTCGCGTCCGGAATGAGCCGCGTGCCGAACATGACGCCCTTGTCGCCGATGTAGAGGGATCCGTTGCCCTCGTTCCAGGGGCGGTCGGCCTCGAGCTCCGCCGGACGCGGGGGCATCTTCCCGCCGTCGTACCAGACGAACTTCAGCTCCGGCGCGCCGCCGTGACGCGGGAAGCGGTAGGTGATGACCGACCATTCGGGGTACATCTCGTCGTTGAAGGGGCCGCTCTCGGCCTCGACGCTGAAGGGGCCCTTCATCTCCTCGAGCGCCCAGAAGATCGGGTTGACCGAGTGGCACGCGATGTCGCCGAGCGCGCCGGTGCCGAAGTCCCACCAGCCGCGCCAGACGAACGGGTGGTAGACCTGCTCTTGCTTGTGGAAGGACTTCAACCCGCGCACGGCGTGATCCGCCGGCCATTTCGCGGCGAAGGGGCGCATCGGCGCGGGCCCGATCCACGATTCCCAGTCGAGGCCCTGCGGGACGGGGTCGGTCCAGCCGGGCCGCGCGCCGCCCTGCGTCCAGATCGGGCGGTCGGTCCAGATGTGGATCTCCTTCACGGTTCCGACCGCCCCGCCGCGGATCAGCTCGACGACACGGCGCGTTTCCTCGGAGGCCTGTCCCTGGTTGCCCATCTTCGAAACGATCTTGTGCTCCCGCGCGGCGAGCGTGAGCTGGCGGGCCTCCGCCATCGAGTGCGTCAGGGGCTTCTGCACGAGGACATGCTTGCCGCGGCGGATGGCCCAGAGCGCGGCGGCGTAGTGGCAGTGGTCGGCGGTGCTGACGGTGACGGCGTCGATGGATTTCTCCATCGCGTCGAACATCCTCCTGAAGTCGGTGAATTGCCGCGCGTTCGGGTGCGCCTTGATCGAGCCGCCGGCGCGGCCGAGATCGACGTCGCACAGCGCGACCACCTCGTTGCCCTTGGACACTTCGGCGACGTCGCTCTGTCCCTTGCCCCCCGCGCCGATGGCGGCGATGCGGACGCGCTCGCTGGGCGGCGGCTCCGCGCCGCGGCCGACGACATACGCGGGCACGACCATGACCCCTGCGGCGGCGCCGCGGAGGAATTTCCGGCGGGTGATCTGCACGTTCGGCATGCTCGTCTCTCCTTCCACCGCAATCTCCCGTCGGTTGCGGCGCTGTCGAAGCATCGTAGGGCTCCGCCCGCACCGGGACAAGCGCGAGGCGACAGGGGGACACGCTTTACGAACCGTGTGTCCCCGTGGGCCCGGGACGGGCGCGGGCGACGAGCGCGTGGCGTCCTCCACGCTGAACCCCCGAACCTGAAGACCCGCCCGCGGCCTGACAGTCAGGGCCGGAGCCAGGTGACGAGGTCGTCGAGGGGCATGCGGCGTTCCGCGGGCGGCGGGCGAGAGCCGGGCTCGCGCGGCCAGCCCAGGGTGATCACGGCGACCGGACGGATGCTCCGCTTCCAACCGGCGATGCGGCGCAGCGGCGCGGCCTGAAGCCAGCCGATCCAGCAGGTGCCGAGGCCCGCTTCCGTGGCCGCGAGCACCAGATGCTCGCCCGCGATGCCGAGATCGACCCAGGGGTAATCGACGCCGGAAACGGAGGCCCCGAGGACGTGCGTCACGATCGACCGCTCCATCCCCAGGATCACGTGCACCGGGGCGTCCAGCGCCCACTCCATGCCGAGGCCCGGCAGGAAGCCCTCCTCGACGACGCGGCGACACGTCGCGGCATCCCGCGCGACCGCAAACCGCCACGGCTGCCGGTTGCAGGCCGACGGCGCCAGCCGGGCGGCCTCGAGGACATGGCGGACCGTGTCCTCCGGAACCGGATCCGTCCGGTAGGCGCGACAGCTCACGCGCCGCGCAATGACCTCGGTTACGCTGTTCCCCTGCATCGCCGGTTTCGTCATGCCCCAACCCTACGGGTTTTGGCGGAACACGCAACCGGGTCGGGGTGCGGGGGTTTCACGTTCCGTGTTTCAGCCCTTGAGTTGGGGAGGGTGTCCGGTGTCAGGCCGGTTCCTGGACCCCGACCACCGACCTCGCCCCTGGCCGCAGAGAGCATGAACCTGTGGCCGCCGTCTTCAACACCCCGCTCCGCGCCCTTCGCTCTCCGCTCTTCGCTCCGCGCCCTTAGCCCTTCGCTCTGCGCTCTCCGCTCTTCGCTCTGCGCTCTCCGCTCTTCGCTCTGCGCTCTTCGCTCTTGGAAACCCGGCCGGAAAGCGGGATGCTCCGCGCGAACAAACGACGGAGGGCCGGTCATGAAGATGCAGCGGTGGGTGGCGGTGGCGGCGGCGGTTTGCGCGACGGCAGTTGCCGGTGCGGCCGAGAAGACGGTGATCGACGTCGGCGAGCGGCCGGAGAGCATCACGCGGGGCTGGAACGGCGACTACTTCCTCA
>VGWF01000102.1 GCA_016873715.1 Lentisphaerota bacterium | reverse complement strand
GCGTTTCGCGGATGAGTGCGTGGAAGGCCTCCCTCGTCATGACGTCGGGGTGCGACGACTGGACCAAGCTCCGGGTCATCACCGCTACCAGGTCCCGGATCGGGCGCCCTTCGTCGCCCGGGTACCGGGCGATGGCAAGGACCAAGTCGGGGGTGCATGCGACGAACCGTTCGGGGACCTGCCAGTCGACGGCGAGACCCGCGACGGGGGAGGGGTAGAGCGGGTAGCCGGTCAGGACGATGTTGCGCAGCACCCACGGCAGCCCGGCGACCGCGGCGACGGCGGCGACGAGGGCGAGGCCGCGCGGAAGCCCCGCCCGGCCGGCCGTGGCCCGCGCCCGGAGCGCGAGGGCCGTGACGACGACGGCCAGCGTGACGGCCGCGAAGACCGCCGTGCTCAGCTTGACGGTCACCAGCAAGGCGCAGAGAAGGGCCAGCAGCAGCGGCGGATGCGGAGGACGATCCGGCCGGGCGCGTGCGGCGAGGAGCCCCGTCGCGGCGCGCTCGAAGACGACGATCGAGAGCATCCAGGCGAAGTCCTCCGGCGACGGGGTCGCGGTCGCCTCGTTCATCGCGAAGAGGGCGAGAACCGGCAGCGAGAGGATGCGCAGGAGCGCGACGGGTCCCGGCGGCGGTCCGCGGCGGCGCAGGCGAAGGAGTTCCGCCACGCCCGGGGCGATCGCGACGACCGTCATCAGCCCGTTCACCACCATGAACCCGCTTCGCCCCAGCGGAGGGAGGTTCAGCAGGGCGGCCCAGGGGAAGTAGGTCTGATTGTTGCCCAGTTGGGGGTTCAGGTTGGCGAGCCCCGGAACGATCGGGTGTTCGTTGAGCCAGCGGATCGCCTGGTAGTAGTACATTCCGGCGTCGTAGACGAAGAGATCGCTCCGCATGTGCCGGACGACGGCGCCGAACGCGACGAGAAGGATCGCCGCCGCGAGGGCCGCCGCGCCCCGGCCGGGAGCGCCGTCCGCCGCGGGCGGTCGTCCGCGCCGGACCCAGCCGGCCGCCCCGACGACCGCCAGGACCGCGGCGGCGCGACCGTCGATGGGGAGGGCCAGGTGCCAGAGCTGCAGGAAGACGGTGCCCGCGGCCAAGCCGGCCCACGCATCGACGGCCCACCGCGGGGCGTCGTCGTCCGGGTCGCGCAGCAGGGCGCGGACGAGCCGGCCCCACCCGGTCAGCACGGCGAGAAGGGCCGCCGCGAAGCCCGCGAGCAGGGCGATGGCGGCGAGATCAGCGGTGTACATGGGGCTCCTTCGGCCGCGTGGCGAAGCCGAAGACCACGGCGTTGCCGTAGGGGAAGGGGGTCGCGTACCTCGCGTCCCGGACTTCCGCGGCGGCGGCCTCGCGCCATGCGATCCGGCCGGTGCGCAGCAGGAATGCCTGTTCGTCGAAGCCCATGTGGCCCGCGAAGACCCTCTCGTCGAAGGCCGGATTGTAGCCCAGGGGCGCGGTCACGAGCAGGCGGCCGCCGGGCGCGAGCAGCGCCTCGCGGACGTGCGCCAGCGTGGCGAGCATGCGTTCCCCGTCGTCCCTCGTTTCGTCGTCGAACCCGATGTGCTCGAAGGTCGAGATCGAGAGCACGGCGTCGTACGGG
Organism: Lentisphaerota bacterium; assembly: GCA_016873715.1. Taxonomy (GTDB): domain Bacteria; phylum Verrucomicrobiota; class Kiritimatiellia; order PWTM01; family PWTM01; genus VGWF01. Next base: position 16,678 of record VGWF01000102.1, on the reverse strand, counting down.
GCCGGCGGCTGGAACGCCAGGGCGTCGCAGTTGGTCACGCGCGGGCCGCGCTCGAAGCGGTCCACCACGTCCCCCCCCGCCGGGCCGTAGTGGCCCATCACGTTCCCGATCTCGAGCACGCGGCCGGGGGTTTCGGCAAGGAACCGGCGGGCGACCGGGATCTCGACCGCGCGCTCGTTGAGCCACGTCGTGTTGTAGCGGTGCACGAAGAGCGGATGCGTCGCGCCGCGGAACGCGAAGCTCCCGGGACGGATCCACCGGGCGATCAGCGGGCCCGCGGCGATGTGCAGCGGCTTCGCGAGGACCTGCCGCCACCCGAAGCGGCGGATGAACCAAGCCGGGCGGCCGAGCAGGGATCCGTAGAGATGGCCCCGCCGCCCCGCATCGTGCGATGACAACTCCGCCGGCCGGTTCATGCGGTCCGCTCCGCGCCGCGCGGCGGGGGCTCCCCGAAGTAGTCGCGCATGTACTCCTCGTGCCGGCGGTGGACGTAGTCCCGGATGCCCTGCCGGAACCGCTCGCGGCCGAAGCGGAGGCTCCACCCGCGGATGCGCGCGGCATCGAAGGGGAGGGCTTCGGAGCGCCGCACGGCGTCGGTCAGCGAGTCGACGGACTGTTCGTGGAACAGCACGCCCGTCTCGCCGTCGAGGATGGTCTCCAGCGCGCCGCCGGCGGCGTAGGCGATGACGGGGCGTCCGCACGCCTGGGCCTCGACCGGCGTCAGTCCGAAATCCTCCTCGCCCGGGAAGATCAGCGCCCGGCAGCGCCGGTAGTGGTCCCGCACGACGTCGTCGTCCTGGAAGCCGAGGAACGTCACGTTCGGGGTGGCCCGGCGGCGGAGGTCGGCGGCGCGCTCGCCGGTCCCGATGACGACCAGGCGGGCGTCGAGCTTCGCGAAGGCGTCGATCACGAGGTCGATGCGCTTGGCGAGAACGAGCCGCGACACGACGAGGTAGAAGTCCTCCGGCGGGACGTTGCCCGGCGTGAAGAGGTCGGTGTCCACCGGCGGGTGCAGCACGTCCGACGGCCGGCCGTAGTGCTTCCGGATGCGCCGGCTCGCGACGGCCGACCCGGCGAGGAAGTAGTTGACGCGCTCGGCCGAGGCGACGTCCCAGACGCGGTAGTAATGGGTGAAGATGCGGAAGCCCGCCCGCACCCAGAACCGGCCGCGAAGTTCGTCGAGGTAGGACTGGTAGAGGTCCCACGCCCAGCGCATGGGCGTGAAGCACAGCGAGACGTGGCAGGTCCGCGGGCCGGTGATGATGCTCTTGGCGACCATCGTGCTCACGCTCAGGACGATGTCGTAGGCGCGCAGGTCGAACTGCTCCATCGCGAAGCCGTACAACGGGATATAGAGCTCGAACTTGCGGTGGGCGAGGGGGAAGCGGTCAAGGAACGAGGTCCGGATGTCCATCGCCCGGAAGTCGGCCGGCAGGGCCTTGGCGTCGTAGACGACGGTGTAGATGGGGGCGTCGGGGAAGACGGAATGGAGCTCGCGGATGACCCGCTCCCCCCCGCCCATCTGCGTCATGTAGTCGTAGACGATGGCGACGCGCCGCTCGCTCATGCGGCGGGAGAATAGCGCGTTTCCGGCCGTTGGGAAACCCCGGCGGGGCGGTCCCGCGCTTGTGTTCGTCCGGTGGCCCTGCTACGAATGCGGCCCGTGTGCCCCCGGGGGGCGGATCGGCGGGTGGCGCGCCGGGTGACCGGGGCGCCTTCTTCGCAGCATGCTGTTCAACAGTCTAACGTTCGTCGTTTTCCTGGCGGTTGTCTACGGGGTCTGGCGGCTGCTGCCCGGCGTCCGGTCGCGGAACGCATGGCTGCTGCTCGGCAGCTACGTCTTCTACGGCGCGTGGGACTGGCGCTTCCTCGGGTTGATCTTCGTCTCGACGCTGATCGACTACGTGGCCGCCCGGACCATGGCCGGGGCCTCGCCGGGCCGCCGGCGCGCCGCGCTGCTGGTGAGCCTGAGCATGAACCTCGGGCTGCTGGGGTTCTTCAAGTACCTGGACTTCGGCATCGTCTCGATGATGACGCTGCTGCGCTGGGTGGGGCTCGATCCGCACTGGGAGACGGTCGGCCTGATCCTGCCGGTCGGCATCTCGTTCTACACGTTCCAGACGATCAGCTACACGGTGGACGTGTACCGCCGCGCGCGGGAGCCGGAGCGGAACCTGCTCGACTTCGCGCTCTACGTCGCCTACTTCCCGCAGCTCGTCGCCGGGCCGATCGAGCAGTCGACGCACCTGCTGCCGCAGCTCCAGCGGCCGCGGGCGGTCACGCGCGAGGACGTCCGCGTGGCCTTCCTCTGGATCCTCCTCGGCTACGCGAAGAAGATCGTGATGGCCGACACGCTCGCGCCGATGGTCAACGACATGTTCGCGGCGCCGGAGCGGTTCTCGTGCCTGCCGCTGCTGGCCGGGGTGGCGGGCTTCGCGCTGCAGATCTACGGCGACTTCCGGGGCTACACGCTGATCGCGCGCGGCGTCTCGCGCCTCTTCGGCGTCAACCTCGTCGGCAACTTCATGCGCCCCTACCTGGCCCTCTCGCCGCGCGACTTCTGGCGGCGCTGGCACACCAGCCTCTCGTCGTGGCTGCGCGACTACCTCTACATCCCGCTCGGCGGCAGCCGGCACGGCGCGTGGATGACCGCGCGCAACCTGATGCTGACGATGCTGCTCGGCGGACTCTGGCACGGCGCGAGCTGGATCTTCGTGCTGTGGGGCGGCTACCACGGCCTGCTGCTCGTGCTCTGTCACTTCCTCCTGCGGCGCGGCGCGGAGGCGACGTGGCGGGGCTGGAGGCGCGTCGCGGCGGTGGCGGTCACCTTCGTCTTCACGCTCGGGGGCTGGGTCCTCTTCCGCATCCGCAACGTCCCGGACCTCGTCGCCTACCTGCGGGGCCTGACGGTCTTCGAGTTCACGCCGCTGGCGGCCTCGTACCTCGTCCCGGTCCTCGCGTTCGGCCTGCTGCTGGGCGTCTACCACGTGTGGCAGGAGCTGGCCGACGACGAGCTCGTCCTGCTCCGCGCGCGCCCGGCGGTGCGGCTGTCGGTCTATGTCTTCCTCGGCCTCCTGCTGGCGGTCAGCGAGTCCCAGAGAACCCCGTTCATCTACTTCCAGTTCTGACATGCGGCGATTCCTCTCCAGCGTTCTCGCGGTGGTCGTGGCGGTGCTCGCGGCCGAGGGCCTGCTCCGCCTCGCGTTCCCGAAGCAGATCTTCTTCCACTGCGACTTCACCAACGGCGTCCACATGCCGGACCGGGACTACGGCTTCCGCTGGCGGCCGGGCTACGAGGGGATCATGCGCCACCCGGACGGCGTCTACGCGCCCGTTCCGCTGCGCCTGAACGAGTACGCGTTCCGCCTGCCCGTCGCCTCCACCAACGCGGGACCGGGCGCGCTGCGGGTGCTGCTGCTCGGCGGACGGTCGATGATGTTCTGCTTCGGCTTCCCGGACCGGGAGACCATCGCCGGGCGCATGGCCGACCTCGCGCCGCGGCCGCTGGTCGTCCAGAATGCCACGTCGGCCGGGATCGACCTCTACCGCAACTGGCATCTCGCCCGGGAGCAGATCCTGGCGTTCAAGCCGGACGTCATCCTCGTGAGCATCTACAAGGAGGATCCCTTCTTCCTCGGCGAGTTCGCGCCCGAGTTCACCCGCCTGCCGCCGCCGCCCGGGACGCCGGAGCAGCTCTTCATCCTCTGGGACGGCATGGTCAGCGGCCGCAGCCCCCTCGTCCACCGGCTCGGCCGCCACCACGACACGAGCTACCTCCTCTACGGTCTCTGCAATCTCCAGACCCGGTACCTCGACGCCCGCGCCGACGTGGTGCGGTGGTTCCGGCGCCACACGGCCCGGGCCCCGGCCCCCGACCGCCCGCAGGGGATGACGGCCTTCCTGCGACACATCGCCGCCTCGCCCGTCACCGGCGGCGCCGCGGTGGGCGTGGTCCTCCTGCCGCAGATGAACAAGCCGCCGGACCTCTACGCGCACCTGGTGCCGCTCCTACCGGAGGAGATGCCCGTCGCGAACCTCCACGCCGACCTGATCCACGAGCTGTCCCGCTACCCGTGGGTCGCCGACGGACACTACGGGCGCGAGGGGAACGAGCGGATCGCGCGCGCCCTCCTCGACCACGCCCTCCGCCTCGACGCCGCCCGCAAGGGCCGCCCCCCGGCCGCCGTTCCGCCGCCCGCCCCCTGAGCCCGGGGCGGGGGAGTCAACATCCAATACCCAACAGCCAACACCCAACACCCAACGGTGGATGCTCTCTCCGCGGTCTTCGTGTCCTCTCCGCGGCTCTCGGCTCTTGGCTCCTAGCTCCTGCCCCCCGTCCCTCGCCCCTCGTCTCTCGCCCCTCGTCCCCTGCCTCTCCTCTCTTGCCTCTTAGCTCTTCGCTCCTCGCTCCTGCCCCCCGCCCCTCCTCCGCTGATTTCCGACTCCCCACTCCCGACTCCCGTCCCTCCCGTCCCTCGGCTCTTGGCTCTCGGCTCTTGGCTCTTAGCTCCTGCCCCCCGTCCCTCGTCCCCCGTCCCTCGTCCCCCGGCTTGCGCCGGGGGGCGGGGGCGGCTACCATCCGCCGGCTTCCGATGGCGACGATGAAGTGCATCATTCAAATACCGTGTCTGAACGAGGAGAAGACGCTCCCGGTCACGCTCAACGACCTGCCGAAGTCGCTGCCGGGGATCGACGTCCTTGAGATCCTTGTGATCGACGACGGCTCGACCGACCGCACGGTCGAGGTCGCGAAGGCCTGCGGGGTCCATCACGTCGTCGGCTTCCGCCGGAACCGCGGCCTGGCGCGGGCGTTCCAGCTCGGCATCGACGCCTGCCTCGCGCGCGGCGCGGACATCATCGTCAACACCGACGCCGACAACCAGTACTACGGCCCCGACATCGCCAAGCTCGTCGCGCCGATCGTCGCCGGCGGGGCGGACATCGTCGTCGGCGACCGGCAGACCCAGACCATCGAGCACTTCTCCGCGCTCAAGAAGGCCCTGCAGAAGCACGGCAGCCTGCTCGTCGGCTCCTTCGCCGGGATGGAGGTTCCCGACGCGACCAGCGGATTCCGCGCGATCTCCCGCGAGGCCGCGCTGGAGCTGAACGTCATCAGCGACTTCTCCTACACGCTCGAGACGCTGATCCAGGCCGGGCGCAAGCGGCTGGCGGTCGTCAGCGTGCCGATCCGGACGAACAGGGCCCTCCGCAAGTCGCGTCTGTTCCGGTCGATCTTCTCCTTCGTGCGGCAGTCGGCGGCGACCATGGTCCGGGCCTACACGACGAACGAGCCGCTCAAGGTGTTCTCGCTGGCCGCCTTCGCGCTGGTGGCGGCGGCGATGATCCCCTTCGGCCGGTTCCTCTACTACTTCATCCGCACGGGCGCGGCGGGGCACGTCCAGTCGCTGATCCTCGGCGCGGTGCTCTTCATCGCCGGCGCGTTCTTCTTCACGGTCGGCGTGTTGTCCGACCTGATCAATGCGAACCGGAAGCTGCTCGAGCAACTGCTCCGGAAGCAGCGGGACGTCCGCGGGCCCGGGGCCGGCGGTGGAGGCGACGGGTGAAGGCACAGGCACGGGTGGCGGTCGACGGGGCGGTCGGGCTGGCGGTCGGGGCGGCGCTCCGGGCGTTCCTGCACTGGCGGATCGTCGGCCTCGTCGCGATGTCCATCGGCGGCCTCCTGCTGCTCTGCGCGCTGACGCCCGCCTCCGCCGCGGCCGCGCTGCGCTGGAAGGACCGGCTCGTCGGGGCGGTCGGCCTCGTGCTGACATGGTCGCTGCTGGCTCCGCTCTTCCTCGTCGGGTTCTCCCTCGGCCACCTGATGCTGCGGCTGACGGGCAGGGACCCGCTGCGCCGCGGGTTCCCGTGCCGCGACGCCTCGTGCTGGCTGCCGCGCGCGCCGTCGCGCGGGCCGGCGGGCTACCGCAACCTCTACTGAACCACCATGCAACCCGCCGCCCCCACCGGCCGCCCCGTGACCATCCTCGGCATCAGCGCGTTCTACCACGACTCCGCCGTCGCGGTGATCCGCGACGGGAAGATCGTCGCCGCGGCGCAGGAGGAGCGCTTCTCGCGCAAGAAGCACGACGCGCGCTTCCCGCAGCACGCGCTGAAGTACTGCGTCGGGGCCGCGGGCCTGGAGGGCGGCGACATCGACGCGGTCGCCTTCTACGACAAGCCCGTGACCAAGTTCGCGCGCATCCTCGAGACCTACCTCTCCGTCGCGCCGCGCGGCCTGAAGTCGTTCATGATGGCGCTGCCGCTGTGGCTCAAGGAGAAGCTCTGGATCCCGATGGTCGTCGAGAAGGGCCTCGAGGACTGCGGCATCCGGCTGCCGCCCGACAAGATGCTCTACCCCGAGCACCACGAGTCGCACGCGGCGAGCGCGTTCTTCCCGTCGCCCTTCCGCCGCGCCGCGGTGCTGACCGTCGACGGCGTCGGCGAGTGGGCCTGCACGACCTGGGGCCGCGGCGAAGGCCGGACGCTCGAACTGATGGCCGAGCAGCGCTTCCCGCACTCGCTCGGGCTGCTCTACTCCGCCCTGACCTACTTCACCGGCTTCCGCGTGAACTCCGGCGAGTACAAGCTGATGGGCCTCGCGCCCTACGGCGAGCCGCGGTACGTCGACACGATCCTCCGCGAGCTGATCGACCTCCACGACGACGGGTCGTTCCGGCTCAACATGGGCTACTTCGGCTTCCTCGACGACCTGCGCATGACGAACGACCGGTTCGCCGCGCTCTTCGGCGGCCCCGCGCGCAAGCCGGAGTCGCCGATCACGCGCCGCGAGACCGACCTCGCCCGGTCGATCCAGGCCGTGACCGAGGAGGTGCTGCTGCGCATCGCCCGCCACGTCCACAAGGTCACCGGCGAGACGAAGCTCTGCCTGGCCGGCGGCGTCGCGCTCAACTGCGTCGCCAACGGGCGCCTGCTGCGCGAGGGGCCGTTCGAGGACATCTGGATCCAGCCCGCCGCCGGCGACGCGGGCGGCGCGCTCGGCGCCGCGCTGGCCGCCTGGCACCTGGCGATGGAGAAGCCGCGCGAGGCCGACGACGTCCACGACTCCATGCAGGGCGCCCAGCTCGGCCCGTCGTTCGGCGACGACGAGATCGGCCGGTTCCTCGCCGACCACGGCTATCCCGCGGAACGGCTCGAGCCCGGGGCCTGGGCCCCCCGCATCGCGCAGCACATCGCCGACGGCCGGGTGATCGGCCTCTTCCAGGGCCGCATGGAGTTCGGGCCGCGCGCGCTCGGCTGCCGGTCGATCATCGGCGACGCGCGGTCGACCGGGATGCAGTCGCTGATGAACCTCAAGATCAAGTTCCGCGAGTCGTTCCGGCCCTTCGCGCCGGTCTGCCTCGAGGAGCGCGCGGCCGACTACTTCGAGCTGGACCGCCCGTCGCCCTACATGCTCCTCGTCGCGAACGTCCGCCCCGAGCGGCGGCTCGCGGTGCCCGCGACGCGGAGCGACGACCTGCGCGAGACGATCAACCAGGCCCGCTCCGACATCCCGGCCATCACGCACGTCGACTACTCCGCGCGGCTCCAGACCGTCAGCCGCGAGCGCAACGGCCGCTTCTACGACATCGTGAAGGCTTTCGAGGCGCTGACCGGCTGCGGCGTGATCATCAACACGTCGTTCAACGTCCGCGGCGAGCCGATCGTCGGCTCCCCCGAGGATGCCTACCGCTGCTTCATGCGGACCGAGATGGACTGCCTGGTGCTCGGCTCGCACGTCCTCACCAAGGCCGGGCAACCGCCGTGGGTTGACAAGGCGGACTGGCGGCGCGATTACGTCCTGGACTGACGGGGAAGGGGTGCGGTCATGAGATTTCTAAGGCATTTCGGCCGGTTGCTGAAGGAGTTCTTCGGGTTCGCCGCCGAGCACAAGGCGTGGTGGATCATCCCGCTCGTCCTCGTCCTGCTCCTCCTGATGTTCATCATCGTCGCCGGCCAGGCCGCCGCGCCGTTCATCTACACGCTGTTCTGAGCGCGCCGTCGCGGCACGTCCCGGATGCGGAACCGGCGTTGGACTTCCGCCCGCTCCGGCTGGTAGGCTGCGCGGCATGAAGACGCGCATCCCGCTCCTTGCCGCCGCGTTCGCGGCGCTCGCGGCCACGGCCGGCGACCTCGAGACCGACTTCCGCACCCCGCCGCGCGACGCCCGCGCGCGCTGCTGGTGGTGGTGGCTGAACAGCAACGTGGACCGGGAGGTCATCTCGCGCGACCTCGCCGAGATGAAGCGGCAGGGCATGGGCGGCGCCGCGATCTTCGACGCGGGCGGCGCGACGCAGGACGGCCACCGGCCGGTCCCCGGCGGGCCCGTCTTCGCCGGCCCCGAATGGAAGGCCCTCTTCCGCCACGCGCTCGACGAGGCCGCGCGGCACGGGCTCGAGCTGAGCCTCAACATCCAGAGCGGCTGGAACCTCGGCGGGCCGATGGTGAAGCCGGAGGACTCGACGAAGAAGATCGTCTGGACCGAGACCCGCGTCGCGGGCGGCGCGGCGGACGTGGTCCTCCCGAAGCCCGCCGCGAAACTCGACGTCTACGGCGACGTCGCCGTCGTCGCGGTGCCGGTGCGCGGCGCCGGGCCGTCCGGCGCGACGATCCGCGCCGAATCGCAGCAGTCCGACCACATGGCGGCGCACGCGGCGGACGGCAGCGCCGACACGTTCTGGGTCTCCTCCGGCGGCCAGCCGGGCCAGGGGCCGAAGCCGTCGGCGCCCGCATGGATCGAGGTCGAGTTCGGCGGGCCGGTGCCGGTCGGATCCGTCGAGTTCACCGGCCGCAAGGGCTACGGGCCGAAGGCGGGCCGCGTCGAGATCCCCGACGGGCGCGGCGGCTTCCGCGCCGTCGCCGCCTTCGACGACGCGAAGGCCGCCGGCGCCGTCCGCGTGGAGGTCGCCGCCTGCACGACGCGCGTCGTGCGGCTCGTCGTGACCGCGGCCCACGATCCGAAGCACCCCGATGCGCCGCGCAACGTGCAGATCGCGGAGTGGTCGGTCTCCGGCGGCGGCCGGAAACATCCGATGACGGCGGCGGACGAATCGCGCATCACGGACTTCGAGCAGAAGGCCTACCACGTCTATCCCGGCAAGTTCAACGCGACGAAGGCGCAGCACCTCGTGCGGCCCGAGTCCGCCGATCCCGCCGGGGCGGAGTGCGCGGCGGCGAACGTCGTCGACCTGACCGCCTCGATGGATGCGTCCGGCCGGCTGCGCTGGACCGCCCCCGCGGGCGCCTGGCGCGTGCTGCGCTTCGGCTACACCGCGGCCGGCTCGCACGTGTCGACCTGCAGCCCGGGCTGGGAGGGGCACGCGGTGGACCACATGGACCCGGCGATGGTCGACCGCTACTGGAAGGACGTCATGGAGGGCCTGATGGAGGCCGCCGGCCCGCACGTCGGCAAGGCCTGGCTCGGCGTGCAGACCGACAGCTGGGAGCTCGGGCCGGTCAACTGGACGCCCGCCTTCCCGGCCGAGTTCAAGGCGCGGCGCGGCTACGAGCTGACGCCGTGGATGCCCGCGCTCGCCGGCGTCATCGTCGGCAGCCGCGAGCTCTCCAACCGCTTCCTCGCCGACTTCCGCCGCACGCTGGCCGACCTCTTCGCGGAGCACTGCCGCCGGTTCGCCGCCCTCGCGCACGCGCGCGGCTTCAAGCTGCAGGCCGAGATGGGCGGCCCGCACGCCGCGCCGATCGACGCGCTGCAGACGATGGGCACCTGTGACTTCCCGACCGGCGAGTTCTGGACCCGCAACAACCGGCACCGGATCGAGGACAACTACCGCTTCTTCATCAAGCAGGGCGCCTCCGCCGCGCACATCTACGGCCACCGCCGCATGCAGGCCGAGTCGTTCACCTCCATCGGCCCGCACTGGGAGCGCGCGCCGGGCGACCTCAAGCACGACCTCGACCGCGCCTACTGCGAGGGGCTCAACCACATGATGCTCCACACCTTCACCTGCTCGCCCGCCTCGGCCGGGCTTCCCGGGCAGGAGTACTTCGCGGGCACGCACTTCAACCCGAACGTGACGTGGTGGCCGCGCAGCGGGGCCTTCTTCGCCTACGCCGCCCGGTGCCAGGCGATGCTGCAGGCGGGCCTCTTCGCGGCGGACGTGCTGCACTACTACGGCGACAACATCCCGAGCTTCGTCCGCCTCAAGGCCGACGACCCCGCCGCGGTGCTGCCGGGCTACGACTACGACGTCTGCAACACCGAGGTCCTGCTCGATCGCGCCGCCGCGAAGGACGGCCGCATCGTGCTGCCCGACGGCATGGGCTACGCGCTGCTCTCGCTGCCCGACGACGGCGTGCTCTCCCTGCCCGCGCTGCGCAAGATCGCCGCGCTCGCCGACGCCGGCGTGCCGGTGGCCGGGCCGCGGCCGCAGTGCCGCACGGGCCTGGCCGGCGGCGCCGAGGCCGACCGCGAGTTCGCCGCGCTCTGCGAGCGGCTGTGGGGCGGGGGCCTGGTGGTTGCGAAGCCCGTGCGCGAGGTGCTGGCCGCGCGGGGCATCGCGCAGGATTTCGACTTCGCGAGCCCGCAGACGAACGCCTTCTACGACTACATCCACCGCCGCGCGGACGGCGCGGAGATCTACTTCGTCGTGAACCGCTGGGCGCGACGGTCGGTCCAGGACACGCAGTACCGGCTGCGCGCGGACCTGCCCGACCGCCACGAGGAGTTCGAGGCGTCGTTCCGCGTGACGGGGCTCGCGCCGGAACTGTGGGATCCGATGACCGGCGCGATCGAGTCCTGTCCGGTGTGGCGCGAGGAGAAGGGGCGGACGGTCGTCCCGCTGCGCCTCGGCCCCGAGGGCTCGGTCTTCGTCGTCTTCCGCCGCGCCCCGGCCGGTCCGCACATCGCGGCGGTCGCGAAGGGCGGGCGCGTGCTGATCCCGTCCGCCGATTCCGCCCCCGGCCCGTGGCCGGCGGTGCGCGTCGCGGGCGCGGACGGCAGGCTGTGGCTCGAGGCGTGGGAGGCGGGCGACTACGAGGTGCGCTGGAGTGACGGCCGGGCGACGAAGGTCGCGGTTCCGGCGCTCCCGCCGCCCGCCGCGGCCGCGGGACCGTGGGAGGTGCGCTTCCCGGACGGCCGCGGCGCGCCGCCGTCGGTGCGGATGGAGGCGTTGTCCGACTGGACGAAGTCCGCCGACGCCGGGATCCGACGGTACTCCGGCGCGGCGCGGTACGCGGGCTCGGTCGCGGCGCCGCCGGCGGAGGGCGTGCGGTGGACGCTCGACCTCGGCGACCTCTACGAGATCGGCGGCGCGACGCTCAACGGCCGCGACCTCGGCACCGCGTGGCACGCCCCGTTCCGGCTCGACGCCACGGAGGCCGTGAAGACCGGCGCCAACGCGCTCGAGATCGAGGTCATCAACGTGTGGGCGAACCGGCTGATCGGCGACGCGAAGCTGCCGCCGGAGAAGCGCGTGACCAAGACGAACATCACGAAGTACGAGCGCATGGAGGTGCCGCCGAGAACCTCGGGGCTGCTCGGGCCGGTGGAACTGCGGGCGTCGCGGAGGGTGGAGGTTCGAAGGGACTGACAGGGACAGAAGGGACGGAAGGGACGAAGGGCCATGAGCGAGGGGTTCATCCCGCCGCATGGCGGGTACGAGAAGCTGCTCTCGTATCAGAAAGCGCTGGTCGTCTACCAGGCGACGGTGCACTTCTGCAGGCGTTTCGTCGACCGGAAGTCCCGCACGTTCGACCAGATGGTCCAGGCGGCCCGGTCCGGGAAGCAGAACATCGTCGAGGCCAGCGTTGCGTCCGCCACGTCGAAGGAGTCGGAGATCAAGCTGACCAACGTTGCGCGGGCGAGCCAGGAGGAGCTTCGCGAGGACTACCGCGATTTCCTCCGCGACAAGGGGATTCCGGAATGGCCGAAGGAACACAAGTACGCGCGCCGGCTGGCGGCGCTCTGCCGGCAGGAGAACGCCGACTACGAGACCTTCCGCAAGGGGGTTGAGCATCCGGATCCCGCGATCCGTGCCAATGTCGTTCTCGGGCTCGTCAAGGTGACGCACTTCCTGCTGACGAGGCAGATCGAGAGGCTGGAAGAGGACTTCCTGAAGGAGGGCGGATTGCGCGAGCGGATGCTGCGTGCGCGACTGGAGGCCAGGGCGAAGGAGGCGGAGGAAGCCCAGCGGCGCGGGCGACGGAAGCGATAGGGACCCGGGGGACAACCGGGACCGAAGGGCCGCGCCCCGTCCCTTGAGCCCCTTCCGTCCCTTTCGTCCCTTGCCCCGCGCGCCCGCCCGTGCCACCCTTCCCCCCGTGACCCGCAACCTCGCCATCCCCGCCGCGGCGGCGCTGATCGTGGCGCTGCCGTTCCTGCTGCGCGAGCGGCCGCCCGCGGCGCCCGCCCGCGTCCCGGGCGCGGAGCGGGCGACGCTGACGGTCATCACGCCGCACAACGACGCGATCCGCCGGGAGTTCGGCCGGGCATTCTCGGCGTGGCACGCGGAGCGGCACGGCGCGCCGGTCGACGTGCGGTGGATCGTGATCGGCGGCACGACGGAGATCTCGCGCTACCTCGAGGCGCAGTACACCGAGGCCGCGCGCGCGTGGTGGAAGCAGCAGGGGAGGCCGTGGCGGCCCGGCATGGGCGAACGGATGCTCGACCGGAAGTTCGACGCGGCGAAGCCCCCGGCGGTCGCGCGGGCCGACGGCGAATCCGGCGAGGCGCACGCCGCCCGCGCCGCCGCCGGGGAGGCGCGCTGGCGCGAGGACCGCGACCTCTGGCTCGCGTTCCGCGCCACGGACGACCCCCGCGCGTTCACGAGCCGCATCGACGTCTTCTTCGGCGGCGGCCAGTACGACTTCCACCGCGCGTCGGGGCAGGGCCTGCTCGTCGCGCCGTGGCCGGCGGACCGCCCGCCCGCGGGGCTGTTCGCCAACGACGCGGGCGTCGACATGATCCCGGCGAAGTCCGGCGGGGAGGTCTGGCGCACCGACACCTACTTCGGCGCGGCGCTCAGCACGATCGGCATCGCGTACAACCTCGACCGGCTGGCGGACGCAGGCGTGCCCGCGCCGGCGACGTGGGACGACCTCGCGTCACCCGCGTTCTTCCGCGCGCTCGGCATGGCCGATCCGACCAAGAGCGGCAGCGTGGCGAAGGCGTTCGAGATGATCGTGCACCAGAAATGCCGCGAGGCGGTCGGCCGGGCCGGGTTCGGCGAGACGGAGATCGACGCGTTCGAAACCGCCATCGCGGCCGCGAAACTGCCGCCCGGCGCCGTGCCGCCCGGGGTGCCCGCGGCCTACCAGCGCGCCGTCGAGGAGGGCTGGCTGGACGGCGTGCGGCTCATCCAGAGGATCGGGGCCAATGCCCGCTACTTCACCGATTCCTCCAGCAAGACGCCGATCGACGTCGGCACGGGACAGGTCGCGGCGGGGCTCGCGATCGACTTCTACGCGCGGTTCCAGGAGCAGTACAGCCGCGGCCGCGACGGCCGCCCCCGGATGCGGTTCGTCACGCCCGCCGGAGGCTCGAGCGTCAGCGCCGATCCCATCGCGCTTCTGCGCGGCGCGGAGCGGCGGGACCTGGCGGTGCGCTTCCTCGTCTTCACGCTCGGCGAGGAGGGCCAGCGGCTCTGGTCCTGCCGCGCGGGCGAACCCGGGGGGCCCGACCGGTACGCGCTGCGGCGGCTGCCGATCCGCCGCGATTTCTACCCTTCGCCCGAACCCGCCGTGCAGGCCGCCCACGTGGCCCACCTCCGCCACGCCAGCGAGGACCTCGCGTCGCCGGAGATCGATCCCTACCGTCTCGCCGGCGGGTTCGTCTACCGCCCGCGCTGGACCTCCGGCCACTTCGCCGTGCTTCGCGACATCATCCGGGCGATGTGCATCGATTCGCAGGACGAACTCCAGGCCGCGTGGGGCGCGATCCTCCGCGCCGGCGGTCCGGACGAAGCCCCCGGCGCCTCGGCGATGCTCGGGCGGCTGCCCGACCGGCCCCAGCCCCTGACCTGGCGCACCGCGCTCGAGGCCGGGGCCGTCGCGGACCGGCAGGCCCTGCTCACGGCATGGACGACCTTCTTCCGCGCCTCCTACCGCGAGGCGGGTGAATCTCCGCTCCCGCGCAGCGTGACGGCCGCGGGGCGGGCGCCAAAGTAGTCCTCGCGCTCCGCGTGAGGACGTCTTCGCAATCCGGAGTGTCATCACGCGGAGCGTGATGACTACTATGCAGGACCACCGCCGATTCTGCGCGGGCTGACGGCCGGTGGCCCTCACGCTCCGCGTGAGGACCATCTCCGCAATCCGCATTATCATCACGCGGAGCGTGATGACTACTATGCGGGGCCGCCGCCTCCCGCGAGAACCGAGCCTGCACAGCGAGAAACGGCGCACCGACCCGGAATGTGTTTCAAATCGGCACAAAATAACAGGTCGCCAGAGGACGCATCTCCGGTTCGTTGACCTGACCATGCCGGCGCCTCTCGGAATCTGCATGGCCAACCGGATCCATCGAACGGCCGGTCCGGCCGAAAGGGAAGCCCGCTCGGGCGTCCTTGTCGGGACTGCGCCGGACCGGGAATGTGCCCTTCGCCGGAGGGAATTTTATTGTTGATCTGGATCAGCCGTTATGCGACCGTTTCACGCCCTTCAAAGGGTTCATGCGGATCGCTCCGCGGAGGCGTGTGATATGAAGAGCTTGTCCGTCCGTGTTTCGGGTGCCGTCATGTCCGTCCTTCTGATCCTCGGGGCTTCGGCATCCCGTGCCGCAACGCTCTACTGGGACGGGAACGGCCTCGCGAGCAACAACTGGGCGACGCTCGCCGGCTGGGACACGCTGGCCGACGGCACGGGCGGCAATCCCGGCGCCGCGCCGGGCATCAACGATATCGCCTTTTTCAACGTCTCGTCGCTCAACAGCGCCATCGTCGCCGCGCTTTCAGGCAACGTGACGATCAGCGGTCTCGTGTTCAACAGCACGGGGACGACCGCGATCCGGACCGACGTCGCCAATCGGCGCATCTTTCTTGGCGAGGGCGGGATCCTCGTCAACGCCGGCGCCGGAGCCGTCACCTTCGGCATAACGACCGACGGCTACCGGGTGCCGCTGAGCCTGCGCGCGCAGACGATCGGCAGCACGCAGAGCTGGGTGAACAACTCGGCGAATCTGTTCTCCCTGAACGCCAACAACACCGTCATCTCGACCAACACGCTCGGCGCATGGGTCTTCGGCGGGTCCGGCAACATCACCATGGGCGGCGTCATCTCGGGCAGCGGGACCAACCTCATCAAGACCGGCGCCGGCACGCTGACGCTGTCCGCCGCGAACACCTATGCCGGCACGACCGGACGTTTCACGATCGCGGAAGGCCGTGTCCGCGTCGGCAACAACGCCGCGTTCAGCACGGGCGTTCTTGCGCTGAACGGCGGCGCCCTGTCGTCCGACAGCGCCACAGCCCGCGTCCTTGCGAACACCAACATCTTCGGCGGCAACGTCACCCTCGGCCATGCGACCGATTCCGGGCAGCTGACGTTGTCGGGCCCCGGCATCCTGACGGGCACGCGGACGCTGACGGTGGACAGCGCCGTCGTATACGGCGGGGTCATCGGCGACGGCGGCGGCGGCTTCGGACTGACGAAGGCCGGCGCGGGCACGCTGTCGCTGCTGGGCGCCAACACCCATGCCGGCACGGTCATCCAGGGCGGCACGCTGGGCGTGACGAACGACCTGGCGCTGGGCGCGATCGGGACGGCGCTGACGTTCGACGGCGGGGCGCTGCAGCCGGGCGTGGCGATGACGCGCATCGACCGCGCGATCGTCCTGACCGGCGCGGGGACGCTGATCGGCTCGGCCGGGTTCACGCGGTCGATCACCGGGGCCGTCTCGGGCGCGGGCACGCTGACGTTCACCGGCGGCGGCACGAACATCCTGTCGGGCCACAGCCCGAGCCTCAGCGGCGGCTTCGCGGTCAACGCCGGCCGGCTCGTGGTGACGGGCGCGTCGCCCGCAGGCACTCCGACCACCGACCCGCTGGGCACGGGCACCGTCACCCTCAACGGCGGCGCGCTCGCCATCCTGGACAACGGCGACGGATTGGGGGCCGCACAAACCCTCACCTACGACAACGACATCGTGCTCAGCACGTCCAGCACCATCCTGGTCGACCGCGTCAGCGGCTCCGGAACGGACAAGACGATCCGGATGGATCAGCTGACCATGAACGCGCCGAGCGTGCTCTTCACCAACCGGAACGCCTACGTCGTCTTCTTCGGCGGCAGCGGCGGCGCGTCGGTCATCAATACCAACGTGACGTTCGACGTTGCATCGGGCACCGTCCAGATCGGGACGAACAACAGCACCACGGCCATCGGCCAGGCCCTCACCGACGGCGCCGGCTCCTTCGGCCTGACCAAGATCGGCGGCGGCACCCTCCAGCTCGGCGGCACGCACATCGACGGCGTCCTGACCGCCAACGCCGGCACCCTGCAGCTCAACGCGACGAACAACGTCCTTCCGGGCGGCATCGTCCTCAACGCCGGCACGCTGCTGGTCAACGCGCAGGACGGCGTCCTCGGAGCGCCGGGTTCGCCCGACGTGATCGTCAACGGGGGCACCGTCGACATCCGGACCAGCTCCGGCATGCGCAGCGTGGGGCTCGACGTCGTCAGCAACGCGACGCTTGCCCTGCGCAACAACAACTCGACGATCTTCACCCCC
>VGWF01000101.1 GCA_016873715.1 Lentisphaerota bacterium | reverse complement strand
CCCCTGCAAGACGCGCTCCCAAGCCTGCTGGTCCGGCGGCATCTTCGCGACGAGCGCCTGATAACGTTCGTCGATGATCGCGTCGGCCTTCGCCTTTTGCGCCGCGGTCTCCTTCGCATTCGTCGGCTCGCCTTTCGGCGGGATGTTGGGCTTTGTGGCATCGACGGCATGCAGCGCGGCCAGCGGCGCGAGCAGCAGGGTGGTGAGGAGGGTGAGGATGGGCTTCATAATCCTGTTTCAATTCTCCTGAACCGGCATGTTGTTTTGGAGCTTGAGGAGGATGCCATTCGCCTTCGCATCAGCCTCAGCATGGTGTCCATCGCGACAGGCGGAAAGCGCTTCCGCGAAGGTTCTAATGACCTGCGGAGATACGGCCGTTTTCCCCTGAGTGACGACGTGCTCTTGCAGAAGCTGATAGGCGCGGGTCAGGGCGTATTCGGCGGCCCGTCGCTGCTGCAACTGGCGCTGGCGCTCCTGGGAGTCGCTGCGACGCACGGTGATGCGCTTGTGTTCTCCGGCCTTCAAGGTCATGGGCAAACCCTGCCGGAGATCTGCGGCTGGACGCTTTTCTTCTCCCAAGCCTGCGGTCACGACAAAATCCGCATCAGGCAGGTGCTTGATAACAACGCGGAAGGTGCGGGTGGCCGGCCCTGGATTATACGCCAGAAAGTGCCTCTCCACGCCGGAAAGCGCGCTTTCATAATCTTCCATTGCGTCGAGGTTCAGCACCATGATCTCGCGATCACTCGCCACGGCGAGCGCCTCATAAAGCCACGCATTCCAGAGCGCCAGGCCGGCCATGTAAGCGGCCGTGTCACCGCGATGCCCACCGGTCCCTTCGAGACTGTAGAACGGCTCGATGGGGAAGTAGTGTCCGCGCGGCGGGAGTTTTCCACCATTCATTGCCAGCACCGGCCCGGTCCAGAAGGCAGGGAAGAAAAGGAAGGAGTTTTTACGATTCAGATTCGACAGCTTCAAAAGCAGGTCGGCCAGCGGATGCTCGCGGTCGTGCTTCAGCGCCCACGCAACCATCAGGTGCGCCTCGGAGGTTTCCCAGGGAGTGGCCACGTGCGCTCCGCCGTGCGGATAAAACAACCCGGCGCTGCGCAGTTCGCGGCTCACTGGCGTGGTTTCGTCCTCATACCAAAACGTGAGGCGCAGGAGCGTGTTCATGAAGTCGCGGGAATAGCGGAGAAATTTCGGGTCTCGCGTCGCCTCATGCAGTCGATGCGCGGCCGCGATGCCGTAGGCGTTGCCAAAAAGCTCGGTGATCGGGAACCCTGCCACGTCCTTGTATTGGCGGTCATAGACTTGGTTCCGCACGTGGAACTCCATTCGCTCCATCAACGCTTCGACCGCACGCTGAGCTTCGGTCAGGTATTCTTTGTCGGCGGTGAGGTCGAACGCCTGCCACATGAGATAAGCGTAAGCGCCCGCCTGCCAGGGCTCACGGATCAAGCCCAACTGATTCTCGTCATTCTGGACGACGACCTGCTTCTGGTAGGGGTCGAACCACTGCGGAAAAACATAGTCTGCCTTCCCGGCCAGGTCGCGCAGCCCCGTCGTGGCCATGAGGAAGCGTCCGGCAACCGCAGGATTGAAATTGCTGGAGTCGGTTGCAGATGCGGCGCGTAGCGTTTCCTGGTGGAAGAAGAAGTTCTGCCAGCTCATTTCCAGGTCGCCGACGTGAGACGGCTGCCGCGAGCCGTGGCGGATGAGCCGCGCGCGCGGATCGTAGAAGCGCGGCAGAGCATCCGCCTTCTGCATACCGACGCGCAATGCATCTGCGTCCCGGTGGAGGTGTGCGAGCAGGAGCCACGGCGTGAGGTGATTATTCACCGTCGAAAAATCCCACGACTGCGCGCTCGGATGAATCAGCATCTTTTCCCGGGCCGGAACCAATTCGAGCGGCTCATCGCGCCAGGGCGCGGAAATCTCAGCCATGGCCTGTGGAGTGCTCAAATCAGCCATCGCCTGCCGCGCGACCTGTTCCCAACTCGCCGCCTCGCCCGTCAACTGGTTGCGCGGAAACATGGAGTCCGCCTTTTGCAGTGGCGCGAAGGTCCGCATCATCGTATCGAGCGCTTCCATGCCGGACGGCCTGGCTGCGCGGGTACTTTGATGGAGGAAGAATTCCACGATCAGGTCGCCGGCAGGCACTCGCCGGCCCGACAACTTTTTGAAATGCATCCCCAGCCCCGTCTGCCCCGGCTCAGCTCTCGCCATGATGCGCACATCGTGAAAGCGCGCGACCCCGTCGGGTTGCATCCAGCGCATCGGCGTCATGTTGAAAAACACCGCCGCCTCCCGTCGGTCATCCCAGAGATACGCCGCCGGAAAACCGTAGTTGTGCGGAATCCCGGCGCTACCGTAAATGCTGTCCGGCCCCTGGTCGAGCCGGACCGCGGTGTTCGATTGTTGCATCCACAGGGCCACGACGGGCTGCGGGCTTTCCAGCATCAGCGGCTCCGTCAGATGGCACGTGATGACGAACCGAAACAGCGGATTGTCTGACTTTGCCTCCACCCGCATCGTCCAGTCATAATCCGGCTGAAGATGGTTCCCGCTGAACTCGACGGTTTTTCGATCGGAGGTGTTTGTCAGGACCGCGTAGCGGGTTGGCTTCAAATTGAACAGCGGTCCTTCAAGCAGCGGCCGACCCGCATCAAAAAGCGCGCGCCACGCTTGGCCGTCGCGCACAAAAGTGCTCAGGACAAAAACGCCGTCTGTGTGCGTGAAAACGAGTTTCTGCTGTTCCGTCGCCAGTTCGACGCGCGCAGGTTCCGCCACCAGAGACGTCACGGTTGTCTCACCAGCGTGCAGCTTGGCCAGCGGCGCGAGCAGCAGGGCGGTGAGGATTTGGAGGATGTGTTTCAGATTCATTCCTTCTTCGCGTTCTTCGGCTTCTTCCGCTTCTTGTCTGGCTTGGTGCCGTCTTCTTGCTCACCTTCATCGCCTCTGATTTGCTTCAGAAGCGGTTCCTTCGTCTCCCAGGCTGTCACGCGGTCAAACAGGACGGGATAGGCTTCATAGCCGTGGCCCTGGATGACTCTCTCCTTCATCGTGGCGAGTTCCGCGTCGTAGGCCACGCGTGCGACGGCGAGTGGCGAAGCGGATTTGGGATCAGCGGCGAGGTTGCTCATCTCCGTGCGGTCCGCAGCGAGGTGAAACAGCTCCTCCGTCGGTTTCATGGCAGGCCCCCCATGCTTCGAACGGCCCGCGTAATACCAGTGGATGTATTTCCAGTCGGCCGAGACGACGGCCATGGATTGCGCGGAGAGCGTCCCCCAGTGATTGAAGAGCGGCAGCCAGTCGCGCACCTTGCCCGTGGTGTTGGAAAGCAGCGGCAGCAGGCTCCTGCCATCCAGGCCCTCCGGCGCGGGCACATTCGCGAGCGCAAAGATCGTCGCGGCCATGTCCACATTGGCGGTGACGGCATCGCTCACCTGGCCCGCGTGGTTTTTCGGCAGCCGCGGATCGAGGATGAGGAGCGGCGATTTGGAGCCTTCCTCATACGGGATGACCTTGTCGCCAAACCCATGCGAGCCGCTGTTGTAGCCGTTGTCGGAGGTGAGGATGATCACGGTGTTTTGCGCGAGGCCCTGACGCTCCAGTTCCTCGCGAATCATGCCCACCGCGGCATCGACGCCTGTGATGAGGGCGTAGTAGAGCCGCACGTGGTTGTCGTAGTCCGTCACCCACTCCCGATAGGACGTGGCCGCGCGGCTCGTCTGCGATTGCGGCGACAGATGCTGGCCCTTTTCGATGCCGTAGTTCGGTGGGCGCGTGAAGGTCGTCTTGGACTCGTAGAGCTTCAGGTCGATGGGATCGGGCGTGAACGGCAGGTGCGGCGCCTTGAAGCTGATGCTCAGGCAGAACGGCTTGCCGCTCTGTTTCGCGCTCTTCACGAAATCCTGCGCCCACGCGCCGTAGGCCCGCGAGCAGTGCGGATACTTGTCCGCATACTGAGCGATGCCTTGGTTCTTCGCCGTCTCATAAAGCGTCTGCCCCGGTCCGCCCGCCCACACGTCAAACTCCTTTTCAAAGGCCTCGAACTTTTCGCCTTCGATCAAATAGCCGATCTTGCCCGCGAAGCCCGTGAAGTAGCCCGCCTGTCGCAGTTTCACCGGATACGACTGGTCGAACAGCCGCCGCTCCAGGTTGCCGTGGCTGAAGTTGCAACCGTGCCGATGCTCATACAGCCCCGTCATCACGGAAACCCGGCTCGCCATGCAGATGGAGCTGGAGTTGTAGTGGTTCCGAAACCGCATCCCCTCCGCCGCGAGCTTGTCCATGTGCGGCGTGATGATGTCCTTGTTCCCATAACACCCCATCGCCCCAACCGTCTGGTCGTCGGTGAAGAGGAAGATGATGTTCGGCCGCGAGTCGGCGGCGGACAGCGCGGCGAGCGGCGCGAGCAGCAGGGCGGTGAGGAGTGTGAGGGTGTGTTTCATCGTGCTTTTCCCCGTTGTGAGGGTCGGCTGGCAGCCAGGAGGGCATGGAAACGGAATCCAGCCATGACTTCAAGCGCAGTTCCGGGCCGAATGAGTTGCTTCATGCGTTTGGCAGATAGGCGCCGAGGGCTTTCAGCCGTTGCTGGAGATCCTTCACGTCCACGGCGTGGATGGAAATGTCCACCCCGGCGCTCATGGCGGCGGCGATGCCTGCGGCCTGGCCGGTGATGAAGCATCCGGGCATGACGCGGAGCGAGCCGTGCACATGCGTGTCCGAGCTGACGCACCGGCCGGCGACCAGCACGTTATCGAGGCCGCGCGGCGTCAGGATGCGGTACGGGATGCCGTAGCTCTCGCCTTTGCCGTAGCGGAAGACCTCGTCGAACTCCTTGCGGTGCTGCTCGTAGGTGTCCTTGCCGGGCCGCAGCGGGTGGATGTCTATCGAGTAGGCGTAGCGGCCGATCTCGTCGGGGAATGTCGCGCGGCGCTTGTAGTCCTCGAGATTCAGCATGTACTCGCCGACGATGCGGCGCGTCTCTCGGACGCCGAGCAGGGAGCCGGTGGCAATGACGCGCGCCTTCTCGAAGCCCTTCAGGTACTCGCGGTAGTATCGCTCGTACTCCTTCATGCTCCTGCGGCCCCAGACGAGCGCCTTCGTGAGCGAGGCCTCGTCGGTGGCGTCGACGTCAAAGGTATGGCCGATGTTGCCCGACCCGAGCGTCTCGCCCAGTTGATACATGCCGGTCAGGTGCTCGTCGCGGACCGTGAACACGCCGTCGGCGAACGCCTTCTCCAGCATGTGGCCGTCGGGCTGCGGCCCCTTCGGCCGGTTGGCGCGCCAGGTCTCCCAGTCGATGCCGCTCCACAGGCTGCAAAGCGTGCCGGGCATGAGGTTGCCGGCGGCGTCGCCCTTCTCGAACTTCGCGCCGGCCATCGCCGCAAGGTCGCCGTTGCCGGTGGCGTCGACGCAGCACTTCGCGCGCACGGCGAAGATCCCGCTCGGGGCGGCGCAGACCGCATGGGAGACGCGTCCGCCCGCGGCCTCGACGCCGATGAGGCTCGTGTAGAAGCTGAACGTGACGCCCGCCTCGGTCAGCAGCGCATCGTAGACGCGCTTGAGCGCCTCGATGTCCGCGGCCGGGCCGTTGAGGGCGCGTTCGGCCTTGAGCCGGTCGACGACCTGGCGGCCGAAGCCGCCGGCGAGGAAGTTGACGCCGTCCGACAGGGGCATGAACAGCGGCACGCGCGCGGCCGTGCCCATGCCGCCGAGACAGGTGTGGGCCTCGGCGAGGAAGACGGTGGCGCCCTGGCTGCGCGCGGCGGCGGCGGCGGCGGTTCCGGCAGGCCCGCCGCCCGCGACGAAGACGTCGACCTCGTGGCGCACCGGGAGGGTCCGCTGGAAGACGACCGTACCGGTGGCGGGTTTGGGCGAATCGGGCTTCGGGGCCGCGGCGGCGGCAACGGGCCAGGCGCCGGCCGCGAGGGCCGCGGACTTGATCCAGTCGCGGCGGTTCAGGTGTTGGTTCATGGCGCCCCTTCTCACAGCGTCCAGCCCTCGCGGTAGTGGCGACGAACGTAGCCGTTGGCGTCCTTGTCGTTGGTGACTTCCATCTTCGCCCCGTCCCACAGCAGGCGACGGTAGGGGAAGCGCACGGCGAGATTGCCCATCAGCACCATTTCGGAGAGAGGGCCGGAGACGTCAAAGTTCGAGGCCGCGGGGCGGCCGCCCTTGCATGCCCGGAGCCAGTCGGCCTCGTGGCCGTTCTCGCCCTCCGGGATGCGCTCCAGGGTGGGCTCGGGGCGATGGAAGGCCTGCATCGCGGTCTCGGGGGGAAGGCGCGGGCTCTTGCCGTAGCAGCCGCACACGAGCTTGCCCTTGTCGCCGATGAACAGCACGCCGCCGTCGGAATCGCCCATCTGGCGGCCTTCCTCAAGCTCCGGAGGTCGGGGGGCATCATGCCGCCGTCCCACCAGGTCACGTCGACCGCGGGCATGCCCTCGCGCGCCGGGAAGCCGTAGCGGACGATCGTGGAGCGGGGGAAGTTCTCGTTCTTCGGCTCGGTCTTCTTCCAGAGGTCGTGCCAGTAGGTCGAGATGCAGCCCTCGACGCTGACGGGGTACTTCAGTTTCATCGCCCAGACGACGCAGTCAAGGATGTGGCAGCCGAGGTCGCCGAGCGATCCCGTTCCGAAGTCGCACCACGCGCGCCAGTTCCCCGGGTGGTAGGCGGGGTGGTAGGGGCGGTAGGGGGCGGGACCGATCCACTTGTCCCAGTCCATGCCCGCCGGGGCGGGCGGTGTCTCGGCCGGACGCGGCACCTCGATGCTCTGCGGCCACACCGGACGGTTCGTCCATGCGTGCACCTCGCGCACCGCGCCGATCGCGCCGCCCCAGATCCACTCGCAGACGAGGCGAGCGCCGTCGCCCGAGCGGCCCTGGTTGCCCATCTGGGTGACGACCTTGTGCTGCCGCGCGGCCTCGGTCATCGTGCGGACCTCGAAGACGGAATGGGCGAGGGGCTTCTGCACGTAGACGTGCTTCCCGGCGCGCATGCAGGCCATCGCGATCGGCGCGTGGGTGTGGTCGGGCGTCGCGATCACGACCGCGTCGATGTCCTTCTGCTTGTCCAGCATCTCGCGGAAGTCCACGTAGGTCCTCGCGCCCGGGTGCTCCTGGAACGTCTTCGCCGCGTAGTTCGGGTCCACGTCGCACAACGCGACGATGGCGTTGCCCTCGGCGCATCGCTTGAGGTTGTTCCGTCCCATGCCGCCGACCCCGATGCCCGCGATGCCGAGCCGGCCGCCGGGCGGGGTCTGCCCGCGGAGCCCGAGCACGTAGCCCGGCACGATCTGGACGGTGGCGAGGGCGCCGTAGAGGAACCTCCTGCGCGAGAGCCCGGGGGTTCGGCGTGCGGTTTTGGCGTTCATGACGGCGGGTTCCTTTTGATGCATGGTGCCGCTCCACAGCCGGGGCGGGACCGGCGCTGTGCCGACGCGACATGCTTTATGCCAGATGCGACATCCGAATCAAGCCGCGTGCGACGCCCCGTTCATCGGCGGAGCCCGGTCGGTCGGGAACGGACGATGCTTCGGGGGCGTACCGGACAGCGCCGGTGGCACGGCGCCCTCCCGGGCCGTCCTCCGGGGACGGGATTGGGAGGGTCGCGCTCCGCGCGACCGGATCCATGCGCACATCACGGTGGTCTCCCGGCGAGTCCGGGGTCTTGCGCCCGGCGCCGGTGGCACGGCGCCCTCCCGGACCGTCCTCCGGGAACGGGATCGGGAGGGTCGCGCTCCGCGCGACCGGATCCATGCACACCTCACGGTGGTCTTCCGGCGTGTCCAGGGTCTTGCGCACGGCGCCGGTGGCACGGCGCCCTCCCGGGGCGTCCTCCGGGAAAGGGATCGGGAGGGTCGCGTTCCGCGCGACCGGAGCCATGCACACCTCACGGTGGTCTTCCAGCGTGTCCGGGATCTTGCGCACGGCGCCGGTGGCACGGCGCCCTCCCGGGCCGTCCTCCGGGAACGGGATTGGGAGGGTCGCGCTCCGCGCGACCGGATCCATGCACACCTCACGGTGGTCTTCCGGTGTGTTCAGGGGCCTGCACACGGCGCCGGTGGCACGGCGCCCTCCCGGGCTGTCCTCCGGGGACGGGATTGGGAGGGTCGCGCTCCGCGCGACCGGATCCATGCGCACCTCACGGTGGTCCTCTATCGTGCCAGGGTCTTGCGCCCGGCGCCGGTGGCACGGCGCCCTCCCGGGGCGTCCGTGGGAACGGAATCGGGAGGGTCGCGCTCCGCGCGACCGGATCCATGCACACCTCACGGTGGTCTTCCGGCGTGTTCAGGGTCTTGCGCACGGCGCCGGTGGCACGGCGCCCTCCCGGGCTGTCCTCCGGGAACGGGATTGGGAGGTTCGCGCTCCGCGCGACCGGATCCATGCTTGCCTTGGTGCCGGGTGCCCGGCCGGGGAACAGGGTCCCGCGCCGTCTTGCGTTTCCCGCGATCCTCGGCCAGTCTTCGTGCCATGAACACGAGACGCGAGTTCCTGCGGCGGGGCGGGGCGGGTGCGCTGGCGGTGGCGGTCGGCGCGGCCCGCGCGCCGGCGGCGGAGAAGGGGCCGGTGATCGAGAAGGTCGTCCTGCGCCGGGCGGAGGACGAGGGCCCCTGCTGGTTCCATCCGCGGGCCTGCATGATTCCGAACGCCGGCGACGGACCTGCACGCGCCTTCATGACGCTGCAGCCGATCATGGGGTCGGACTACTTCGGGCCGGTGCACTGGACGACGTCGGACGACCTCGGTCGGACGTGGAGCGACAAGCAGCCCGTGCCCCCGCTGGGCTGGGAGCCGGCGGCCGAGGGCGCGAGCGAGGGCGTGTGCGACGTCGTTCCCGAGTGGCACGCGGCCAGCCGCTCGGTCCTCGCCCTCGGCCACAACGTCTTCTACCGCGGACCGAAGTTCGAGAAGAACCAGCCTCCGCGGCGGCCGGTCTACGCGGTGTGGAAGGACGGGGCGTGGGGCGCCCGGCGGCATCTCGCATGGGACGATGCCCGCGGGGCCGACATCTACTCCAACGGCTGCGGCCAGCGCGTGGACCTCCCGAACGGCGACGTCATCATGAGTTTCACCTTCGGCGCGAAGGGCCGCCCGCGCAGCGTCTGCGGCGTGCGCTGCGCGTTCGACGGCGAAACCCTCGCCGTGCGCGCCACCGGCAACGCGCTGACGAACACGGTCGGGCGCGGCCTGCTCGAGCCCTCGGTGACCCGGTTCGGCGGGCGGTTCCTGGTCACCCTGCGCGCCGAGGATGAGCGCGGCTATGTGGCCGCCGGCGATGACGGCCTCACCTACGGGCCCCCGCAGGCGTGGGCGTGGGACGACGGCGAGCCGCTGGCGATGTCGACCACGCAGCAGCACTGGCTGACGCGGCCGGATTCCCTCTGGCTCGTCTACACGCGAAGGGACGCGTCGAATCTCAACGTGATGCGATGGCGCTCGCCGTTGTTCATGGCCCGGGTGGACGCGCGGACGCTGCGCCTCGTCCGTGCGACCGAGAGGGTCGTCCTGCCTCTCGTCGGCGACGGCATCCTCGCGCCGAGCCTCGTGCCGATCATGGGCAACTTCCACGTCACGAACGCCACGCCGGACGAGTCGTGGGTGACCGTGGGATCGTGGCGTCCGAAGGGCGGGCTCCGTGGCGATCTCCTGATGGCGCGGATCCGCTGGGGCGGCGCCGCGCCGCCGCCGCCGGCGCCGGCGGCTCCCGCGCGGAAGGCGCCGCCGGCCGGGCCCGGCGGAGCGGTCGCGCCGGCGGACGAGGAACCGATGTACAACTGAACGCGCTTGGACGGTCGCGCGCGGGAGGGGGAGACATGAGGATCGATCCCGGGCGGCGGGGATTTCTGCGGAGCGCGGCGTTGGGCGGAATCGGACTGGGGCTGGGCTTCGCACCCGCGGCCCGTGCCGCGCGGAAGGTGTCGGCCAACGAGAAGCTGAACCTCGGGGTGGTCGGCGTGGCCCGGCGGGGGGCGGAGAACCTCAGGCATGTCGCCGGCGAGGCCATCGTTGCGCTGTGCGACGTGGACGATGCGTTCCTCGCGCCCGTCGCGAAGCGATTCCCGAACGCGGCCACCTACCGCGACTTCCGCCGAATGCTGGACCGGACCGATCTCGATGCGATCGTCTGCTCGACGCCGGACCACACGCACGCGGTGGTTGCGACGATGGCGCTGCGGAGCGGCCGCCACGTCTACTGCGAGAAGCCGCTGACGCGCACCGTCTCCGAGTGCCGGATCGTCCGCGAGGCCGCGCGGAAGGCGGGGCTCGCGACGCAGATGGGGACGCAGATCCACGCCGGGGCGAACTACCGGCGGGTCGTCGAACTCGTGCAGTCCGGCGCAATCGGGACGGTTGCGGAGGTGCACGTATGGTCGGCGGCGAAGTACGGGAACGTCGAGCGTCCGGCCGACACGCCGCCCGTGCCGGCGGGGCTGGACTACGACCTGTGGCTCGGGCCCGTCGAGGCGCGGCCGTACCATCCGGCCTACCTCCCGGGGACGTGGCGGAACTGGTGGGCCTTCGGCGGCGGCGCGCTGGGCGATTTCGGCTGCCACTACATGGACCTTCCGCACTGGGCGCTCGGCCTTCGCGCCTGCGCGTCGGTCGAGGTCGTCGACGGCCCGCCCGTCCACGCCGAGTCGGTGCCGCCCTGGCTCGTGGTGCGCTACACGTATCCCGCGCGCGGCAACCAGCCGGCGGTGACCCTGACGTGGCACCACGGCGGCCGCAGGCCCGAGCTGCTGGCGTCGATCCTGCCCGCGGTGGAGAAGACGGTGGACGAGGAGCAGAAACCGCGATGGGCCAGCGGCGTGCTGTTCACCGGCGCGAAGGGGATGCTCCTGGCGGACTACACGCGGCACCTGCTGCTGCCGCAGGACCGGTTCGCGGGTTTCACGCCGCCCGCGCCGTCGATCCCCGACTCGATCGGCCACCACGAGGAGTGGATCGCGGCGTGCAAGACCGGCTCGCCGACGACCTGCAACTTCGACTACTCCGGGGCGCTGACCGAGGCGGTCCTGCTGGGCAACGTCGCCCACCGCGCCGGCGGGAGACTGGAGTGGAGCGACCGGGATCTCCGCGCGCCGAACGGCCCGCAGTCGGACGCCTTCGTGCAGCACCGGTACCGGGAGGGGTGGCGGATCTGACCGGCGGGCGGTCCGGACGCCGCGGTCCGGATTCCGTTTGCGGGACCGCGGGACGAGCGGATAGGATGCAGCAGCCTTGGGGAGGACGAGCGATGAACGACGGCATGCGGTGGTCGCGGCGGCAGATGATGCAGGTGATGGCGGCGGCGGGCTTCGGCTCGGCCTTCGCGCGGCGCGTGGTGGCCGAGGAACCGGCGAAGGCGGTGCCGGGCGCGGCGAAGGAGCGGCAGCTGATGCCGCGCCGCGAGATCGCGCTGCATCCGGCGATCCTCTCCGGCGGCCGCGTGACCCAGCCCGAGCGCGGACTCCCGGTCGTGCACGAGACGGACGTCCTCGTCGTCGGCGGCGGCGCGGCGGGCTTCGCCGCGGCGGTCGCCGCGGCGCGCGCGGGGGCGAAGACGACGATCGTCGAGCGCTACGGCTTCTTCGGGGGCCAGTGGACCGGCGGCATGGTGCTTGTCGTCATGGGCACGCACGCCGTGGTTGACGGGAAGCTGAAGAAGACCCTGCGGGGCATCGGCGACGAACTGCTGGAGCGGTTGAACCAGGTGCCCGGCGGGGTCATCAACCAGGTCGAGGGGAAGTACAATCCGACGGTCGATCCCGAGGCGACGAAGTTCGTCATGGACGAGATGATCGCCGAGGCCGGCGTGCAGGTGCTGCTGCACAGCTGGGCGGTGGAGATCGTCACCGAGAATGGCCGTCCGCGCGGCGTCGTCGTCGAGGGCAAGGCCGGCCGCCAGGCGATCCTCGGGAAGGTCATCGTCGATGCGACGGGCGACGGCGACGTCTTTGCCGCCGCCGGGGCGGAATACGAGCAGCGCCTGCACGCGATCGGGCTCGTCCACCGCATGGGCAACGTCGACCGCGCCGACCGCGCAAAGCTGAAGGAGGCCGGGTTCGCGTCCCTCGGCAGCGCGACGCCGCTTCCCGCCGTGAGTTGGGTCAACCTGCGCGGGCCGAGCACCGATGCGCTGGATACGAAGGAGCTCTCGCGCCTCGAGATGGAACACCGGCGCTCCATCTGGCAGCGCGTGCAGAAGCTCCGCGCCGCGCCGGGCGGCGAGCACCTCTACCTCCTCGATACCGCGCCGCAGCTCGGCGTTCGCACGACGCGCATCCTCGCCGGCGTCGAGTGCCTGACCCGGGCGGACACCAAGGCCAGCCGCAAGTTCCCCAACGCCGTCGCCGTCGGCGGCGGGGACAGCGGGAAGGGACCGGAGTGGCCGATCCCGTACGGCGTCCTCGTGCCGAAGAAGGTCGACGGCATCCTCGCGGCCGGCCGGTGCATCTGTGTCGACGAAGGTCTCATCGAGAGCATGCGGCTCATCGCCTGCTGCATCCTGACGGGCCACGCCGCGGGCGCGGCGGCGGCGCTGTGCGTGAAGAAGGGGTGCGAGCCGCGCGCGGTCGACGTCGCCGCGCTCCAGGCCCTCCTGCGCGAGCAGGGCGCCTACCTCGGCTGAGCCCGGGAGCCGTTGCGTGCCGGTGCCCGACCAGTCGCCGCCCCGGCGCGGACCGCGGCTCGACCCGCGCTGGATCGTTCTGGCGGTCGCGCTCGCGTTGGCCGTGTCGCCGCCGGATCCGCCGTGGCTGGCGCTGCTGGTCCCCGCGGCAAGCCCGCTGACCGCCCTTGCGGCGTCCGTCGCGGCGCGGGCCGTGACGGTCGTCGCGGCCTTCGGCGTTCCGCTGCTGATCCTCGCCGTCGCGCGTCCGCGCTGGATCTGCCGTTTCGCGTGCCCGCTGGGGCCTGTCCTGGATGCATGCGGCCGCGGACGCGGGGGCGGCGCCGGGCGCATCCCGGCCGGCACGGGCCGGGTGCTGCTCGGGGCGATCCTCGGCGCGGCGGCGGTCGGCTGGCCGTTCCTTCTCTGGCTCGATCCGTTCGCGCTCGTCAACGCCGCGGGACGGATGGCGCGGCACCCGGCGGACCCCGCGTCGGTCGCGGCGGGGCTCGGGGGCCTGATCGCGGTGCTGCTTTCGTGGAGGTTCCCGCGCTCGTGGTGCGGGCGGGTGTGTCCGCTCGGGGCGATGCAGGATCTGCTGTCCGGCCCGCGCCGTCGTTCCGCGGAGCCCGCGGCGTCCGCCTTCCCGCCGGTGTCGAGGCGCGAGGCCCTGGGCGCGGGCGCGGGCGTCGCGGCGGCGGCGGTGACGCGGGCGCTGGGCGCGCCGCACGCGGCTCCGCTGCGTCCGCCCGGCGCGGTGCAGGGGCCGCGCTTCGGCGCGGTATGCGTCCGTTGCGGCAACTGCGCGGCGGCGTGCCCGTCGCGGATCATCCGTCCGGACCCGGGCCGGCACGGCGTGGTTTCGTTTCTCTCCCCGGTGCTCGACGTGTCTACGGACTACTGCCGGGAGGACTGCCGCCGCTGCACGGAGGCCTGTCCGAGCGGAGCGCTCTCGCCGTTGCGGACCCTCGAGGCGAAGAGGGCGTGGCGGATCGGGCTGGCCCGGATCGACCTGGACACGTGCCAGCTGGCCGCGGGGCGGGAATGCACGGCGTGCGTGGCGATCTGTCCCTACGGGGCCATCACGGTCGTCAGCGACGGATTCGATTCCAGGCCGGTCGTCGACCCGGCGCTCTGCAACGGCTGCGGTGCGTGCGAGTCGGTCTGCCCGGTCGAACCGGTCCGCTCGGTCCGCGTCCGGGCGGGCGCGACGGACGGCTGACCGCGGACTCCTGCGAGCGGGAGACGGGGTCGGTCATCGACGCGCCCGGGAATGTGCCCGTGCCTCCGGGGACGGCGTTTCGCGGATTCCGCACGGCTGGATCCGGCGTTCCAAGCCTTGGAGGATCGTCGGCAGCCCCGTCCAAGGGTTGGAAGGGCTCCGGGGCGTCCGGCCGGATCTCCGCCCTCTCCGCTTCCGGCGACGTCCTTCGTCTCACGGCGCGGTGGGGAATTCGAAGCGGTAGTAGGCGTGGTCGAGGAGGTCGGCGTCGGGATCGCGCCACGCGCCGCCGCCGGGCGGGCGGGGGAGGTTGGTGAGGACGGTCCAGCCCGAGGCGAGATCCAGGCTGCGCCAGATGCGGAGCGGGAGATCCTGCGGCCCGGGGCCGAAGGCCCACTCGAGCGTGCCGTCGGGCCGCGCGCGCGACACGCCGCAGGCGTCGCCGCGGGCCGTCGGGTCGGACCCGGCCCAGAACTCGCGCCAGTTCGGCTCGCCATCGCCGTCGCCGTCGGCCTCGTCGTGCGCATCGAGCCCGTGCCCCGCGAACCAGGCGTCGGGCACGCCGTGGGAGGACACGGCGAAGCCGAGGCATTCGGAGGCGAAGCGGCGCAACGGCGAGCGCCAGTCGTCGAGGTAGGCGGTGAGGATCGCGCGGCCGGTGCCGCCCTCGTCGCCGCATCGGACGAGGGCCGCGGCGAGTTGGGCCTCCCGGACAGCGAGCCGGAAGTCCGACACGTACGCGGTGGCGCCGTCGTCCGCGCGCCGCACATGGTTGGTGACGCCGGCGGACCCGGCGAGCCGGAGCAGGCCGGGCACGGCGTCGGGGCTGCCGATCTCGCCGAGCGACACGCAAAGCGTGCGGATGTGCGAGAACGCGGTCGCCCCGGTGCACTCGTCGAGCTTGCGGAGAAGCGCGGGGACGGCGGCGGGGGAGCGGGGGAAGCCGAGGGCGCGGATCGCGCCGTCGACGTCGGACACCGAGCGCGCGGCGTAGCTGCTCCCGGTGCCGAGCGGCCGGGCGTCGAGCCACGCGGCGAGGCGCTCGACGCCGTTGGTGTCGCCGAGGAAGCAGAGGACGCGGGCCTTGGAGTCGGCCGGGGCGGCCGCGTGGGACGCGCGCAGGCGCGGGAGGGCGCGCGCGGGGTCGGCGAGGAGGCGCGCGACCTCGTTCGTGCCGTCGGGCGCGGCGGCCGCGGCATCGAGTTCGGCGTCGTCCGCGGCGGGCGAGTCGGCGAGCGTGACGTCCGCCGGGAGGTTCCCGACGGCGACCAGGTGGGCCTGCAGTTCGGCCAGGTCGATGTGGCGCGGGGCGATGCCGTCGCGCGCGGCCATCGCGGCGGCGCGGCCGGCGGCGTAGCCCTCGTTGCCGACGTCGGACTGCATCCGAGAGAGCGGCAGCGCGTCGTGCTCGACGGACTTGCACCGCCCGACGACCAGCAGTCCCTCGAGGCCGGCGGGCAGCAGGGCGCGGTAGGGGATCGCGCAGAGGCCGTCCGGCACGAGGCCGGCGTGACAGGCGGCGCTGGTGAAGAAGCCGTGGTTGTCGAAGTCCGACGAGCCGAGGGCGATGGTGTCCGCGAAGGTGCGCCGGCGGTACTGGTCGAGCGCCGTCAGGACGAAGCCGCCCGCGATGCGCCGGCTTTCCCGCGAGCCGAGCAGCGGGTAGTGGTCCCACTTGTTCGTATCGGCCATGGCGCTGTGACGGCGCGCCAGCACGTGGAACCGGGTCAGTCCGAGCGGATCGCCGGGGTCGATGAAGCTCCACGAGTTGTTCTGGTAGCCGGTGGGATCGGCGAGGTCGGCGTGGAAGCCGGCGTCCTGCTGGGCGAACTCGCCGCGGTCGAGGTACTCGGTCGGCACGCCCGCCGCCGCGGCGACATCGCCGTCGCCCGTGGCGTCGATGACGACCCGCGCGAGGACCGCGAGGCGCCCCATCGGCGTGGCGACGAGAACGCCGCGCGCCGCGCCGCCCTCGCGCAGAACGCCGCACACGACCGTGTTGAACCAGATCTCCCCGCCGGCGGCCTCGACCTCGCTCCGCAGCCAGGCCGCCTTGCCGTTGGGCTTCCACGAGCCGGTCGTGTACTCGACCGAGACCCCGCGCTTGTAGCCGCGCCAGAAGTTGCCGATGCCGTTGACGCCGGTGCCGCCGAGGATGCCCAGCTGCTCCACGCAGAGCACCGACGCGCCCGCGCGCGCCGCGCCGAGCGCGGCGAAGGCGCCGGATGCGCCGCCGCCGGCGACCACGACGTCGTATTCGCCCGCGATCGGCACGGCGCGGTCCGGCTGCGGCACGCGGACGGCGGGCGCGTTCGGCCTGCACCCCTCGAGAAGCTCGTCGGTGCCGACGCCGGGATAGACCTCGCCCCCGGCGCGGGCCATCACGTGAAGCCCGGCCGGCGCCGGGCGGGCCGCCGCGATCGCGCGCGCGAGCGAGCCGATCCGGCGGCCGAACTCGAGGAACTCCGGCGGACGCAGCATCGCCGGCGCCGCGTCGCGGGCCACGTCGCACGCCGCGCCGGCCACCAGCAGGAAGGCCGATCCCGCCGGCCGCGCGACCTCGGGATCGACCGCCCCCGCGCCGGGCCACGGCGAGCGCGCGTCGGACGCCGCCCCGACGATCGTCCGGGGCTCGACCATGTGAAGGAACTGCGCGGACCACGACTCCGCGCCGGTGTCGAAGGTGCGGCGGAGCAGCGTCTCGGCGCGGCAGCGCTCGACCCAGCCGCCGTCCGCGAAGGCGTGGGGGATCGCGTACTCGCGATGGTCGCCGCGGACGATCCCGCCCGCGGCGCCGCGGTAGTGAGTCCGGCTGACGGTCACCGTCGCCCCGGCGGGCCATGGGTTCATCGCGGCGCCGGCCTGCTGCGCGAGGCCGGCCATCGGCGTCGCGTCGACGACTACCCGCGCGACGACCGCGACGCGGCCGCCCTTGCCGGCGGCGACGAGGCCCGCCGGCGCCCCGGTGGCGTCCGCCAGGAGATCGACGGCCTGCAGGTTGTAGAGGAACCGGACGCCGCGGTTGTCGAGGGCCTGCTCGGCGCGCCTCTTGAAGTCGGCCGGGCGGACGAACTGGTAACCGGCGGCGTTCGTCAGCGGCCCGAGGATCTCCTGCGCAAGACCGGGCCCCGCGGTCTCGCCCGGTTCGAGCCAGGCGCGGTTCTCGCCGACGAAGTCCGTGCCGAGGTGGAAGCCCGGGCTGATCAGCATCACCGACGCGCCCTCGTCGGCGGCCTGTGCGGCGGCGCCGAGCGCGCCGATCGAGGCCCCGGCGATCGCGACGTCCACGGTGGCCGCGACGGGGATCAGGCGCGCGTCCTCGCGCACGCATCGGCCGGCCCACGGCACGCGGTAGGCGGGCCAGACGGCGGTGTCCGCGGGCGGCATCCGCAGGCGCGTCGAGGCCGCGAAGGGATTCTCGATGCGCGCGGTGGCGCCGCGCCAGCGGTCGAACTCGCGGCCCGGCGGCGGCGCGCCGGCGGCGATGGCGACCCACGTGCCGGAGAGGTGGCGTCCGGACCCGGTTCCGTTGGACACGACGAGGTCGTGCTCCGTCGGCGCGAGGTCGTGCACGACGGTGACCGCGGCGGTCGAGGCGCGGTTGGCGTGGGCGGTCCACCGCAGGCTCACGGCGGCGACGGTCGCCGTCTCGTAGGGGGCGTGGAAGCGGAACCACTTCACGGGACTGCCCCGCGTGTCCTGGTCGTGGCGGTAGCCGGAGCCGTGGTAGCCGGCCGTCGCGGAACTCATCGTCCAGACGCCCTCGGCCTCGACGTCCGTCGGGGAGGCGTCGTCGACGACGCTCGTGACCCCGCCGGCGACGAAGAGCGCGGCGTCGGCGATGACGTAGCCGTCCGCGCCCGTGTTGCCGAGCTGGACGTACTCGGCGCCGCCGCCCTGCTGGAACCGGAACGTGCCGATCGGGTTCCAGGCGCCTCCGTTGAGACGCTGGTTGACGTTGGTCGTGAATACGTCGGCCCGGGGCTGCGCCGCGGCCGCGATCCATGCGAGTCCGAACGCGGCGCGGCGGAGCGCGCGGCCGTCGCGGCACGGGAATGAAAACCGGTGCGTCATGGTCCCGGAGAGCATAGGCACAAGGCGCGCGGTTCAACAACGGGAATCCG
This sequence comes from Lentisphaerota bacterium, assembly GCA_016873715.1. Lineage (GTDB taxonomy): Bacteria > Verrucomicrobiota > Kiritimatiellia > PWTM01 > PWTM01 > VGWF01. The sequence goes on along the minus strand of VGWF01000101.1, from coordinate 441 downwards.
GGTGGCCCGGCCGCGGTCTTTTCACCGCCGCGGGACTGGGGTACGCTGACGCCGGAGCCGGCGCATGGGACCGTTCGTCCATCTGCACGTTCACACCGAGTACAGCCTGCTGGACAGCCTGGTCCGGATCGGGCCGCTGATGGACGCGGTGGCCGCCCTCGACATGCCCGGCGTGGCGATGACCGACTCCGGCGTGCTCTACGGCGCGCCGGAGTTCCACCGGCGGGCGAAGGCGAAGGGCCTCCGCCCGGTGCTCGGCGTCGAGATCGAGATGGCGCCGCGCCCCCCCGCCGTCCTGCGCCCGCTCGATGCGTCGGGACCCGGCCTCGTGCTGCTCGCCGAAACGCCGGAGGGGTGGGGGAACCTGCTGCGGCTGGTGAGTGATGCGCACCTCGGGACGCCCGAGCCCGGTCGTCCGGTGCTGCGCGAGGCGGACCTTTT
>VGWF01000100.1 GCA_016873715.1 Lentisphaerota bacterium | reverse complement strand
TCATGCTGCGGATCAGCGAGAACTTGTCCGCCTGCTGGGCGAGGTTCGGGAAGAGTTCGCCGAGCTGGACGCCCGGCACGTTGGTGTCGATCACCTTCGGCAACTCGCCCATGTACTCGGCGCCGGCCTTGGGCTTGGGATCCCACGTGTCGATGTGGGACATGCCGCCCCACAGGAAGATTTGGATGACCGACTTCGCCTTCGCGGCCACCTTCGCCGGCGCCGCGGCCGCGCGGACGTCCGTCCCGAGCGCCCCGGCCATCATCAGGCCCGCCGCGCCCGTCAGTCCGCGGCCCAGCGCCTCGCGCCGGGTGATCGAATCGACATGCGGATGCGTCTTCATGCGTGTCTTCCCTTTCCTGGTGAGCCGCTGCCTCAGTGACGATACAGGAACTCCGAGCTGTTCATCAAGGACCATGCGATGTCCACCCAGCCCTCGCGCCGCCGCTGTGCGCCCGCCAGCTTCGCCGCGTACTCCGCCTTCGCCGCGGCCTTCGCCGCCGCCTTGTCGTAGGTGCCCTTCTGCGCGGGCCTCGCCGATCCCTTCGACGAGGCGGACGACGAACCCTTCGCCCCCGCAGCCGGACGGTCCGGCGCCCGCGCCGCGGCCTCCATCATGTCGCCGCCCGCGGCCATCATGTCGCCCGACATGGTCGCGGAGCCGCCGCCCCCCGCGCCGCCCGCGGGGGAGCCTCCGGCCGGGGCAGCCGGCTTCACGGTCCCGGATTCGATGTGCTCCTCGGCGATCCGGATCTCCTCCGGCGTCGGGAAGCGCGAGAGGATCGTCAGGTAGAGCAGGTCGAGCTGTTCCTTGGAGGCCTGCTTGGACTCGAAGAACGGCCGGAGGCCCGGGCCGGTCTCGATCTTCCGCTGGATGTGGCTCGAGTTGAGCATGTGCCGCCACTGCGCCGGCATCGGCCGGTTGTCGCGCTCGTTCTCCATCCCGGTCGCCCTCGCCGTGCGGCCGAACATCGTCAGGAACGGGCTGCTGATGCTTCCGTCGGCGATCTGGACCGCCTTCATGTCCTCGGGGATGTAGGTGAACGGCTCGGGGATCGGGCTGGTGTAGAGGTCCGTCGTGCCCGTGATGCCGTTGATCGCGTCGATGAGGACCTCGGCGTCCAGCCGGCGCAGCGGGTAGCTGGCGAACATCTCCGCCGCCTTCGGGTCCTTCGACTTCGACATGGACGAGAACTGGTAGGTGCTTGAATTGAGGATGAGCCGGTAGAGGTGCTTGAGGTCGTAGCGGCTGGAGACGAGCTCCTTCTCCAGGTACGCCAGCAGCTCCGGATTCGACGGGGGATTGTCGGGGCGGATGTCGTCGGGCTCGTGGATGATGCCGCGGCCGAGCAGCCAGTACCAGACGCGGTTGGCGATCGCCTTCGCGAACCACGGGTTCTTCGGCGAAAGGAGCCAGTCGGCGAAAACCTCGCGCGGATCCTTGTCCGCGGGCAGCTTGACCTTCGTGCCGTCCGGGAAGACCGCGACCGCCGGCGGCCGGTTCGTCGGGAGCACGCCGGCCGGCGGGGGCGGGTTCGTCGAGACGATCGCGTCGCGCCCCGGCGCCACGTTCGCGCGCACCGCGCTGGCGCCGATCGGGTCCCAGAACACGTTCTCCTCCTTCCATTCGCTCGTCGGCTTGTAGCCGATCTGCGAGAAGAAGGCCGCCATGCCGGCCACCTGGTTGCTCGTCCATGTGTCGGTCCGCGAGCCCATGAACGTCAGCGCCACGGCCCCGGCAACGCCCTCGGGCGTGCGGTTCTGGACGGCGCGGTAGAAGTTCACCGGCGCCACGCGGAAATTGCTGCCGCTGGAGGTCAGCAGCTCGCGGACGAATCGGTCGTAGGGCTTGTTCTCCGCCAGCGAGGCCCGGACCCACCGGTGATAGGCCTGCGCGGCGTTGGGCCAGAGGTTGACCGGGAACTCGGCCTTGATGCGGAGGACGTCGCTCCAGCGCATCGCCCAGTAATCCGCGAACTCGGGGTGATCGAGGAGGCGGTCGATCAGGAGCCGCCGCTTGTTCTTCGCATCGGGGTCGAGGATGAACGCCCGCGCCTCGTCGGCCGTCGGCAGGACCCCGATGATGTCGAGGTAGGCGCGCCGCACGAAGACCGCGTCGGAGCAGAGCACCGGCTCGACCCCCAGCTTCCCGAGCTTCGCGAAGACCAGCCGGTCGATCCGCGTATCCGCCGCCGCGGGCCGGTCGGTCTCGTACGGGTTCGCCGCCCGCGTGGCCGCCGGACCCAGCACAAGAGCCACGGCCGCAATGATCAACGGCAAGCTTGGGCGGAGATGGATGCGCATCATCGTTGACCTTGGTTGTCCGGGCTCCGCTTCATGCCGAGGTTCCTGCATTCCTAACGATAACGCACGAAGAGGCGGTTTCGTGTGCCCGATCATGGCAGCCGGCGCAGGGCTAAGGGCCGACGCATCGTGTTCCTGTCGAGATCGGCCGGCCTCAGGATCCCCTTTCATCGGCGAGAAGGAGAGATCCCAGACGAACGATCCTCGGGGCATCTGGAGGGGACAGAGAACCCATGGGCTTACTTGTGCTCCCGGTGCCATGGAACGCGGTCGAACACCTGCCCGACATGCAGGGGGAAGGGAACGGCGAGGTGGTCCGGACGCCGGTGACCGGCGTGGATGGACGGGCGGGGACAGAGGGGCTCTCCACCGATTCTCTGTCCCCTCAAGGTCTCTTTTCGGCCCCCACCGGGACAAGCCCGGTGGGACGCCTTCCTCATGGTGCCAGTTGGGAGGCCCCCAAGGGGACAAGCCCGGTGGGACGCCTTCCTCAGTGGCGCCAGTCGGGAGACTCCCAACGGGGCAAGCCCGGTGGGACGCCTTCCTCAATGGCGTCAGTCGGAGGCCCCCAACGGGAAGAGCCCGGTGGGACACCTCAGCGGGAAAAGCCGGGTGGGATGTTGGCGATCAAGTCCGCCCGGTTCGATGTTGGGCGTTCGGTGTTCGATGTTCGATGTTCGACGCTGCCGCTCACGCCTGACGGGCCTGGCTGTGCGCCCGGCCGGCCTCGCCGAAGAAGTCGAAGCTGTAGTGGCGGCGGCCCGCCTCGTAGCCCGCGATCCCCTGCTTCGAGCCGGTCCGGGCGAAGGCGAGGAAGATCGTGGACAGGTCGTGCCCGCCCAGCCCGAGTTCCATCTGCACATCGTGGATCCGCCGGTAGCTGCGTTCGATCTGCCGGGCCTTGTCGGGCCAGGCCAGCCCGCCGGCCTCGTCGAACGTGTAGCGCTGGATCCAGCTGTAGGTCTGCCCCGGCGTCCGGTCGAAGAGCGTGCCGAGCTTCCGGATGTTGGAGATCCCGTACTCCTCCGGATGCAGGTGCATCAGGCTGCCCGTGATCAGCGAGAACGGATTGAGGAAGACCTGGTCGATCCACGGACGGTTCCGCCGCAGGAAGTCGACGGTCATCTCGATCTCGTCGTCGGTCTCGTGCGGCAGGCCGGCGATGAGTTCGAGGCCGTTGTAGATCCCGGCCTCGTGGGACCACCGGAGGGTCTGCTCGAGTTCCTCGATGCGAAGGGCCTTGCCGACGCGCCGCAGCATGGCCGGACTGGCCGACTCCAGCCCCCAGACGAGCCGCCGCGCGCCGGCCCGGTGGAGCTTGTCCGCCAGCTCCCGGTCGACGGCGCGGGCATGCGCGCAGTCGGACCACAGGATGCCGAGGTCCGCCTCGATCATCGCATCGGCCACCGCGTGCGCCCGGGCCAGCGTGGGGTTGAAGACGTCGTCGTAGAAGATGAAGTACGGCGTGCCGTGGCGGTCCCGCAGATGGCGCAATCCCTCGACCAGGGTCCGCGGCTCGATCGAGGTGACCCGGCAGAAGGAGCGGCCGGAGGAGATGCAGAACGCGCACCGCATCGGGCAGCCGTAGGTGAGCTTGATCGGGAGGATCAGCATCCGGTCGGCGGCCGGATCCTCGACGAGCTCGTTGCCGGTGGCGCCCACCCGCCGGCCGTACAGGGACATCGGCAGGCCGTCGAAATCGGGCAGGACCTCCGGCCGCAGGAAGACGGGATCGTTCTCGCGGACCCGGCCGTCCCCCTCCAGGCCCAGCAACCCCGGCACCTCCGTCACCGGGCGGCCGGCGTCCAGGCAGCGGAAGAGCTCGACGAGCGGCACCTCGCCGTAGCCCTGGATGTAGTAATCGAAGCAGCCGTGCGCGGAGAACCACGCGAAGTCGTCCCTGATCGGCTGCATGTGCGGGTAGGCCTCGCCGCCCAGGACCACCAGCCGCCCCTGCCGCTTGAGCCTCTGCCCGAGGCAGAGGGCCAGCGCGGCCCCCACGTCGTCGCCCTCCACGCAGGAGAGGAGCACGGTGTCGTAGCCGTCGAGATCGGTCCGCTCCAGGATGTCGTCCACCAGCCGGTCGACCTCGGGATCCTGCGCGCCCGCCCAGTGGAGCCGGAGCCGCGGGATGTCCTGCATCAGGGTCCGCGCCGGGAACTGCCGGCCCCACCGGTGGAGCGGGAAGAGCGTTCCGGCGCACCTGGCATCCAGGTCGTCCGGGTCGACCGCATGCCCGTGCCGGCGCAGCATCGCAGTGATCGTGGCGATGCCGAAGGGCGGTATGCCCGAGTGGTTGTAGAGAAGGCTGGGACACCGCAGAAGCCGGATCCGCCGGTTCCCCGCCCCTCCTCCCGGCCGCCGCGTGCGATCCGCCGGGTCCGTCACGGTCCGCCCGGATAACGGATCTCGACGCGGTCGAGCTCCATCGCGGTGGTCCACTGGATGCGGATGTGGCGGCACCCGGCGGGGACGTCCGCCGCGTAGGTCGCCATCGTGCGCTGCATCTTCCCGGCCGCGCCGCCGGGCGTCGGCGGAAGCTTGCGGTCGATGCGCGTCGGCGCGAGGGGCTTGAAGACCCGGCCGTCCGGCGAGGCGGCCAGGACGGGCCCCGCGACCGCGCCGGGGAAGAAGGCGACGGCCCTCACGCGGCGGATGTCGCCGGGCATCGTGTAGGCGATCCAGTCGTTGGTGCTCCCCTTCGCGCGGAAGAGGTACTCGGCACAGATGGCGTTGTACTCGTTGGCGGTCGCCAGGCCGTCCGACTTCGCCGCGGCGCGGGAGAAGTCCTGCAGTTCATCCGCCAGGCACACCTCGCGCACCTTGACGGGCCCGACGACGTTCGAGGGCTTCGACACGCCCGACGCGTTGCGCGCGGCGACGCGGTAGAACCACGTGTCGCCCGCCTTCGCGGCGGTGTCGCTGTAGAGCGGACGGTAGGCGGTGTCCGCGTCGGACACGTTCTGCGCGAGACACGTCCACGGCCCCGCCGCCGCCGGCGCGCGCTCGACGTCGTAGCCCGACGCGCCCGCCGAGCCGCGCCACGAGAACATCGGCACGCGGTCGAACGCCGGCAGCTGCGGCGGTTCGGGCACGGGAACGGGCGGCACGGGCAGGCCCTGGATGCGGAACGCGGCCTCGCGCATCTCGCGCATGATCCCGATCTCGGCCTGCGCGTCCGCGCTGGGGAACCCGGGCCAGTGGTAGGACCACACGCTCGGGAACGTGAAGATCTGGTGCCAGTAGAACCCGCCGTCCTCGTGATGGAAGTACATGCTCCACAGAAGCGCCCCGGCCATGCCGTCCATGCCGATGCATGCGTCGAGGAAGCCGCGCAGCTTCGCCGGCGCGCCGTCGGCCGTCCAGGTCCTGCCGTCGACATACGGACCGAACTCGCCGACGAAGAACGGGCGCTGTCCGCGGATCGACACGATCTCCGCGCGGCAGGCCGCGGCCCAGTCGTCGCCCACCTTGCCGTAGCTCGTGTAGTAGTGGCGCGTGAGGAGGTCGATGTTCGGATCGATCAGGTGCGGCTTGCCCGACGTGTGCCGCGTCTCGGCGACGAGGTGGTTCGGATCGAGGCCCTTCATGAACGCGGCCATCTCGGAGAGCCAGTTCGTCGTCGCGGTGTGCATCTCGTTGCCGAACTGCCACGCGAGGACCGCCTTGTCGTCGAGGTACGGGACCTTGCTGACCGTGTTGGTGCGGCCGAGGACGAAGCGCACGGTCGCCTTGTAGTCGTCCTTCAACTGGGGATCCGTCCAGAACTCCGCCCGCTTCTTCCCGCGGTGCGCGGCGTAGGTCCCGATGCCGCCGAGGTAGTCGCCCGCATCGGCGGACAGGCACAGGATCACGCGGATGCGGTGCTTGTTCGCCAGCGCGAGGAGATGGTCGATCGTCACGAACGCCCGCTCGTTGAACTGGCCGGGGCCGAGCACGTAGTGCCAGGGCTGCGGCGGCTCGTCCGGCCCGCGCATCGGAAGGTTCCACGTGCGGACGACGCGGCCGTTCATCTGGGCCAGCGTCTTGAGCGCGTCCTCCTGCTCCCACGGCGTCGCCAGCCCCATCCGCTCCGGCAGCCGCATCGTGAAATCGTACGGCACGACGAGCCCGGGCATGTTCGCGCCGACGAACCGGAACTCCTTTCCGCCGTCCATCAGCTTGTTGCCGCTGCGCGTGATGAAGTGCTCGAAGCCGCCCTCCGCGGCCGCCGCGGGCGCCGGAGGGAGGCAACACAGAGACGCAAAGAGCGCAGAGAAGGCGAGAGGGGGGAGCCGGAGGTGTTCATTCATCCTCTTCATCCGTGGTTTCCTTTCATCCCGGTTCCGGGCCACTTTGCGACCTTGGCGGCTTGGTGTTGTCCTCGTCGGGTCAGGGTCCGGCGTCGAGGCGCACGGTGACAGGATCGGCGGCGCGTTTCAACCGGAACGTCCCCCCGCCCTTCGACCCGCCGGCCGCGACGGTGTACTCGTACGTCCCGAGGAAGCCGCGGAACGACGCCGTCCCGTCGGCCCCGGTCTCGACCGTCGTGGCGGTCCTCCATTCCCCGTTGATGAGCCGGTCCAGGGCGGCATAGGCCGGCTTCGGATCGAGCGCACCGTCGGTCAGGCCCCCCATCGCCTCGTTCTCGCCCTTCACCGCCGTGCCGTCGCCGAGGTTCCACCACGTGATGCCCGCCATGCCCGGCGCGCTGAACCAGAGGCGGTAGAGGTCGCGCACGACCTCCGCCTGCAGGGCGTCGCCGTCCTCGCCGGCGGACGGGATCGTGATCTCGGTCACGTACATCGGGAGGCCGAACGCGCTGAAGGCCTCGTAGAGGTCCAGCATCGGGCCGGGATTGCAGGCGGGACCCGCCAGGTGGCTGTCGAGCGCGGCGCGACGGAAGTAGTGGTACTGGAAGCCGACCCCGCGCACGGGCAGCCCCTTCCCCAGCATCGCCTTCACCTGGGCGAAGTAGGGGTTCGTCGCCGCGGGCATGAAGTTGTAGGAGGTGACCTCGTTGATCATCATGACGTTCGTCTTCGGGAACAGCGGTACGGCCTCCGCGAACGCCCAGTCGACGTACGCGCGGTCGGGCGAGTACAGCGGGTAGGCCTTCGGGCAGACCTGCGATTCGTTGACGACGTCCCAGATCGGGATCCGGTCGCCGAACCGCGAGGCGATCTCGCGGAAGCGCTTCCGGTAGAGGCCGCGAAGCTCGTCCGCATCCTTCGGAATCCACGCCGGGTTGTACGCGTGCCACAGCAGCGGATGCCCCTTGAGCGTGACGCCGTTCGTCGCCGCCCAGGGGAGGAAGCGGTCCGCCGGCGGACGCCGCCACATGTCGCGCGCGGGCTCCTCGTAGCGCAGCTCGCCCCGCGACGGCTCCGTGCCCTCCCAGTAGAACGGCACCGTCGCGAAGTTGAAGAGCTTCAGGAACGCCTGCTCGTACTTGCGGTTCTCCTCCGGCGTCGGGAGCTGGCCGAGGACGAACGCGTTGCAGCCGAAGAGGAACTCGTGGCCCGTCTGGCGGACCTCGACGCGCGCGCCCTTCACGGGGCGGCCCTCCGCGTCCACGACCCGCACGACCGCGTCGCCCTTGCGGTTCCTCTCGATGCCCGCCGCGATCCGCGCCTCGACCTCCGGCGTGCGCCAGAGCGCCCGGTAGTTCGCCACGGCCGCCTCGGGGTCCGCCGCGGGCGCGAGCGGAAGCGCCGCCTTCTCCGCGATCAGCACCGGCGAGTCGTAGAGCGGGATCCCGCGGATCTCCCATCCCTTCGCTCCCTTCGAGATCCGCGCCCCGGAGATCGACCGCACGAGGCCGGTGCGCAGGTCGGCCAGGACCGGCTCCCTGAAGTCCCCCTTCGCGAGCACGAGGTCCACCGGCGTCGTCGCGTTGGAATCCGAGGGCACGGTCCCGCTGAACCACACCGCGACCATCTGGCCCGCGCCGTCCTTGCGGCGGCAGCCGAGCACCGAGACCTTCTGCGTCGTGCCGCACTCGAACGGGAAATCGGCCAGGCGCTCGATCCGGTCGTCGTAGAGCGAGAAGACGTGCTGCGCGGCCTGGTAGGCCGGCTTCGTGCGCGCGACGGTCTTGTCCGGGTTCGCCTTGAGCATGCCCTTCGTGTTCCAGCGGTCGGGGTACTTCAGCTCCATCAGCGTGAACTGGTTGTAGGGAACGTCCTTCGCGAAGTGCGCGAGCATGCGACGCAGGTTCCACTTCGCCTGCGTGAGCTCGGTCCACGCGTGCCCCCGGAGCGCGCCGAAGGTGCCGGCGGTCGACGGCGCGCCGGTCTCGCCCTGCCGCGCCTCCGCGTGCGGCGCGTACTTCGCCAGCAGCGCGCGGATCGTGTCGGTCATCGAGGTGTCGTCGGGGTTCTTCGGATAGCCGTGGAACGTGATCGCATCGACGAGCCCGGTCTTCCCCTTCGCCTTCAGCCGCGCGAGGAACTTCTCCGCGTAGTCGACCTTGCCGGCGAGCCCCAGCGCCCAGATCTTCGCCCCGGGCTGCACGGAGCGGAGGATCTCCGCGGTGCGGATGTGAAGGTCGGCGAAGTCCTCGACGGGCGCGTCCTTGCCGATGTCGGGCTCGTTCCAGATCTCCCACTCGGTGACGCGGTCCTTGAAGCGCGTCGCCAGCGCGCGGACGAAGCCGTCCCACGCCGCCAGCGCCTCGGGCGACCGCGGGATGCCGCCGCCCAGCCCCGTGCCGCCGCCGCCGGGATAGTTGGTGTTGCCGTAGTTCGTCTCGAGCCACGGCTGCACGCCCTGGGCGCGCGCGTCGTCGACGAGTTCGTCGAGCCACGCGAAGTCGTAGACGCCCGGCGCCTTCTCGCACTTCTGCCAGCCGGTCTGCACGCGGATCCGCTTCGCGCCGAGCGGGCCGAGGTAGGACTTGTAGTTCGCGTAGACCGCGAAGTCGCGGTCCAGCGTCTCGCCGCCGACCGACCACGGCGACGACGCGATCTCCTTCGCCGGGCGCGGACGGATCTTCCCGATGACCGGGAAATCCGGCGCCGCGTCGGCCGGAGCGGGACAACCCCACGACGCCGCCATCGCCAGGAGTGCGGACAGGGACAGGCCTCGGCGGGACAGGCGGTTCATCAGGGGATCCTCCCGGTCGTGGTTCTCGTGACTCCGGTCTTCGTGACGGCATCCATGCCGGTGCGCATGCTGACAGGCCGCGCGGAGGCCGCAAGGACGCAGGCTTGCCGGTCCTTCTCTTTCGCTTGCATTTTCTTCTCTAGCGCGCCTCGATCGCGACCCGGGCCCAGTACGCCGCCTCGTAGCGCCAGTCCGTCGGATGGTTGACCAGCTCGATGCGCACCGGGCGGCCGGCCCAGGGCGCGAGGTTTGCTTCCACCGTCCGCCAGCCGTCCTTCGCGGTGCCCGGGCCGACGGCGGTGCGCAGGATCTCGTTGCCCTCGACGCGCACGAGGAGGTCGAAGTCGCCGCGGGGATCGTGGCCGACCGTCACGACCAGCGCGGGCGCCGGGGACGCGGGCACGTTGACGGTGCGCGAGAGCACGCAGCCCGTGTCCTTGTCGAGCGGGTGCGTGACGAGCACGTTCGTCCGCCCGCCCCAGGTCGCGCGCAGGCCCGGGCTCATGTCGGTTCCGCACGAGGCGACCTTCCATCCGGGGATGGCCTTGTCCGCCGCCTCCTGGACCTCGGCGCCCGGGGACTGGACGATGCGCGCCCTCTCCTCCGGCGTGAACACGCTCCCGGCGGCCGGGCCGGGCGCCCAGCTCAACTCGAGCGCGCCGGGACGCGGGGGCCTCACCGGAATCGCGAACACGTCGCCGCCGGCGGCGTCCTTCTCGATCCGGCCTCCGTACTTCACGACGATCTGCCGGGCCAGCGCCTCGCAGACGTCGAGCAGCCTCGGGAAGTTGTATGCCGTATGGCTGAAGACCTTCGTCTCGTCGAGGCCCGTGTTGAACCGCGCCGGCAGCCTCGAGTAGCCGATCGTCGTGAACAGCACGCCGGCGGCGCTCGACGGGTTGCAGTCCGAGTCCTGTCCGCCGCGGCAGGAGATGACGATCGTCGCGTCCGGGTCGCGGCGCCCGTGCAGGAGGCCGAGCAGCACGTAGGCGCCGTTGATCTTGCAGTCGATGCCGCCGTTCGAGGCCCTCTGGTACTCCGGGTTCTCCCGGTACTTCGCCTGGCACTTCGCCCACGTCCCCTCCCAGTCGTCGGGCGCGGCCTGGAACCATGCGACCAGGTCGCGCACCATCTCCGCGTACTGGCTTCCCGCCGGGATCGCGCGGAGGCCGGCACGCGCGAGGGCGACGGGGTCGGTCTCGAAGAAGGCCTCGGCGTACATCGCGCCCATGAACTGGCCCGCGTAGACGCCGTCGCCGTAGTTCATCAGCCGGCCGAACGTCTCGCCGAGATCGACGGCGGCCTGCGGAAGGCCGGGCGCGATCAGGCCCGAGAAGTCGGCCTCGATCTGGTAGTCGATGTCGTTGGGGCACCGGTTGAACGCGGGGTGCCCGGAGTCCGGCGGGGCGATGCCGCGGCGGAGGTTGTCGCGCCCGGCCTTGTTGGCGCACCACAGCGGGTAGCGGCTGTTGGCGAAGTCGATCCCGGCCTGGCGGATCGACGCGCCGAGGCCGTGCTCCTCGAGCGTGCGCAGGAAGGTCATCTCGACGTAGAGGTCGTCCTGGCCGAAGGCGTGGTTGATCATCTCCGGCTTCCACGCCGGGAGCTGGTCGGCCGGGATGATCCGGTCCTTCCACTTAAACTCGGTCGGGGCGCCCCACGCGACGCCGACGATCTGGCCGATCCATCCGGCCTTCATCCGGTCCCGGTACTCCGCCACCGGCAGGCGGCGCCAGGCCGCATCCTCCGCCCGCACGCCGGCGACCGACGCCAGCGCGAGTCCCACGACGACCACACATCGCTTCATGGTTGCCCCCGTTTCGTCCGCGCGATCGTGCCCCAATGCCCGACCCCCGGCAAGACGGACCGTCCGGAGGGACGCGGACGGAAGACCGAGGTCGGAGGGCGGAGGGCGGAGGGCGGGAGTCGGAGGGGCGGGAGACGGGAGAAGGCTCCTCTGTCGGGCCGGTCCCCGAAGTGGCGGTCATTGAATCAAGGCAACGGCGAAGCGCGACGCGCCGGCACGATCCCGCACAACGTCCCGCACGCCGGGGGCTGACGCGGGCAGAAGACCGAGGTCGGAGGGCGGAGGGCAGAGGTCGGAGGTCAGAGATCGGAAGTCAGAGGGCAGAGGGCCGGGCGAAGTCCGCTTTGTCGGGCCGGTCCACCGAAGTGGCGATCATTGAATCGAGGCAACGGCGAAGCGCGACGCGCAACTGGTTGCCCGAGTCCTCGAAGGGCCCGGCCGGGAACGCGTCAGACCGCCCCGAATGCAAGGCGCCGAACGGGGGCGCAGGACTCGTGTCCGCGCCCCCTTCGGCAACGCGGCAGGCGGGGCGGTATCACGCGCGATCCGGCCGGCCTGTTGCGCGTCGCACCGGCGCGATCCGGAACGCTTTGACGAACGCCGAAGACCGAAACGGTCCGAAATCCGAGGTCAGAGATCGGAAGTCAGAGGGCAGAGGGCCGGGCGAAGTCCGCTTTGTCGGGCCGGTCCACCGAAGTGAGGATCATCGAATCAAGGCAACGGCGAAGCGCGGCGCGCAACAGGTTGCCCGAGTCCTCGAAGGGCCCGGCCGGGAACGCGTCAGACCGCCCCGAATGCAAGGCGCCGAACGGGGGCGCAGGACTCGTGTCCGCGCCCCCTTCGGCAACGCAGCAGGCGGGGCGGGATCACGCGCGATCCGGCCGGCCTGTTGCGCGACGCACCGGCGCGATCCCGCACGACGTCCCGCACGCCGGGGGCTGACGCGGACCGAAGACCGAGGGCGGAGGGCGGAGGTCGGAAGGAGGAGGTCGGAGGTCAGAGGTCGGAAGTCGGAGGTCGCAGGGGCGGGAGACGGGCGAAGGCTCCTTTGTTCGGGCCGATCCACCGAAGTGGCGATCAGAGAATCAGGGCAGGGCGAAGCGCGGCGCGCCGGCGCGAGCCCGCACGCCGTCCCGCCCGGGACCCACGATTGAAAACGGCGGACCCAGTCCGTACACTGTCCCCATGAACCGGAGGTTCCCCTTCCTCGTCGCCGTGGCGCTTGCCGCGGTCGCGGCCTGTACCGCGCTCGGACCCGCCGCCCGCGCGGACGCGCCCGGGGCGGCGGCAACGAATGCCGCGACGGCCGCGGCCGCCGCGGCCGGGGACCGCGTCCTCGTGATCCCGGTGCGCGGCGCGATCGAGCCCGCCCTGCTCTACATCATCCGGCGCGGCGCGCAGGAGGCGGCGGACGGCGGGGCGCGGGCGGTGGTCTTCGTGATCGACACGCCCGGCGGGCGGCTCGACGCGGCGGACGCGATCATGCGGACCCTCCAGGGCATCCGGGCCCCGACCTACGCCTTCGTGGAGAAGAACGCGTTCTCCGCGGGCGCGCTGATCGCGATGGCGACGCGGACGATCTACATGGCGCCCGGCAGCGTCATCGGCGATGCGATGCCGATCCTGGCCCTGCCGATCGCCGGGCCGCAGGAGATGCCGGCGGATCTCAAGGAGAAGACCGTCTCCGCGACCGCCGCCCTCGCGCGCGCCGCCGCCGAGCAGGCCGGCCACAATCCCGAGGTCGCCGAGGCGATGATCCGCGCGGAGATGGAACTCAAGATCGGCGGGGAGGTCATCAAGCCCGCGGGGCGCCTGCTGACGCTGACCAACGAGGAGGCCCTCCGCCCCGTCGGTCCCGCGAAGAAGCCGTTGCTGTCGGCCGGAACGGTCGCGTCGGTGGAGGAGCTTCTGAAGGCCGAGGGCATCGCGAGCCCGCGGATCGAGGAACTCCGGGTCACCGGCGCCGAGCGGATCGCCCGCTGGATCCAGATGCTCGGCTGGCTTTTCCTGATCGCCGGGGCCGCGGGCATCTACATCGAGGTCAAGACGCCCGGCTTCGGCCTGCCGGGCATCCTCGGGCTCTGCTCGCTCGCCATCTTCTTCTGGGGCCACCATGTCGCGGGGCTCGCGGGCCACGAGGACCTCGCGCTGATCGCGATCGGCCTCGTGCTGCTCGCGGTAGAGATCTTCATCCCGGGCTTCGGCATCCCCGGCATGGTCGGAACCGTGCTGCTGGCCGCGGGGCTCCTGCTGGCGATGGCGGAGCGGCCGCCGGGAGGCGGGTGGCTTCCGACGGCGGACGCCCTCCGCATGCCGCTGCTGAACTTCGCCCTGGCGATCGCGGGGACCGTCGCGCTCGGCGCGGTGCTGTCGCGCTGGCTGCCGCGGACGGGCCTGTACCACGATCTGGTCCTCGAAACCTCGACCTCCGGCGACGCGGGGTACGTGGCCTCCGGATCGGCGGCGGATCTCGCGGGAGCGGACGGACGGACGGCGACCGACCTGCGGCCCGCGGGGACGGCCATCCTGGCGGGGCGGCGCGTCGACGTCGTGTCGAGCGGCGGGTTCATCGCCCGCGGAACCCCCGTCCGCGTGATCCGCACGGAGGGCGCCCGCGTTGTCGTGGAGCCGCGAACGGACCGCGAAGGAGGAGCCCCGGCATGACGGCGGAACCTTGGGTCGTGTATGCGGTCCTGATCGTGACGGGCATCCTGATGCTCGGCGCCGAGATCTATGTCCCCGGCGGCATTCTCGGCGTGCTGGGCGCGCTCTGCCTCGTCGGCGCCATGGTCGCGGGGTTCTTCATCGACACCCGCTTCGGGTTTCTCAGCGCCGGGCTGATCATCGTCCTCTCGGCGGCCGGCCTCTACCTGTTCGTGCTCGTCTTTCCCAAGACCGGCGCGGGCCGGAGCCTGACCCTGACCACGGACGGACGCGACTTCAAGGCCGCCCCGGACGGCGATGGGGCGCTGGAGGGCCGGACCGGAACCGCCGAATCGGCCCTGCGCCCCTCCGGCATCGCCCTGGTGGACGGCCGAAGGATGGACGTCATCGCGACCGGCCTCTGGATCGAGCCGGGGACCCGGATCCGCATCACGGCGGTCCACGGCAGCCGTATCGAGGTCGCCCCCGTCGCGGAGCCGGGCGCATGACGCCGCGCCCGCGCCGGGCGGCGGCTCTCCTCCTCCTTCTTCTCCTCCCCCGCGGCGCGGGCGCGCTGGACACCATCACCGCGCCGGCCGTCGACTCGCGAACCGGAGAGGTTTTCCGTTCCGAGATGCTGATCGTCGCGAACACCGCCGACCTCCAAGGGGACGCGGCGCGCGATCTCTTCGTCGCGGCGGGCAAGGTCGCGATCGCCGGGACCTGCGCGGGCGACGTCTGGGCCCTGTGCGGCGAATCGCTGCGCCTGACCGGGGTCGTCGAGGACGACGCCCGCCTGACCGGGCAGTCGGCGGAGATCGAGGGCCGCATCGACGGCACCCTCTCCGCGCTGGCCACCAGCGTGAGGCTCGGGACCGGGGCGGTGGTCGGGGGCACGGCGAACATCACCGCGGGCGACGCGATCCTCCTCGGCGAGATCCGCGGGGACCTGCGCGTCACCGGGACGCGCGTGACGCTCGGCGGACGGATCGGCGGCACCGTCACCGTCACGGCCGCCGAGGTCGTCTACCGGCCGGGCCTCGACATCGGCGGCGACCTGGTCCTGTCCGTGCCGGACATGCTCCGGCCGCCGCCCGGCACGCGGATCGGCGGCACGACGCGGTTCCTGCCGCCGCAGGAGGGGCCGTCCCCCTGGCTCACGCTGGCGCTGCTGGCGGGCCTCTACGCCGGCGGCGTCCTCGCGGGCCTTCCCCTGGTCGTGCTCGCCCCGCGCTTCGCCTCGCGCGCGTCGCTGCGGCTGCGGCAATCCTGGCCGCGCGCGATGCTCTCCGGCCTCGCGGCGCTGCTGGCGGTGCCTGCGATGCTGCTCTTCTCGTTCTCGTGGACCGTCACCATGCCCCTGGGCCTGGTCCTCGCCGCGGCCTGGGGCTTCGCGGCGGCGCTCTCCGTGCCGCTCTGCGCGATCGCGCTCGGCGGCGCGCTGCTGCGGCTCCCGCACGCGGAGGTCCCCGCGGCCGGTTTCGTCGCGCTCGCGGTCGGAATGGCGCCCCTCGTCCTCGCGGCCTCGATGCCCGGCGCGGGGCTGACGATCCTTCTGCTCGTCGTGGTCTTCGGCACCGGCACGCTGGCCGCCATGCTGCGGCCGACCCGGCCGGCGCCGCCCGCCCCGCCCCCGCTTCCGTAGGGGCGAGCCGGGGGCCGAGAGCCGAGAGCCGAGAGCGAAGAGCGAAGAGCGAAGAGCCAAGAGCGAAGAGCCAAGAGCCAAGAGCGGAGAGCAGAGAGCGGAGAGCAGAGAGCAGAGAGCAGAGAGCGGGGGGCGGAGAGTGGAGGGCGGGGAGTTGGGGGACGACGAAGTCGAAGCGCCCGTCCTCCCTGACAGCGGAAACCCGGCACCTGGCACCGCGAAGCTTCAAGCGCGTTCCCGTCGGCCCGGGTTGAAATCCATCCGCGACGCGCCTACACTGCCTCCACGCCGCGCGGTTGCGGCCTGAAGGAGCCGACTATGCCTCCGTGGACCCTGATCTTCGGCGTACCGCTGGTGATCCTCGCGTTGATCCTCATCGGCCTCTTCTTCTACTTCCTGAAGGTGTGGGTCCGCGCCGCGATGTCCGGCGCACGGGTCAAGCTCTGGAACCTGCTCGGCATGAAACTGCGGGGCATCCCGCCGACGCTGATCGTCGACGCTCGCATCCGGGCGGTGAAGGCGGGACTCGACGTCGACACCAACTCGCTCGAGGCCCACTTCCTCGCCGGCGGCAACGTGATCAACGTCGTGCAGGCCCTGATCGCGGCGGACAAGGCCGCGATTCCGCTGATCTTCAAGCGCGCCGCCGCCATCGACCTCGCCGGCCGCGACGTCTACGACGCCGTCCGCACCAGCGTGAACCCGAAGGTGATCGACTGCCCGGATCCCGCCAAGGGCACCACGATGCTCGACGCGGTCGCCAAGGACGGCATCCGCCTGCTGGTGAAGGCGCGCGTCACGGTCCGCGCCAACCTCGAACGCCTCGTCGGCGGCGCGACGGAGGACACGATCATCGCGCGCGTCGGCCAGGGCATCGTCAGCGCGATCGGATCCTCCGAGACCTACAAGAACGTCCTCGAGAACCCGGACCACATCAGCCGCAAGGTGCTCGACAGCGGCCTCGATTCGCAGACCGCGTTCGAGATCGTCTCGATCGACATCGCCGACGTCAGCGTCGCCGGCGTCAGCGGTGCGAGAGAGGTCTCCAACGTCGGCGCGCTGCTCGAGACCGAGCGCGCCGAGGCCGACAAGAAGCTGCGCCAGGCCGAGGCCGAAGGCCGGCGCGCCACCGCGATCGCGGCCGAGCAGGAGATGCGCGCCCGCGTCCAGGAGATGCAGGCGAAGGTGATCGAAGCCCAGGCCGAGATCCCGCTCGCCATCGCCCACGCGTTCCGCGAGGGCAAGCTCGGCATCATGGACTACTACCGGATGCAGAACGTGATGGCCGACACCGCCATGCGCGAGTCCATCGCCGGCGGCGACGAGAAGAGCCCCGTCCGCGAGGGCTGATCCCGCGCAGACCGGAGGAACGCGATGCAGACCCCCTGGATCCAGGCCGGCAGCTTCGAGAACGTGCTGCCGTTCGTCATCCTGATCCTCTGGGTCGTCGGCAAGGTGATGAACGCCCGGGCCGGGGCGCGCGAGAAGCGGCCGCCCGGGCCGCCGCCCCCGGTCCGGAATGCCGGCGCGCCGGAGGAATCGCCGGCCGAGTCCGGCGAGGAGCAGTTGCGGCGGTTCCTCGCCGAATTGACCGGCACGGAGCCGCCGCCGGCCGCGCCCCCCCCGGTGCCTGAGCCGCTGCCCGTTCCTCCGGCCCTTCCGGAGTTCCGCCCCGCCGCGCCGGCCCGGCCGCCGATGGCCACCTCCGTGCCCGGCCCGTCCGCATCCCCCGAGCCGTTCTCCCTGCGGCGGAGCGTCGCCGAACGCCACCGGCGGCGGCGGATGCGCCCGGCCGCCCCGCCGCCGGTGCCTCCCGCGATACCCGAACCGGTGCGCCGTCCCGCCGCGGAAGCGCCCGTCGCACCGGAGGAAGCCGTCACCGTCCTCGGCCCCCAGGCCCGCCGCTCCGTCATGCCCGCCTCTGGACTCCAGGGCATCACGATGGGCGGCCCCCACCTCGGCTCCATCGCCAGCGCGGCCAGCGCCGGACGGCCCCACGCCGCCTGGAACGCCCGCGCCCTCCTCGCCGGCCGCCGCCGGCTGCGCGAGGCGATGATCCTCCGGACGATCCTCGCCCCCCCGCGCGCCCTCGACCCCGTCTGACGGCGGAACCGCTTCCCACGCGACCCCGGGGCGGACCATGGCTGTTTCGAAATCGGAGTCACCGTCATGACCACCCCGCCCCAGGCCCGTCCCCGACCGCGGGCGGACTCCGCCCTGCCCGCCCACCTCGCCGTGCCGCCCGAGGCCCTCGGCCGCGGAACGCCGGTGATCGTCCGCATCCTCGGCGACGCGACCTCCGTCGCGCGCGACATGGCCCGCGCCATGCGCCGGGAGATCCTCGACGCGCAGGCCGCGGGCCGTGAGGCGACGCTGATCGTGCCCGTCGGCCCCGTCGAGCCGCTCGCGATGCTCGCCGACCTCATCAACCGCGACCGGATCGGCTGCCGCGGCGTGGCGTTCGTCACCATGGGCGAGTACCTCACCGACGATGACCGCTACATCCCGCGGGACCACCCGCTGAGCCTCCGCGGCTTCATGGACCGCGAGTTCTACGCGCACCTCCGCCCGTCCCTCGCCCCGGCCCCGCGCAACCGGGTCTTTCCCGACCCGCGCGACCCCGACGCGATCGGGCGCTTCCTCGCGGACCGGGGCGGCGTCGACGCCTGCTTCGGCGGCATCGGCATCACCGGCCACATCGCGTTCAACGAGCCGCCGGAGCCCGGGGAGCGGATGTCCGTCGCGACGCTCGCGGCCCTCCCGACGCGCGTGCTGACCCTCGCGCGGGAGACGCGCGCCATCCACTCCGTCACCGTCGGCGGCGAGATCGCCGTCATTCCGCGCCGCGCCGTCACCGTGGGCATGAAGGAATGCCTCGGCGCACGCAGGATCCGGCTCTACTGCAATCAGCCCTGGCAGAGCGCCGTCGTCCGCCGCGCCCTGCACGGCCCGGTCTCGGCGGACTGCCCCGCGTCTCTGATC
>VGWF01000099.1 GCA_016873715.1 Lentisphaerota bacterium | reverse complement strand
CTCGACACTCGTCACCTGCCACCCGGCACTGTCCTCCCTCGCCCCTCTTGGGTCGTCGCCCTCCGCACCGTGCTCTCCGCTCTTCGCGTTCTTCGCGCGTCTCTGCTGCCCCCGGGCCGGGTTTGACTTCGGGGGCGGAGTCCCTATACTGACTCACTCATTTTTCGCCCGCTCGGGCCGCGAGGGTCCGGGCGGGGCGAGGGAAAGGGCACCGCGATGATCGTCACAACGAAGCAGTTGTTCGCCCATGCGTACGGCAAGTACGCGGTCGGGGCCTACAACATCAACAACCTCGAGCAGACGATGGGTCTGTTCCAGGGCAACATGGACAGCAAGGCGCCGTTCATCATCCAGCTCTCGAAGGGCGCGCGCTCGTACACCCACAAGAAGATGCTCGAGGCCATGATCAAGACGGGCGACGAGATCTTCCCGGACGCCATCTTCGCCGTGCACCTCGACCACGGGGACGAGGCGACCTGCATGGACTGCATCAACAGCGGCTTCTACAGCTCCGTCATGATCGACGCGAGCGCCGAGCCGTTCGATAAGAACGTCGAGATCACCAAGCGCGTCACCGACGCGGCCCACGCGAAGGGCGTCGTCGTCGAGGCCGAGCTGGGCAAGCTCGGCGGCGTCGAGGAGCACGTCTCGGTGGCCGAGTCCGATGCGAAGCTGACCGACCCCGCCCAGGCCGAGGAGTTCGTGAAGAGGACCGGGTGCGACAGCCTCGCCTGCGCGATCGGCACGAGCCACGGCGCGTTCAAGTTCTCCGGCAAGCAGGGCCTCCACTTCGACGTGATCAAGGAGATCGCCCGCCGGCTGCCGAACTTCCCGCTCGTCATGCACGGGTCGAGCTCGGTCCCGGAGGATGAGGTCCGCCGCGTGAACTTCTTCGGCGGCAAGCTGAAGGATGCGAAGGGCGTCAGCGAGAAGGACATCACGAAGGCCGGCAAGATGGGCGTCACGAAGGTGAACATCGACACCGACGGCCGTCTCGTGTGGTGCCGCGTGCACCGCGAGCAGTTCGCGATCTACCCCGAGAACTTCGACCTTCGCCCGCCGGGGAAGGTCTTCATGGCCGAGTACGCGAAGTACATCGCCGGGAAGAACAAGGTCCTCGGCAGCGCCGGCCAGCTCGAGAGCGTCCGCGCGCTGATCAAGAAGTAATCCGCGCCCTCGGCGGACACGGGAAGGGCGGGGCCGTTGCGGCCCCGCCCTTCGACGTTCCGGCGGGCCGCCGTTGACATCGCGCCGTCCCCGCCCGACATTCGGAGACACGTGAAGACCTCCCGCCTCGTGTTCGTCGTGGCCCTCGCGGCGGTCCTGTTCACCGGTCTCTTCGCGACCGGGGGTGCCGGCGCGTTCGACTTCTGGTGGTGGATGGGGACCAACGCGGTCGTCCTTCTCGCGGCCGGCTTCCTGCTCGACCCGACCTACGCCCCGGCTCTCCGGGACGATTTCCGGACGCATCCGCTGGCCAAGATCGCCGGCGGGCTGGCCTCGGCCGCGGTTCTCTACGGCGTCTTCTGGGCCGGCAACCACCTGTTGCGGACCGCGATCGGGGCGCCGGCGGGGCAGGGGATCGACCGCGTCTACGGCTTCCGGGAGGGGGCGACGCTCCTCCGCATCGCGCTGACCATCGCGCTGCTGATCGGCCCGACGGAGGAGGTCTTCTGGCGCGGGCTGCTGCAGCGGAACCTCGCCGTCCGCTTCGGCCCCGTGCGGGCGCTGGGGCTTGCGACCGCGCTCTACGCGGGCGTCCATCTCGCCAGCGGCAACGCGGTGCTCGTGCTGGCTGCCCTCGTCTGCGGCGTGTTCTGGGGCTGGATGTACCTGCGGTGGAAGTCGGTCCTCATGAACGTGGTCAGCCACACGGCGTGGGATCTCCTCGCCTTCCTCATCCTGCCGTTCCATGGCTGAGGCGAGGCCCGCGGCTCAACCCTCCGCCCGGAGTCGGCCGGTCGAGATCGCCTGACGCCGCCACCCGGGTTCCTGACCGCGACGGCGGCGAGAACCGGGACCAGGATGACGGTCCCTGTGTGGATCAGGATCCTCTTCATGGATCGACCCTCGGGGTATGCCGTCGGGCTATCACCGGCGGTTCACGGTTCAAGGCCCCGCGGGCTTGACCCCGCCGTTGCCGCGTGGTGACCTTGCATCATGAAGCCGGTTCCCGCGATCGCCCTCGTGCTCGCCTGCGCCGCCGCCGCTGCGGCGGAGCCCCCGGCCGGCCGGCCGAACATCCTCTGGCTCACGGCGGAGGACATCAGTCCGAACCTCGGATGCTACGGCGACGCCTACGCCGCGACGCCGGTGCTCGACCGGTTCGCCGGCGAGGGCGTGCGCTACGCGAACTGCTTCGGCATCATCGGTGTCTGCGCGCCGAACCGGTCGTGCCTGATCACGGGCGTCTACCCGTGGCGGCTGGGAAGCCACGGCATGAGGTCGGAGACCCGCCTGCCGCCGGAGGTCGTCTGCTTCAGCGAGCTGCTGCGCCGGGGCGGCTACTACTGCGTCAACAACGCGAAGACCGACTACAACTTCCCCGTGCCGCGGGAGGCGTGGGACGATTGCAGCCGAACGGCCCACTGGAGGAACCGTCCGGCGGGCCGGCCCTTCTTCGCGGTCTTCAACCACGAGGTTTCGCACGAGAGCCAGATCCGCGCCGCGCCGGCCGCGCGGGAGAAGCGCCGCGCCGCGCTCGCCCCGGGGCAGCGCCGGGATCCGGCGAAGGCGCCGGTTCCGCCGTACCATCCCGACACCCCGGAGGTGCGGGCCGACTGGGCCCAGTACTACGAGAACATCTCGACGATGGATGCCCAGATCGGCGAGAAGCTCCGCGAACTCGAGGCGGCAGGGCTGGCGGAGGACACGATCGTCTTCTTCTTCGGCGACAACGGCGCGGGGATGCCGGGCGTGAAGAAATGGGTCTGGGAGGACGGCCTCCACGTGCCGCTGATCGTCCGGTTCCCGGCGAGATGGCGGCACCTCGCGCCGGGGGCGCCGGGAACGGCAACGGACCGACTCGTCAGTTTCGTCGACTTCGCGCCGACGGTCCTGGGCCTCGCCGGCGCGGAGATCCCGCCCGCGATGCAGGGCGTTCCGTTCCTGGGCCCGAAGGCGGGGGCGCCGCGCGAGTTCGTCTTCGCCGGGCGCGACCGGATGGCCGAGCGGTTCGACTGCGTGCGCGTCGTCCGCGACGGCCGCTTCCAGTACCTGCGCAATTTCATGCCGCACCTGTCGTGGTCTCAGTTCATCAGCTACACGGAGGAGATGCCGACGATGCAGGTGTGGCGGCGCCTGGCCGGGGAGGGGCGGCTGACCGGCCCGTCGGCGCGCTACTTCGAGCCGGGGAAGCCGTCCGAGGAGCTCTACGACTGCGTCGCCGACCCGAGACAGGTCCGCAACCTGGCGGTCGATCCGGCGCACCGCGCGACGCTCGGGCGGATGAGGGCGCGGTGCGAGGCGTGGATGGCCGAGACCGGCGACGTCGGCCTGCTGCCCGAGTACGAGATGGAGCTTCGCGCGGCGGCGTCGACGCCCTGGGCGATCGCGGTCGATCCCTCGAAGAACCCTCTGCCCGCGCTGACCGGGGCGGCGCGGCTGGCCGGTGCGCGAGATCCCTCGAACGTGCCCGCGCTCGGGGCGCTGCTGTCCGGGGACGACCCGGCGCTCCGCTGGTGGGGCGCGGTCGGGCTGGGGTATCTCGGCGCCGGGGCGGCCGCCGCGGCGTCCGATCTGACGAAGGCGCTGGGCGACGCCTCATGGGATGTCCGTCTCGCCGCGGCCGATGCGTTGCGGGCGATGGGGCGGCCGGAGGAGGCGATCCCGGTGTTCCGCGAGGCCCTCCGGCACGAGTCGGCCTTCATCCGGCTGGGTGCGCTGAACGGAATCGACCGGCTGGGGGCCGCCGCGAAGCCGCTCGTCGTCGACATCGAAGCGGCGAAGATGACGGCAAAAGGGCATGTGCCGGGGTACGTCAACCGCATGGTCGAGTACCTGCCCGCGCAGATCCGCGCGCGGTGAGTCTCATCGCCCGTCACCCGCGCCTCGGCCATCGGCCGCACCACGCGCCGCTGCGCGTCGAGTGGCAGGCGGAGTGCGGCCCTCCCGTTTCTGGGTCCGTGGTGCGGGAGGGTCGCGCTCCGCGCGACTGTTGGTTGCGTGCCGTGGCCATCGGCCGCACCACGCGCCGCTGCGCGTCGAGTGGCAGGCGGAGTGCGGCCCTCCCGTTGAATCGCCATGGAAAGGGCCTGGAGGGTGCCGTCCATTCCTGATCGCCCCGGCTCATCCGATGGTTTCGCGGTGCGCTGCGGTCTTGTCGCGTGGCGCCGCGGCGGCTATAAGCCTCCGGTCATGCGCGAAGGAAGCGGAAGGCCGTGGATCCCGACGCTGTCCGCGTGCGCCGTCATCCTGGCGGGCAGCGGCCTCCTCCTGACGCGTTGTTCCAACAGCCCACACCGGCCGGGCGAGGCGGAGGGGAAGACCCTCTTCTTCGGGATGCCGTCGGTGCCGGCCAAGCTCGACCCGGCGACCTCGTACTACCAGCACGAGGGCGACATCATCGACAACATCTACGAGCCGCCCTACGAGTACCATCATCTCCGGCGCCCGTACCACCTGCAGCCGCTGGCGGCGGAGGAGGTCGCGCTGCCGGCCTATTTCGACGCGGCCGGGAACCGGCTCGCCGCGGATCCGCCGGTCGCGCAGGTGGCGCGGGCGGAGTACGTCATCCGCATCCGCCCCGGCATGCTCTACGCGGACCACCCGTGTTTCGCGACGAACGCGCAGGGCGGGGCGCTCTACACGAACGTCGCGGCCCACGTCGTGCGCGGGGTGACGCGGCCGTGGGACCTGCCCGGGCTGGGCACGCGCGAGGTCGTCGCGGAGGACTACGTCCGCGGCATCCGTCGGCTTGCCGATCCGCGGCTGACGTGCCCGATCTTCTCGACCATCCGCCGCGCGGTGCTCGGCGCCGCCGAGTACAACGGGGCGCTCGCGCGGCGGCTCGCGGACGAACGCGAGCGGCGGAAGGCGGCCGGCGAGGAGGTTGACGAGTCGCGGCGACCGATCCTGATCGACTACCTCGCCGACCCGTGCCCGGGCATCGAGGTGATCGACCGCTACAGCTTCCGGCTCGTTCTTCCGCGGAAGTACCCGCAGATCCGCTACTGGATGGCGATGCACTTCTTCGCGCCCATTCCGCACGCGGCGCTGGCGTTCTACGCGGAGCCGGCCCTGGTCGACCGCCAGCTCGATCTCAACCGCTGGCCGGTCGGCAGCGGGCCGTTCGTCCTTCGCGAGTACGAGCCGAACCGGCGCATCGTGCTCGAGCGGAACACGAACTACCGCGGCGGCGTCTACCCGTCCGACGGCGCGCCCGGCGACCGCGAGGCCGGCCTGCTGGAGGACGCGGGCGGGCGCCTCCCGTTCCTCGACCGCGTCGTGATCACCGTCGAGCGCGAGCACATCCCGCGCTGGAGCAAGTTCATGCAGGGCTACTACGACTACGCGTACGTGACGCCCGAGGCCTTCGAGCAGACGGTCAGCCTCAGCAGCACCGGCGAATCCGGGCTTTCCGACGCGATGGTCGAGAAGGGGGTCCGGTTGCATCTCTCGGTCGAGGCCGCGAACTACTGGGTCGGCTTCAACATGATGGACGACACCTTCGGCGGCTACTCGCCGGAGAAGGCGAAGCTGCGTCAGGCCATCTCGATCGCGCTCGACTACAACGAATTCCTGGAGATCTTCTACAACGGCCAGGGCCTCCAGGCGCAGGGCCCCCTGCCGCCGGGCATCTTCGGCTGCGTCGAGGGCGAGGCCGGGGTCAATCCGCTCACGGACGTGTGGGATCCGGTCCGCCACCGCGCCATCCGTCGTCCGATCGACGACGCGCGCCGCCTGATGGCCGAGGCCGGCTTTGCCGACGGCCGCGGACCGGACGGCCGGCCGCTGGTGCTGCACCTCGACCATGCGCTCGGCGGCGACCCGGCGTTCGTGTCGGTCCTCAACTGGCTCCGCGCCCGCCTGCGCCTTCTCGGCATCGAGTTCGAGGAGCGCGGCACCGAGCTGACGCGCTACCGCGAGAAGCTCGAGACCGGGAACTTCCAGTCCTACCGGCAGGGCTGGCTGGCGGACTACCCCGATCCCGAGAACTTCCTCTTCCTGTTCTACGGGCCGAACTCGAAGGTGATCTCGAAGGGCGAGAACATCCCGAGCTACCAGAGCGCCGAGTTCGACCGCATGTTCGAGCAGGTGGAGGGCATGATGGACGGCCCCGAGCGGAAGGCCGTCATCGACCGCATGATCGTCCTCCTGCAGCGCGACGCCCCGATCGTGTGGGGCTACCATCCGACGTTCCACATCCTCAGCCACGCGTGGCATCACAACGGGAAGCCGCGCGAGATGACGCACAACTACCTCAAGTTCCACCGGGTCGACGGCGCGCTGCGCGCGGCCCGCCAGCGGGAGTGGAACCGGCCCGTCGTGTGGCCGGTGCTGGCGGCGGAGGCCCTGCTGATGCTGGCCGTCCTCCCGCTGGTCCTCCGCCGCCCGGCATCCGCGGGCGGCCCGGACGGGGCGCGACGGAGCGCGCCCCTCCAGGGTCCGGCGGACGGGGGGCGCCGCCCCGCCGGCGCCGGAGAGCGGCCGGCCGCGGAGGATGGAGCGCGACGGAGCGTGCCTCCCCGGGACGACGGGGGGAAGGCGCGGGTCACCGCGGTCGCGGAAGGGGGCGGCGCATGCTGACCTACCTGCTGCGGCGCGTCCTCTACGCGATCCCGATCCTGATCGGCGTCAACCTCGTCACCTTCGCGCTGTTCTTCCTCATCAACACGCCGGACGGCATGGCGCGGTCGATCCTCGGCGACAAGCGGGTCGACCAGGCGATGATCGACCAGTGGAAGGCCGAGCGCGGCTACCACCTTCCGCGCATCTGGAACGGCGACGCGCAGGGCACGGCCCGGCTCACCGAGACGATCTTCTGGAAGAAGTGCATGCCGCTCTTCGCGATGGAGTTCGGGCGGTCCGACCTCGACAATCACGACGTCGGCGAGGCGATCGCCGCGCGGATCGGGCCCTCGCTCAACATCACGCTGCCGATGTTCCTGATCTCGCTGGTCGTCAACGTGGTCCTCGCGATGCTCGTCGCCTTCCACCGCGGCACCTACATCGACCTCGCCGGGCTGGTGCTCTGCGTGCTGCTGATGTCGATCTCGGTCCTCTTCTACATCATCGGCGGCCAGTTCGTCTTCGCGAAGGTGCTGCACCTCTTCCCGATCTCCGGGTACGACGCGGGCTGGGGAAGCCTCAAGTTCGTGCTGATGCCGATCGTCATCGGTTTCCTCTCGAGCCTCGGCGGGAACGTGCGCTACGACCGGACGGTCTTCCTCGAGGAGATCAACAAGGACTACGTCCGGACGGCGCGCGCCAAGGGGCTGCCCGAGCGGGCGGTCCTCTTCCGCCACGCGCTGAAGAACGCGATGATCCCGATCCTGACGTCGGTCGTCGTGACGATCCCGTTCCTGATCATGGGAAATCTCCTGCTCGAGAACTTCTTCGCCATCCCGGGGCTCGGCAGCTACGTGATCGACGCCATCCAGAAGCAGGACTTCGCCGTCGTCCGCGCCATGGTCTACCTCGGGTCGGTCCTCTACATCGGCGGATTGCTCCTCGTGGACGTCTCCTACACCCTCGTCGACCCGCGCGTGAGGCTGGGATGAGGATCAACAACGAACACCGAACACCGAACATCGAACACCGAACACCGAACAACGAACAGCGAACATCGAACGCTGAGCATCGAATGCGGCAACAACCTGGAACTTGAAACTCCGCTTCCCTGACACCTGACACCTCCCATGTCCTCCTCCCTCCAGGCGCTTTGGACCAGCTGGTACGTTCACGACGTCCTCGTGGCGCTGCTGGTGCTCTGGGGCGCGTGGACCGGGGTCCGGATGCGGCGGTCGGACTACTGGCGGCGGGCCTTCGCGGAGGTCGCCCGGCGGCGCATGGCCGCGGTTTCGTTCTGGATCGTCGCGGGCTACGCCGCGGTGGCCGTGCTCGACAGCGTCGGCTGGCACCCGGTGCTGCGGGACGGGCAGGGGGGCATCCTGCGCGCGACGGACGGCAGGGTGGTGCGCGACGCGCGCGGCGTGACCGCTCTGGACTGGGTGCTGACCCCGATCCGCACCGCGCGGGAGAAGACCTACTCCGCGCCGCTGGCCGGCCGCCAGTTCACGACGGAGTTCGTCCGCCACGCCGACGGCACCCTGGCCCGCGAGTACCCGCCGCTGCGCCATCCCGGCCGCCACCTGCTGGGAACCGACAAGGTCGGGGAGGACGTGCTCTACCAGGCGCTCAAGGGCGTGCGCACCGGCATCATCCTCGGCGTCGTCACGACCCTGCTGATCATCCCCTTCGCGATCGTCTTCGGCGTCGTGGCGGGCTACTTCGGCGGCTGGGTCGACGACGTCATCCAGTACGTCTACACGGTGATCGCGTCGATCCCGAGCGTGCTGCTGATCGTCGCGTTCATGATCCTGTTCGGCCGCGGCCTGCCGCAGCTCTGCATCATCATGGGCATCACATCGTGGACCAGCCTCTGCCGCGTGCTGCGCGGCGAGACGCTCAAGCTCCGCGAGATGGAGTTCGTCCAGTCCGCCGAGGCGATGAGCGTCCCGCGCCGCCGCATCATCGCGCGCCACATCGTGCCCAACGTGATGCACCTGGTCGTCATCACGATGGTGCTCGGGTTCTCGGGCCGCGTGCTGTCGGAGGCCGCGCTGACCTACATCGGGATCGGCGTCGGGGCGGACACGTATTCGTGGGGCCGCATGATCAACGACGCCCGCCTCGAACTGGCACGCGATCCGGTGATCGCCTGGAAGCTGGGCGCGGCGTTCGCGTTCATGCTGGGGCTCGTCCTGCCGGCCAACATCCTCGGCGATGCCGTGCGCGACGCGCTGGATCCGAAGCTGAGGACGCGATGAGGACCGTGCGGATGGAGGAATGGCGGAATGGATGACGGGCGGGAGACGGGCGCAGGCGGACCGCCGGGCGGCGGCGCGCTGCTGTCCATCGCGGACCTGCGCGTCGAGTTCGCGACGTCGGCGGGGCCGGCGCGCGCGGTCGACGGCGTGACCTTCGACGTGCGGCCGGGCGAGACGTTCGCGCTCGTCGGCGAGTCGGGCTGCGGGAAGTCCGTCACCGCGCTGGCCGTCCTCGGGCTCCTGCAGAAGCCGGCCGGACGCATCGCCGGCGGCGCGATCCGCTTCGACGGCCTCGACCTCGCGCAGGTGTCCGCCGAGGAGATGCGCCGCATCCGCGGCAACCGGATCGCGATGATCTTCCAGGAGCCGATGACGGCGCTGAACCCGGTCTTCACCGTCGGGTTCCAGATCGAGGAGGTCCTGCGTCTCCACCAGGGGCTCTCCCGGGGCGAGGCGCGGGCGCGGGCGATCGCCCTGCTCGACCGGGTGGGCATCCCGGATGCCGCGCGCCGGGTCGACGAGTACCCGCACCAGCTCTCGGGCGGGATGCGGCAGCGCGTGATGATCGCGATGGCCGTCGGATGCCGTCCGGCGCTGCTGATCGCCGACGAGCCGACGACCGCGCTCGATGTCACCGTCCAGGCGCAGGTCTTCGAGTTGATGCGCGAACTGACCGTGGAGCAGGGGACGGCCGTCCTGCTGATCACGCACGACATGGGCGTCGTCTACGAGAACGCGCACCGGGTGGCCGTGATGTACGCGGGGCGCATCGTCGAGGAGGCGCCCCGCGACGCGCTCTTCGCGCACCCGCGGCATCCCTACACGCAGCTCCTGCTCCGCTCGATGCCCTCGCGGTCGGTCCGCGGGCGGCGGCTGGCGACGATCGAGGGCATGGTGCCGCCGGCGACCGAGTTCCCGCCGGGCTGCCGGTTCGCGAACCGGTGCCCGCGGGCGATGGACCGGTGCCGCGCGGCGCAGCCGCCGGACATCGATCTCGGCGGCGGGTGCCGCGCCGCCTGCGTCCTGCTCGAGGGCGCCGCCGCGGGGGCGCCGGTGGCCGACCTTCCCGCGGCGCCCGCGTCGTCGCGCGATCCGGCGTCGGTGCGGCTGGAGATCCGGGATCTCAAGGTCCACTTCCCGATCCGCCGGGGGCTGATGCAGCGTGTCGTGGGCCGCGTGCATGCGGTCGACGGCGTGTCGCTCTCGCTCGCGCAGGGCGAGACGCTCGCGCTGGTGGGCGAGTCGGGCTGCGGCAAGACGACGGCCGGGCGCGCGGTGGTCCGGCTTGCGCCGATCACCTCCGGCTCGGTCCGGTTCCATGGCACGGAGATGGCGGGCCTTTCCCGCGCCGGGCTCAAGCCGTACCGCCGCCGCATCCAGGTGATCTTCCAGGACCCGCAGTCGAGCCTGAATCCGCGCATGACGGTGGGCGACGCGATCCTCGAGGGCATGGAGGTGCACGGCGTCGGCGCGGACGCGGCGGACCGGCAGGCGCGCCTGGAGGCCCTCCTGGAACGGGTGGGGCTGCGTCCCGGGATGGCGCGGCGCTACCCGCACGAGTTCTCCGGCGGCCAGCGGCAGCGGATCGGGCTGGCCCGGGCGCTGGCGGTGGAGCCCGAGCTGATCGTGTGCGACGAGGCGACGTCGTCGCTCGATGTCAGCGTCCAGGCGCAGGTGCTCAACCTGTTCAAGGATCTGCAGTCGGAGCTGGGGCTTTCCTACCTGTTCATCACGCACGACATGGGCGTCGTGCAGTACCTCGCGGACCGCGTCGCGGTGATGTACCTCGGCCGGATCGTCGAGGAGGGCGAGACCGCCGAGGTCCTGGGCGGCGCGAAGCATCCCTACACCGTGGCGCTGCTGTCCGCGGTGCCGCGGATCGGCTCCGACGGGACGAAGCGGATCGTGCTGGAGGGCGACGTTCCATCCCCGATCGCGCCGCCGCCGGGCTGCCCGTTCCACCCGCGCTGTCCGCAGGCGATGCCCGTCTGCCGCGAGCGCTATCCCGTCGAAACCGCGCACAGCCCGACCCACGGGTCGCGCTGCTGGCTGCACGTCGCGCCGGCGACTACCGGAACGCCAGGACCTGGGTGACCGCGGCGCGGCCGGTGTGGCAGCGGCCCTCGACGATGTCCCGCTCGACCTCGTGCGCGATCTCGAACCGGAGGCCGTCCAGTTCGCGCCGCAGCGTCGCGACGTCCATGAGCAGCTCGACCGCCGTCGGACCGCCGGTTCGGAATTCCAGCTGCCGCGGGGTGTAGGCCTCGAGCAGGAACGCGCCGCCGGGACGGAGGCCCTCGACGCAGCGGCGGTGGACGTCCGCCCGAAGCGCAGGGTCAAGGTGGCAGAAGACCGAGACGATCGCGTCCCACTCGCCGTTCCCGATCCGGAAGTCCGCCAGATCGCAGACCACGGTGCGCAGGGCGACGCCGCGCGTGGCCGCCAGGGTGCGGGCCTTGGCAAGCCCGACGGGGGAGAGGTCGACGGAGGTCACGTCGAAGCCCAGCGAGGCGAGGTGGACGCCGTTGCGCCCCTCGCCGTCGGCCAGGCACAGGGCCCGTCCGCGCGGCAGCCGCGGTGCGCACGCGGCGAGGAAGTCGTTCGGCGCGGTTCCGTAGGCCCAGCCGGCCTCGGCGTAGCGCTGGTCCCACATGCTCAGATCCGGTCGAGCGTCCTGCCGAACGCGCGGCGCAGGGTGTCGACGGGGCGGTCGACGAGCGTGCGGCCGCGGGCGCCGGTGACGCGCAGGCGCGGGTCCTCGACGACGACGCCGACGCGCTGGAACGGCAGGCCGGCGAAGACCGCCTCGGCCTCCGCGGCCTTCGCGGGGTCGACCGAGACCACGAAGCGGCTGTTGGACTCGCTGAAGAGGAGCGCGTCGTCCGCGAGCCGGCCGTCCGCGGGCGCCGCGGTGAGGTCGATGTCCGCGCCGACATCGCCGCCGACCGCCGCCAGCGCGAACGCGGCGGCGAGGCCGCCCAGCGTCGGCGTGTGCGACGAGCGAAGCAGGCCGGCCGCGATCGCCTTCTCCATCGCCGCGTAGAGCGCCAGCGCCGCGGGGATGTCCAGCGCGGGGACCGTGCCGCCGAACGCGCCTGGCGCGCCCTGCTCCGCGGCGAGCCAGCGGTGGAACTCCGAGGCGCCGCGCTCGTCGCGCGTGAGGCCGGCGACGTAGACCAGGTCGCCCGGGCGCTTGAAGTCGACGGTGACGAGCTTCGAGACGTCCGCCATGCGGCCGATGACCGAGAAGAGGACCGTCGGCGGGATCGAGATGCGCCGGCCGCCGCGGACGGAGTCGTTCTTCATGCTGTCCTTGCCGGACACGCAGGGCACCCCGTAGGCGGTGGTGACGTCGTAGAGGGCCTGGTTGGCGCGGACGAGCTGGGCCATCTTGTGCTCGCCGTCCGGGTTGCCGGCGGACGGCACCGGATCGGGCCAGCAGAAGTTGTCGAGGCCGGCGAGGTGCGCGAGCGTTCCGCCGGCGCTGATCGCGCGGCGGACGGCCTCGTCGATGACGGAGGCCATCATCGCGTAGGTGTCGAGGTCCGAGTAGAAGGGGTTGATGCCCTCGGCGAGGACGATGCCGTCGGTCGCGCCGGGTTCGATCCGCATGACGGTGGCATCGGCGGGGACATCGGAGCGGACGCCGACGAACGGCTTGCCCACGCTCAGCCCCTTGACCTCGCCGTCGTACGACCGCGACTTCCATTCCTTCGAGCAGACGTTGAGCGCGCCGAGGACGGCCTCCAGCGCCTTGTTGCGCGGGCCGCCGCGCAGCGGGGCGGGGGCGGGGACGGCGGGCGGGGCCCAGCGGGCGGTCAGCTCGAGCCGCGGGCAGCCGTCGTGGAGGAACGCAAGGTCGATGCGCGCGACGACGCGGCCGCCGTGGCGGATGGTCAGAGCGCCCTCGTCCGTGAAGCGGCCGAGCGCGGTCGCCTCGACGTCGCGGCGGGCGGCGAGGGCGAGGAAGGCGTCGAGGTTCTCGGGCTGGACGGCGAGGCTCATGCGCTCCTGCGCCTCGCTCAGCAGGATCTCCCACGGGTCGAGGCCGGCGTACTTGAGCGGCGCCTTCGTCAGGTCGAGGTCCGCGCCGCCGCTGAAGGTGCACATCTCGCCGATGGACGAGCTCAGGCCGCCCGCGCCGTTGTCGGTCAGGGCGCGGTAGAGGCCGAGGTCGCGCGCCTCGATCAGAAACTCGTAGAGCTTGCGCTGCGTGAAGGCGTCGCCGATCTGGACGGCCTGCGCGGGCGACTCGTGGCGGAGTTCCTCGGAGGAGAACGTCGCGCCGTGGATGCCGTCCTTGCCGATGCGCCCGCCGATCATGACGGCCGCGTCGCCGGGCAGGATCTCCTTGCGCTCCGAGGGGCGGCCGCCGACGAGGCGCGGGATGCGGCCGACGGTGCCGCAGTAGACGAGGGGCTTGCCGATGTAGCGGTCGTCGAAGCGCTCGAACCCGCGGGTCCACGGGATGCCGCTCTGGTTGCCGCCGTCGATGACGCCGTGGTGGACGCCGTCGCGGATGCGCCGCGGGTGCATCAGGCCGGCCGGAAGGTCGCCGTCGTAGAAGGGCGAGCCGAGGCAGTAGCCCCAGGTGTTGCAGACCAGTTCGCAGCCCATGCCGGTGCCCATCGGGTCGCGGTTGACGCCGACGATGCCCGTGATCGCGCCGCCGTAGGGGTCGAGGGCGGAGGGGCTGTTGTGGGTCTCGCACTTGTACGCGACGTTCCAGCGGTCGTTGAACCGGATGATGCCGGCGTTGTCGGTGAAGACGGAGACGAGCCAGTCGATGCGCTTGGCGATCTCCATCGTCGCGCCGCGGATGAAGGTCTTGAAGAGCCCGTCGACCGTCCGCGCCTGGCCGCGATCGTCCGTGCAGCGCACCGTGGCGGCGAAGATCTTGTGCTTGCAGTGCTCGGACCAGGTCTGGGCGATGCACTCGAGTTCGACGTCCGTCGGCGCGGCCGGCAGGGCGAGGGCCTCGCGGGCGGAGCGGACCTCGGGGCGGCGGTAGTAGTCGCGGATCGCGTGCATCTCGGCGAGGCTGAGGGAGAGGATGCCGTCGCGGCTGATCTTCAGGAGGGTGTCGTCGGCGACCTCGAGGTCGTAGACCTTCACCTGCGGCGTGTGCGGGTCGCGGACGACCGGCAGGTCCGTGTCCGGCGCCGCCGCGGCCCACTCGGAAGGATCGAAGATGCGGATCGTCTGGATCAGCTCGTTGGCCAGCGCGCCGCGCGCGAGGCGGTCGGCCGCGTCGCGGGGGAGGGCGGCGCCGCGGACGAAGTACTGGACCGAGCTGTACACGCCGCCGGCGTCCGGGGCGGCGCGGTCGAGGACGTCGGCCAGCACGGTGCGGGCGGTCTGGCCGACGTTGTCGGTGACGCCCGGCTTGAAGCCGACCTCGATCAGCCAGTCGAACGGGGGCGGGCGCAGGCGGCCGAGGGCGGCGGTGGTGATGACCGGGTCGGCGAAGGCGTCGCGGACGCGCCGCTGCAGGCGGGGGGGCAGGTCGTCGGCGACCTTGTAGACGTCGCGGGTGCGGATCGAGCGGACCGGCAGGTGGAGGGAATCCCTCGCGCGCGCCGCGGCCCCCTCGCCGCGGGGATCACGAACGCCGCGCTTGAGTCCGATTTCGATCCGAAAGCTCATCGTTTGCTCCCGCCGTGGAAGGCCGCTTTATACCCCATGCCGCCCGGCGGGAACAACCCCGATGCGGCCCCGCCGCTTGACAACGTCGCGGTTTCCGATATCGTCCCCGTGCGTTTACGGTTTCGGTTCCGGTGTAGCGCAGTGGTAGCGCAGGTGACTGTTAATCACTTGGTCGTAGGTTCGAATCCTACCACCGGAGCCATCCGACCCCACCCCGACTTCCCATGGCGACCTGCCCGTCCCGGGGGCGTCCCGGAAGGCATGTAACTTTTTCTCGGATTTGTGCTTGCATTCGAGCCGGATGGGGATTTCGATAGGGGGCAGGGAGTCGGAGTGAGGGAAAAGAGCGGGGAGAACAAGTCATGACCAAACGGGATCTGGTGGTTCGCATTGCTGCGGAGACCGGGTTGGTTCAACACGATGTTGCCACCGTGTTGCAGAAGTCGCTGGACTACATCGTCGAGGCGCTTCAGCAGGGAACGACGATCGAGTTCCGGAACTTCGGCGTGTTCGAGGTCCAGGAGCGAAAGCCCAGGATCGGACGCAACCCCAACCGGCCGGACCAGATCGTCCAGATCCCGCGCCGGAAGGTTGTGAAGTTCAAGCCCGGGCGCGTGATGCGCAAGACCATCACGGGCCAGTAGCGTATCCATGAGTTCCGGCGGCTTTTCACCCCTTCAGGGAATGTCCGATATCGCGCCGCCGGAGGTGGGGCTCTGGCAGCGCGTCGAATCGGTGGCGCGCAGTCTGTTCCCGCTCTATGGCTTCGAGGAGATCCGCACCCCCATCCTCGAACGCACCCCGGTGTTCACCCGCGCGATCGGCGAGGGGACCGACGTCGTCCAGAAGGAGATGTACACCTTCGACGACCGGGGCGGCCGGCAGGTTTCCCTTCGTCCCGAGGGCACGGCGGGGGTCATCCGCGCGTTGTGCGAACTCGGCCCCGACTTCGCCGAGGCGCGCGTCTTCTACATCGGACCCATGTTCCGGGCGGAGCGGCCGCAGGCGGGCCGCAAGCGCCAGTTCCACCAGATCGGCGTCGAGGCGCTCGGGGCGCCGTCGCCGGCGGCGGATGCGGAGTGCATCGCGATGCAGATGCACCTCGTCGAGCAGTGGGGGCTGGGCGGCGCGGTGCTGCACGTCCACACCCGCGGCGTCGCGGCCGACCAGGCCGCCGTCCGCGCGGGGCTGATCGAGGCGGTCCGCCCGCACCTCGGCGCGCTGTGCGAGGAGTGCCGGCGCCGCCACGAGACGCACCCGCTGCGGATCCTCGACTGCAAGAACCCCGGATGCCGCGCGGTGGTCGACACGCTCCCGCCGGTGATGAGCTTCATGGCGCCGGAGTCGCGGGCCTACCTCGACGAGGTCGTCGCGCGGCTCGGGGCGCTCGGCGTCCCGGCGCAGGTGGATCCGCGCCTGATCCGCGGGCTCGACTACTACGAGCACACGATCTGGGAGATCACCCACGCGGCGCTCGGCGCGCAGGACGCGCTGGCGGGCGGCGGGCGCTACCGCATCGATCTCGACGGCCGCGCCGTCGAGGGCGTGGGCTTCGCGATGGGCGTCGAACGCGTGATCATGGCCCTGATGGGCGCCGGCGTGAAGGTCGAGGACTACCGCGGCCGGCCGGACCTCTGGCTCGTCGCGGTCGGCGACCGGGCCCGCGAGGAGAACCTCGCGCTCGCGCAGCAGCTCCGCCGCAGGGGCGCGGCCGTCGGGCTGGACACGTCCGGCCGCAGCGTGAAGGCCCAGATGCGCGCGGCGAACCGCCGGGGCGCCCCGTGGGTCGCGGTGCGGGGCGACGACGAACTCGCCGCCGGCCGCTGCCAGCTCAAGGACATGGCCGCCGGCGCGGAGCAGTCCGTGACGGTCGGCGAGCTGATCGCGCGCTTCGCGAA
The DNA here is from genome assembly GCA_016873715.1 of Lentisphaerota bacterium. GTDB lineage: Bacteria > Verrucomicrobiota > Kiritimatiellia > PWTM01 > PWTM01 > VGWF01. The sequence goes on along the minus strand of VGWF01000099.1, from coordinate 2,029 downwards.
GGCCTGATCCCGCCTACTTCAACTGCACGATCACCATCATCGTTCCGCCGCTGCCCGGGAAGCCGGACAGGATGAGCGGGATGCCCGCTCGCATCGCGACCTGGGTCTGGGCGACGACGCGGCCGCCGCTCTCGACCGTGATGGCGAGGCGGTCCGCGCTCCCGTTGCACCGCACGGTGACACCGGCCTTCATCGCGAGGACGTCGCCGGCGGAGGGCAGGCGCACGCTGCCGCTGTCGAGCAGCTGGATCTGCGTGACGTTGAGGTTCCGCTTCAGGAGCGGGGCGACGTCCCGGAGCGCGGCGTCGACCTTCTCGGCGCCGGCGGACGCGGCGACGAGCCGGATCTGGACCGTCTGCGCCGCGTGCGCGGCGGGGGCCGGCCACGCCAGGAGCGCGGCGACGGCCAGCAGGGCCGCGATGCCTGTCCGTCGTGTCTGTGCGCTCGTCACGGGCGTACCTCCGGCGGATCCTGCGGCTGGAGGCCTCCGATCAGCACGATCGTACCCTCCCCGGCCGCGTCGTTGATCACGAAGACCGAGTCGTGCTCGACGGGCACCGAGAGCGAATCGATGCGGATGCCGGCCTGCGCGGCGCCCGGAAGCAGCGCCCACGTTCCGGCCCCGGCCGCGAGGAGCACCGCGCCGGCCACGGAGGCGGCGCGGGCGAGGGGGCCGGTGGTCGCCACGCGCGGCACGCGGGCGGCGCCGGCGGCGCGGTGCTCGAACTCGGTCCAGAACGCGTCGGCGCCCGCGGGCCCGGGGGCGCCGGTGCGCGCGGTACGGAGGGTGTCGAGGAGGTTCTTCATGGTGCGGTCTCCCCCGGGGTTCCGGGCTCCATCGCTTCGACGATCGCGCGCAACTTGCGCTTTCCGTTGAACAGGCGGGACATCACGGTGCCGATGTGGACGCCGGTCGCGGCGGCGATCTCGGCGTAGCTCAGGTCGTCGACGAATCGCAGCTGCAGGGCGGTCCGGTGGGCCTCGTCCAGCCGGGCGAGGGCGGCGCGCAGGACGCCGGCCATCTCGCGGCTGCGGACGGTCTCGTCGGGCGTCGAGACGGTCGGGTCGGCCAGCTCGCGCGGCGGCTCGGCGGCGTCGCCGGAGGCGAGGGAATCGGTGCGCTCCGCCTGGGCCCGGCGCATCCGGTCGAGGCATGCGTTGCGCGCGATGCGGGCCAGCCAGGTCTTCAGCGACGATCCGCCGCGGAACCCCGGGAGCGCCTTCCATGCCTTGAGAAACGTGTCCATGACCACATCGTCCGCATCCTGGGCGCCGACCAGCCGGCACGCGACCGCGAAGACATTGCCGCGAAGCGGTTCGAAGAGGCGCGCGAACGCCTCGATGTCGCCCGATTTCGCCTGGTCCAGCAGCGAACTCACAGGGTGCAAGTCATGGACGCGCCGTACCGCGTTCCTATTCACAACTCTACCGCGATCTTCCGAACCTTGGAACCTGCGAACCTCCGTTCGTCCGAACCTTGGAACCCTCCCTGGAGTCCCGTGAATAGAATCGCGGGGGCTGCGTCAGCTTCTGCAAGGCGATGAAAGGGCCTGTGGAAGGAGAGTGCGTCATGAAGGCGAAGTGGATGCAAGCGGTTGGAACGGCGGCGGTTATCACGGTGGCGTCGATTCCGGGAACCGCGGGAGCCCGCGGGTGCGGCGACGGATGGGCCGTGGCCGGGGCCTTCCTCGGCGGGATCCTCTTCAGCCAGATCGCGGCGCCGGCCTGCGAGCCGGTGGTCGTGGCGCAGCCGCAGGTGGTTTACCCGGCCCCGGTGATCGTCTCGCAGCCGCAGGTGGTCTATCCGCCGCCGGTCGTGGTGGCGCAGCCCCAGATCGTCTATCCGGCGCCCCAGGTCGTGTACCCGGCGCCCCAGGTGGTCTATCCCGCCCCTCAGGTCGTATGCCCGAGGACGACGTGGTACGGCGGGGGCGTGAGGGTGGTCTATCCCGAGCCGCGGTGGTGCGACGGCCCGCCGAAGATCCACGAGCCCCCGTTCTACGGCCCGCCGCACAAGGGCTGGCCGTAC